>NZ_JAIFJY010000024.1:0-72739 GCF_051835185.1 Klebsiella sp. K5-306
TCCCCCTGAATTTCTTCCCCACATATCCCCATTGGGCTGGGCGCACATTCTACTGACTGGCGAATATCTTTGGCCCAAGGAACCGAAAGCTTAGGGTGTCATTTCGCCCTCAGCCGGAACCGACCCCTTCCTTTATCAGGTAGCGAATCACATCGTCCCTGGAGTGAAGCTGGCCCGAACCCACCATCCGCAGTACCGCACGCCTTATCATTCTCCGTGCCTGTTCAGACTCAGGTAAAGCAGACTCATCTGTCATTTCATCTTTAACCATTACTTAACCTTCTCTTTTAAAATATGATTTCCCGGAGGGAAAAGAATAACAAGACACAGAACATATCTTTCAGAAAGGAATAATAACCATCACTGTGCAGTAATATATAATGACCGCGCAGTAAACATTAATAACTCACTTACCGAAAGAATATAAAACCTGTTAACACAGGCGCAATCGCCCCTGACAGTATATTTTCATTCCGTTACAGGTCTTTCCAGTCAGGTAATTTATGCACTCTTCGTAGCCACAGGTAAAAAAAAGCCATCGTCAAGCCAAATAACACGCTCGTGATAAGACTGACCGCACAAGCGAACAGAGGACTCATCCCCTGTGGACGCCAGACCATAAGATACATCAACAGCCCGTACATTACGGAGAAACTGCCTGCCATCAACCCGAAAACCTGCCAGAACGAAGCAAACGGCAGCGGGGGAATTTTTACACCCAGCCACCACAGAAAACGTATCAGAGGCGGTGCGTAATTACATTTAAACATATTATGCCTGACCATTATCGCCAGAGCCTTTTGTTTACGTACTTCAAAATCCATTCCTTTCCTCTGTCTCTGCTCAGCCAGACGACTGGCTTCGCATGCGCTCAGTACGCAGAAGCTCCTTCATCATGCGCTCACCGGCATACCTCGCTTCTTCAGTAGTGACGGTGGCCACCGCATTCCCCTGCAGGTCATAGCGGGAAGCGCCTTCCCGCATCCGGGACAGATAACCTGCAGAACGGGTCAGGCTTTTCAGGCACTTAATCACCTGCTTATGCGATAACGGCAGGTCACGCTCTGTAATGTCCGCAAACAGCTGTTCACGCATCCCGGTTGCCAGCAGGCGCGGGGCGTTACCCTCAAACAGCTGCGGCCAGAACGCCTTCAGGGTCATGATAGCCTGCTCCGGCGGCAGCAGCTGAAGATAACGTACAGGAGGCGGAGTCTTTGCTGCTTTCACCGCTTCTTCTGCTGCCTGGCGTGCAGCGGCTTCGGCAGCCTTTTTCGCCTGCTCCAGCTTCTCTTTCTTGACCTTCCAGGCGGGCGGCGTCGAGACCACCACGACTTTTTTGCGGCGAACGACGCCCGGTGCGCTTGTGACATCCGTTCCCGTGCTTTCCGCCGCAGGCTTTCGTTTGAGGCTCAGTACAGGGCGTTTTTCTTCTGCCATAACAATTGCCTATAGTTCAGTTCAGATAATAAAGAGTACTATACCTGAACGGCATCGCCCTTTCCTGTTCCTGAGAAATAAGGGCGGTGGTTCCGTTTGTAACGCGTTTGGACACTATGTCCTTTCCCGGATGACCTCCGGGTTTTTTTTACATTGAGACGACAATACCCAGCACCGCCAGATGCACGGCATAGAACATCACAAAGAAATGCCGTGGCCAGAACCGTTTAATCTCCCCTCCGACCGATGAGCACACCATTAATACGAGCAGCGCGATGGCCAGCCCGGCCACCGACTCACTGACATCATTGATATTCATCAGTAACACCATGATGGCCCACAGCGCACCATAACTCAGCCGTTCCGTCGCATGCTGTGCGCGGCAGAGCAGCCAGCTGGCGATGAGCATCCCCACACCCGCCATGCCGTAACTGCCGGCAGACAGCGGCATCCAGGTTATCAGAAGTCCGACTGCCGGGAGGGTGCAATACCAGGATGGCAGGCTGAACCACCGCAGCGCCTGACCGGTGACGGCAAAGACAAACAGGATATTACCCGTGTACCACGGGTACCCGATAAGCATGAACGATACCTGCGCAACGAGCGCCCAGCCCCAGAGGCTGTTCAGTTGTGACTGGCGTATTTCTCCGTGCCGGGCCAGATTCATCCCCCAGACCAGACCGAACAGCGGAAAGCAGCCCCGCCCCAGCAGGCGCATGAGCTCGTTGTTATGGGTCAGCAGGAGTCCCGTGTGGTCAATAACCATCAGAACCAGCGCCACCGTTTTGATGATATCTGTCTGCCCGGGCGTCCAGGCCAGCAGAGCCTTAAGCCAGCGGTCTGCGGCGCTGACGCGTATTACATGTGTTGTCATCGTTATTCCCTTTTTATCCCTGATATTGCTGTGCCTGACAAAAACTGCAGGCGCGTCAGTCGCCGCCGAGGGTTTTCTCCCGGTTCAGGTCGCGCACCATGTCCCGCTCCATCTGCTGCAGACGCTCGCGCTGCAGACTCTCTGAGGCGACCTGCTGTATCGCGGCCTCCTGGCGTCGCGTCTGTGGGTCATCCGGCAGCCGTGTTTTCTCTTCGCCCGGGCGGTCACGTTCCAGACCGCGAATCACGTCCCCGATAACCTCTTTTATCCGCTCGCCTGGCTCGCCCGCTTTCTTCTCCTCCCCGGCTACTTCCCGGGTGGCCTGTTCCGCCTGCTTTTCCATCTCCCGGCGCTGTGCCTCTTCTGCAGCACGCTGTGCCAGCACTTCCGGCGGGAGCGGGATGTCAGTACCGGTATCAGGGAGCGGAGGATTCGGCAGGGGATCAGCCCAGATGCGACCGCCGGTGATGGCCTCCGGGTTCCAGGGGCGGTCATCTCCGGCCAGCCGGACAACCACCCCGCTGTCGGGGTTATCACGTGCAATCCTGACGCCTTCGCCCATATTTCCGGCCAGCAGACTTTCGCCGTTGCGGCTGCTCTGCAGGGCGACAAACCGGGCCGTTTCATCCCCCATAATCCGCCCCTCGCCCCCGATGGCCTCCAGCCGCCCGTCCCTGTCGGTCAGCGGACTGAGCCAGATACCGGCCTCTTTGCCGTTTTTATCGAATGCCGGCAGGGCCACATGTGGCTGCGGGTATTTTTTACCGGGTGAGATGAATTTACCCGGAGAGCGGCCTCTGGCCAGACCTGACTGTTGCAGGGCAGCTCGGCCTGCGGCGGTTTCATCCAGCGGCTGTGCACGACCATAGAGCTGACCGGCATTCTTCACCGCCCGGGCGTTCTGCGGTTCGAGCACGTCATGCGCACTGGCCTTCTCCTGAGAACGGCTGACCGCTGTGGTCCAGCCCTCCCGGTTGTCGGTGTAGACCTGCGCGTGCTGTTTCATGCGCGACAGCGCCACGTAGGCCGACTCAAAGCTGACCAGCGCTTTCCGGCGCCCTTCCACGCCTTCGAGTGCGATGGCGAAAGGTTCGCTGGCCCCCTGCGCGCCGTGGGCGGTGATGGCGTAGGCAAGGTCGATGTGGCGCTGCGCTTCATCGGCCTTCGGGTTCAGTGTGCGGGTGGTTTTACCGTCAGACAGCGTGACACTGTCACCCGAGACCGTTTTCACCTCCCACACGCTGTTGGCGACGTAACCCCGCTCCAGGTCGCTTTTGCTGAAGCGCATCCGGTCACCCTGTGAGACGGTGATGTGCTCCGGGCGATAGAGCGTGACGCCCTCCGCTGAGGCCTCCCGGGGAGAGAGAAGACGAATGTTACCCTCATTGTCCTTAAGGGTGATGAGCTGGTTCTCCTTATCGACGCTCTCAATCCGCTGGTAGGTGTTATCCAGAAGAGCCACTGCCCCCTGATGCTCTGACCAGGTGGACAGCTTACGCAGCTCACCGTCACGGATATTGCTCGTGACCAGTACCGGCAGGGTCACCTCCTCTTTACTGACCTCGCCATTCTGTACACGCGCATCATGGATGAGCCCGTTGAGCGCCCGGCGGTCTGCGTTCAGATGCGTGATGATGAGCGTACTCGCCTGCGCCGCCGGGGTGCGCCCGGTGTAGTCCTTCACAATCGCATCATGAAGGGACACTGGCGTGCCAGGCGGTATTTCCTTACCCTCCTTCAACGCATCCTGTATCGCTTTCTCCTGTGCCGGCGTGAATTCTGTGACCGAGTTTTCAGGTACCCAGGCGCCGTCCTTTCTGGGCACCTGCTCAGGCGTGACCTGCTCAATAGTGGACAGCGCACGGCTGATATCCCGGTCAATCAGGCTGTAGACCGCAGGTCTCAGCTCAGGCACCTGGCGCACGATTTCTTTCATGATGGCCACATCAGCCGCGCTGCGCTGTTGCATCAGACGGAACGGCTGGCCCGGCGCGATGGACTGCAGCTGGTCGGTATCGCCGCTGAGTACGGCACGGCCTCCCCCGGCCGCAATCAGGGAGAGCGCTTTCGCGGTGTCTGCCAGCCCGACCATCGAGCTCTCATCGAGCAGGAACAGCGTGTTGCTGAAATCCGGCGTCTGGCCGTTGCGCTGCTGCAGCTGCGTGTCGTGAAGGAATGAGGCGGTCGTCTGCGCGTCGACGCCGGCGCTCTGCATCTCGCCCACGGCGCGGTGTGTCGGCCCCAGACCAATGACGCGCGGGCGCGTCTCTTCCGGCAGCAGGCTGATGGCGCTCATCACAGCTTTGAACTGCGTGGTTTTCCCCACCCCGGCATAGCCCTGAACCACAGTGAACCGGTCCGGGGTCTCGAGTATCATCCGGGTTGCCGCACGCTGTCCGGCGGTCAGGTCTGTCATGAGGCTGCCCGGCACCCGGCCCATCAGCGGTGCCACCGCATCCTTACCTTCCAGCACCCGCGTCAGGACGCTTTTCTCCGCATCCCAGGTCTGGCGGGAAATCAGCAGGTCATTGCCGTGGCCGGAGGCCACCGGCACATTCAGCAGACTGCCTGCCTTAATCTGCGCCTGAATGGTTGCCTCTATGTCCTTCATCGGGACTTTGCCGCCGCCTGTTTCCAGCGCCGTGGCCAGCAACTGCGGCCGGGTAAAGGTCAGGCTGTTGCTCTCCAGCAGCGGGATGGAAAGGTGAACAGCCTGCTCTGCCGGGGTATGCAGTCCGGCTTTCTGCTGTGCGATGGCCGCCTCCAGGTCTGCTTCTCCCGAGCGGGCCTTCAGCTGCTCTGAGACCACACTGAACGCGGTGTGGCGCGCCAGTTTCTCTGTGGTGCGGGCCGCGTCCTGCGCCGAGTACAGCCGGATATGGTTCCCGCTCTGCGCCAGCTGGTTGAGCGTGGCATTGTCGAGTTCGCGCTGCGTGACCGAGGCAAAGACGGTCGCCGTCTCGCTGACCGACCGGCCGGGACTCTCCACCCAGCCGTGGCCGACCTTGATACCGTCAAACGGGCTGCTGCCGACAGGAAGCGTCTGCGTGGTTTTCTGCCCGGGCCGCTGAACCGTCAGCTGCCCGGCTTCCGCTTTCAGCACCGTGACACTTTCCCCGCCCTTCAGGCGCGTGTCGGGGATTTTCCCGAGTACCGCCAGACGTTCGCCCTCTGCCACCGGCAGCTTATCCGTGCGAAACAGCGTCCACTGGCTGTCGACGGCGGAGACTTTCAGGTCCAGACGCTCCCCCTCGCGGTCTTTCAGGGTCAGCATGTTGCTGCTGGCCGTCACACGGTCAATGACAAAGCGGTCATGCTTTCGGGCCTCAGGGTCCCACCGCTCCATGACCATGCCCTCACGGTAAAAGTCCCGCACTCCCCGGCTCTTACTGTCCAGCCACACCGGCGTCAGCGCGGTCACCGCCATGTCCCGGTTGCCGAGCGCCCCCTCATTTTTGAGGGTGTCGCGGATAACGTTGTTCAGGACATTCTGCTCACGCGTGCCGCTGATTTGCGCCACGCTCTCCTGCCCTTCGCGCACGCTGGCGGCAAACTCCTGTGCCAGCCGGCTGTAGCGCGCACTCTTGTCCGGCTCACTGATGATGTCTGCCGTCGCCTGTTTTCCGCCCTGCCACCGGTAGGTGTTCACGCCGCTGTCTTTCAGGACTGTCAGCGCGCTCCCGGTTCCACTGCGCTTGCCGCTGTCGGAGAGCAGGACCTGCACGTTATGGCGCATGGCGCCATCGAGCAGGGAAATCGTCTCCTTCAGGCTCAGCTTCTCTGCCTGGTCGACAATTAAGGTCCCGCCCGGGATAAACGCCGTCCCGTCCTGCAGGGCAGATTTGCCTGTGACGGTTTCTCCGGCCAGTCGCGCATCCCCGGCAAGAAATTCCCGGGAGCGATTATCGGCGGCGAGGATATGCACGTCGCGCCCCTGCTCCCGGGCCATCAGCGTCAGCTCGGCCACCCGCTCCCGCTGGCCTGCCGCGCCGCCCTGACCGGCGACAATCCCCATCGCCGGACGGTCCTGCGCCAGGACGCTGACCGCATCGCTGAAGGGTTTTTCGCGCACAACACCGGCATCCGGCGTGACGGAGACGTGGTTCTGCCGCTGGATTTCCTGGCTGAGCGCTTTCACAGAGAGCTCATCAAGGACGTGAATGTTTGAGGTGAACAGGCCTTTCTCCCGGTCGAGCGGGATAAGCTGCTCCCGTTCAATCGCCGCATCGATGCCCGTCCGCGCCAGTTCAAACACCCCCGGCTTTGCCTCCAGCTGGCCAACCGTGCGCGCCAGCACATCGGCATACGTAAACTGCACCTTGCGGTCGCTGAGACCGGCAATGGCCCGGGTCACCACATCCGTGATATCCGGCCCGTCGGTCTTCTCCGGCGCTACGGGTGCGCGGGCCAGCTCTGCTGCATGCGCGTCAGCAGCTTCACGGTAGCCACGGATGTCGAAGCCGGTCTCCTTCAGCGTGTTCATCCACTCCACCATCTTCTCTGCCGGATCGATGGCTTCCTTCGACTTGCGGGTATCGAGCGCGGCCACATCCCGGGACTTCAGGGACGCATCGGGTCCTGCCGCCTCCCTGAGCTCCTGGCTGCGCGTGGAAAACGCCTCTACCGGCACGTCCTTCATCTCCCACATGCCGTGCTTGCCCACCACCTTTGTCTCATACCCGAGCTTTTCCACCAGGGGTTTCAGCGCCTCCCGGTAGAGTTTCCCGAAGGCTGTCTGGTTAGCGTACACATTCTCGATAAAACCCGTTTTACCAACCGTATCGGTGCCGAGAGACTGCCACTTGTCCCCGTTCTGCGTGGCATTGATAACGACGGCATGGGTGTGCAGCTGCGGCTCCTGATTACGGTTCGTATCGTGGTTGAATTTCGCCACAATCAGATTGCCGGTCAGTACCGTTTCGCTTTTTCCGTCCGTCATGACACGGGTTGCCGCCAGAGTCTCCAGCTGTTTCACGGCTACCGTCACCGCCTGGTTGTGGGCATCGATAAGACGTTTATCACCGCCCAGCATCGCCATCACCGACACGCTTTTGGGCGCCGAAAAGGTCAGGTCATAACCCGGCCGGTGCTTATTGGCGCCGTCCTGCATCCGGGTCAGGTCGCTGCCATCCGGCAGTTTCCCTTTCAGTAGTTCGGTGAACACGGCCTTGTCGACCGCTTTTCCGTCCAGACCCAGCGCTTCCGCCCCTTTGCCCTGCCAGCGTTCCTCCATGCTGCCGATGACGTAGTAATTGTCTTTGTCTGTATAGTAATTACTGGCACTCCCGGCCGACTTGACGGAGCCAATCGACATCATCAGAAATTCCCTCCAATCTCAATATCATCCTGCTCATCGCGGCGGTGGCTGTGGTTAATGTTGACCTCTTCACGCCGCTGCATCTCGCGCTGCGTCTGCTCATCAGCCAGCCAGGCGTCATACGCCTGCATGTCTTCGATTTCACCGTCCTCATTCATGCCAGCCGGCATCATCTCCTGTCCCTGCTCTGCAGGCTGCTGAGCCAACTCCTGTTCGGTGCCGCCGGTCGTGGCCGTCGCCGCAGCAGAAGACCCTGTCGCGCTGGCAGCAGCAGTAGTGGTGGCTGCCGGTACAGGACGGGTTAACGGTACGGTCGTGACTTTAGCCTGTGGCGCTTCTGACGCCTTAACGGATGGCTGTGCGGCCAGCGTTTCAGCTGTCGACGCGGACTTCACGGGTGCAGGTGAGACCGGGGCGCTTTCCGGCTCTGGCTGTCCGGGCGATGTCCTGCTGTCTGCATCACTCTGTTCAGGCTCCGGCGCATCCGGCGTGAAAAGCGCCCGCGCCAGACTGCCTTCGGCCTCCCGCGCTTCCAGCAGAGCACTAAGCCGTGCATCCACCCGCGTATCGAGAGTGCGCTGAATAAATCCCTCAGCAATTTTCGGGCGCGGTTTGTATTTGAGAGCGAGCTTCACAGCCGGATACGGCCCGGGCAGCGTGACATAGCAGGACAGGTCCGGCAGCGTCTGAATATCGGAGTAGCTGACCAGCGTTTCACGCTCTTTTTCTTTCCCGGTCGATACCCCGTCACGCACCGGGTCTGCACCGTAGGAGTACTGTTCGCTGGCCTTGAGGATTTCCTTCTCACCAATCTCACCGGCGGCAAACTCCGCTATTTCCCTGCTGGGAGAACGGAAGAAGGCCCGGGTGTTCATCACGTCAAAGAGCGTGGCGGCGGGTTTCACGCCATAGATGTCTTCCAGCTGGGCGTAGGACTGAATACCAAACACATAGCAGCCGCCGAACTTACGCGCTTCCGGCAGGATTTCGACCAGGTCCGGCAGCTTGTGCAGCGTGGGAAGCTCATCAGCAAAAATCCACACGCGCCGGTTGCGGTTCTCCCCCATAGCCAGCAGACCCCGGATGGCAATCGACAGCCACATCGAGATAACGGGCTTCAGGGAAGCATGCGTGTCTGCATTGGAGGAGATGAACAGCCAGCCATTGGGCCTGTCCTCACGCACACCGCGCATCCAGTCCCGGATAGTGAACGGCTCGCCATTCTTCTCAATGCCCTGCAGGTAGCGGATGGCCTTGACGTAGTTGGTCAGCACCGCACGGATACTGATGGCGGTTTTCTCAATTTTTTCTTCCACCAGGTTCGCTGCCGGGGTGTTCTGCAGATAGGCACGCAGCTTGTCAATTTTGATGGAGAGCATGGTGTCGACCAGCTTCTCGTAGCTGCGGTCCTTGTCTTCACGCATCAGATACGCGCCCTCGGCAAAAATGGTGCGCCCTGAGCCCTGCCAGAACGGGTCCTCTTTGGTCCCCATCGGGATAAGGGTATTGGAGACGTTGTCGAAGTCCGGCAGCGTCAGGCACTCTTTCCACAAATCCCAGGCCGCACAGCGCGAATCCAGCGGGTTAAGGATTTTATCGAGCGACGGGTCGTAGTAGCTTTTGACAAACTCACAGGAGCGGTCGTAGATGATGGCCATATCGCCCCGGGCGCGCACGTAGTTCAGCAGGCGGCGTATCACTTCAGATTTACCGGAGCCCACGGTACCGTGCAGGCAGAAGTTCTGGATTTCAGAGTTCAGCAGTATCGGCAGGTCGCCAATTTTAATGTCCGAGGCCATACCATCACGCTTCATCTGGCGGGCCACTTCTTTGGGCTTGTCGGAAAGCTGGCGCCCGCCGGTATTCTCATCCTCACTCTGCTGTTTCCCCTGACGGCCCAGCACCCAGCTGGCAACAAAGAACGTCACGATACAGATAACGAGGGAAACGACGGCCGCAAACACAAAACTGGTCCATAGCTGCTCACCGCACCAGATAGTGTATTTATCGGCCAGGATTTGTTCTGAGGTATATTCCAGCGACTGGCCGTAATATTGAATGGTGTATACGGGCTGGGAGCGAATAATATCGCGCATGGGACCAAGCGTCGTACACCACCAGTACACGCAGCCGTTCACAAAGGTCTGCCAGCTGAGCCGGTACATCAGCATCAACCCGCACAGCACCCAGAATAAAATAAACAGCACGTAAAATATAATATTGGCAATCTGGCCAAACATGCGAAAGCGCATATTGGCAATCTGACCGCCCTGCGTCATATCTTTGGCATTGAAGCTCATGGCAATAATCCGTCAGTAGACCATTGAGGAAGGAATGCCGGATATCAGAAAAATATCCGGAAGAAGGTGATTACATCATTAAAACATTCCGCCGCTGGCGGCAACGCCTCACAGGCGCACAAGTAAATTGCGCACATGTTCAACGTTTTTGTATAAACTATTTAAGGGTATATAGAACGATGAAGGCAGCAAGTTGCACTCTCCGCCCCGCAACTAATAAAAATCACCATATAAAATCAATTTTCCACCACATTACCTTTGAGAGCGCTTAATACTGATGTCAGCAGTGACAATTGATACCTTCCAAAATCTAAATTCATAACAAAACCAAAAAAAATCGTTGTCAAAAGAACCATGAATGCATAAGGAAATGGGGAGTCATAAAAAAATCTATTATAAATAGCCAGTGCCATGATTATCATCATGTATGCAAAAGCATAAGCAAGAAGTTTTTTTGAAAAAAAACGATATATTACTGACTTTTCCCTGAAGGACTTTGGAACTGATAAAAATAGAGAACGAGCGTTCGCCACCCCGAGCAGAAGAATCAGACCAACAGCACCAGGAAATATCAAAACCCAGAATATGTATTTGACATCATAATACTCTGATCGCACACTAATTAATGCGCAAAAAATATTCCATATTACCAGACAAAGACCGGGCCACATGCATACCCAAAAAGACGGTATTTCGGCATCGCCCTTTGAAAGCACATCTTTTAACTCATCCACTTCTTTAATAAGCGTTTTATTATTCATCATCATTTTCACCTTTTCCCATCAATGTAATCCTTTTGAATTTTGGCTGCCTTTGCCTCTAGCTCACGTGGTGAGTCAGCTCCGGGTAAGGATTTCACTACGCTGGCTCTTTCATTATATTCATTTTCGAACTTATTTCCCTCTGTATTATGATGTTTTTCGAGATCAGAATTCTGTTTTCTAATCTCATTGCCATCACGCTCTATCCCCTGCTGGGTTTCTTGATGCTGTTGATTATTCTGCGCTATCATCCCATCCACTTTCTGACCCACATTATCCTTAATCCCCGCATCTCGTGTCATAGCTTCGATATTGCCGGCATTATGTCCGTAGTCGGCCATTACCGAACCACGGTCACTACCACCTGATACACCGGACATGTTCTGACCGATGCTTTCGCGGCCCTGTTGATAAGCACCATCAACTTTTGGTTCAACCTGCGCTTTGACGAATTCACGCGCCAGTGCCTCACGTTGCGCAGCGACTTCTGGTGAACTTGTGTTGGTCAGAATGACTTCTGCATTCTGCGGAGAACGCTGTTGGACAAAGTGAGCAAACTGCTGAGTCAGGTTCTCGTTCATCTGGCCGCTCATGCTCTCTGTACGGGATGCCATCTCACTATATTCATGGCTACGAGTCCGGCTGCTTGTGTACTGGTCATAGCTGTTTTTCGCGCTCGACAGCGATGCCGCAAACTGGTCAACGCGTGAGCTGGCATTGTTATCTGTCCTATTACCCGATGTACTAGTTTTACGGCTGGTAAAGTAATCCGATGCTTCCTTGAAGTCTTTTGCCGCCTGACTGCTGGTATCATGACGGCTGTCATGTGACTGCCTACCTGAAGATCCGATACTATCCGTATCTCCTGAGTTATGAGTCCAACCTGCACTGCCTTTAGCACCGACTTCAGCTGATAGTCCAGTACCCCATTTACCCAGCTTACCGAATAGCTGATCTCCCGAACTGAGTTTACCTGATACGTGCGCATCGAATGACTGAGCTCTTTTGGAAGAATCTTCCATCAACTGATTGAATGACTCTTCATTGCTGATGTTATTGGCCTTCGCATTAGAAACAACCGCATTCCACATTTTACTTCTGGCCATTGAATCCTGTGAAGACTCAGTATTATCGGCCCCACTCGTCGTCGATGCACTGGTACCCATATTTGTGCCAAACTGTTTCAGGCTGTTCCAGGCGCTCGTCACGCTGCTGTTGTAGCCATGCAGGGCACTCTGTGCCTGCACATCTGACTCACGTGCCATCTGTTGGTTCGCGCTGGCCAGTTGCCGGCTGACATTGATATCAACCGGTAGCTTAGAACTGCGCGCATCCCAGATAGTCGTCCCGTCCCCGGTCTGCGTCTCCGTGCCACCGTTCCCCAGCTGCCGCGACATCTGACCGAAGCTGGTCGAACTGTTGGTACCCCAGCTGTAGCCGCTGACGTTCTCCATTTGCATATTGGCAAAAGAGTAATTGCCGTCCACGACGCTGGATGAGGCCTGGGACGTCGAACTGAGTCCCGAGGAGGCAAAGTGGCTGTAAGCACTGGAGAACCCTGCCCCCATACTTTTTATCATCGCCCAGCTGAGCGGCGGTATCATCATCGAGATATACCCGGCGGTGGTCGCAATATCTGAGTTTTTCAGCTGCACCTGAGAGAGTTCAGACAGCACCACCGGCACACCGTTTTGTCTGGCGTAATACGCCATTGCGCTGTTCAGGATGGCATACAGCAGTGGCCAGGACTGCAGCCATATCAGAGCAAACATGTATCCTTTCAGGACCTGCAGCGTCATCATATTGAACATTGCTGCCATAATCATAATCGGGAACATCCCAATCATGATGCCCATGATGACCGTCTGCATCATCGGCAGTGAGCGCAGTGCCTGATGTCCCATCGTGGCCTGGGCCAGTCGTTGTTTTTCCAGCGACGTGGTGTTGGCGATGTTCACCAGGCTTGCTGTGTCGCCGCTGCGGGACGCGTAACTCTGGATGCCGTTGCGCAGCGCATTCATGGTGACATTCTGCCGGATAATCTGCCCGGCATTCTGGCCTGAGCTGTAGAAGTAGCTGTAACTGTCGCCTATCATCTGGCTGAACAGCAGGTCCGGATTCGGTTTGCCGCCAAACAGCTGGCGTACATAATAACTCCATGTTTTCCCGCCGGTCTGAGAGTCGAGTGCTAACGCTGACTTCAAATCACGTGAAGCCTCCAGACAGGTCTGGAACTTGTTGTTTTTATCGAATACCCCTCTCAGCGGGCTGGGATTAGAAAACACCAGTGTGTACGGGTCGGGCGAGTTCATCAGTTCTTCAAGGGTGTATTTACCGTTGAGAAAGATATCGCCCATCACGCAGTTCTGGACATAGTCGGAGAACAGGGTGGTGATTTCGGGGTTCTGCGAAACAAAATCGGTGCTTTTCGCCACCAGGTTTCCGCCAAATAGCATCCCGGTCTTACTGTAGGTGACACTGTCGGGCAGGGAGAAAATCATCTCGTAGCTCTGTACCAGGGCATTACCCACACGCGTGGTCAGCGACGCCGGAATGGCCAGGCCAACCGGGACGTTATCCACTTTGTAGACCTGCGCCACGTTGCTGTAGTCGATTATCTGTACAGGTGTACGGACGACAACCAGCATCGAGACGAGGGTCAGGGAGAACACCCAGCCGATAAGGTCCATCACGCTGTGTTTTTTTATCCAGCTGACGGCCACAATCAGCACCGAAAACGCGATGCACATTTTCTCAATGGACGACCAGGTGGCGGTCCCCATGAACGCCGCGATGGCATTCAGGTTGCCCCGCAGCCAGTCGCCCCCGGCGATGGTGTAGATTTCAAGTGGCGTCATCAGAGGCTCCCTCCGAAATGGTAGTTGTTCTGGTAGCGGGTCATCATGCGGGCGGACACCTGCTGGCGCATATAGCTCATCTGCCGGTCAACAACCAGCATCGCATCCTGCTGGACCTGAACACGCGCCTGGAAGGCGGCAATCTGTACGCTTGCCTGATTCAGGTTTTCCAGAATTAAATCCATTGTCGACTGCGGATAGTTGCCTGTGGCAATCATGGCCCGGGCCTGCTGTATCAACTCCTGGATGTACTGCAGGAGAATGTCGTAGCCGATATAGTCCGTGAGCTGATAAATCAGCGTGTTTGAAATACCCAGCATCTGCGGGTCGACAATGTATTTGAACACCGGGATGGTGGTGCTGGAGATAAAGCCCTTCTCCTGCTCCGTCAGGGCCTGGTCCATTACCGCCTTGCTCTGAATGCTGCTCAGAAGTGTCGAAATCTGGCTCTTAAGCGCCTTGTCGGCGGCAATGGTGACCGTCGCATCTGCCACCACCTTCAGGCACTTCTCTGAATCATTGCAGTGGTAGATTTTAGCCGTCCCCCCTTCCATCATGGCTTTAATCAGGTCCTGGTCTGTGGTACGCGCCGGCAGCGGGGTGATTTCACTGTTCTCACCGAAAATCAGCGTCCCGGTCAGCGTCATAACAAACTCTTTCAGTTCTTTATTGCCGTCAAAAAGCCGGTTTTTGGACAGGGCGTTCCACATGATGTTGATGTTCTTCATCACCCGCTCCTTGTCCTTATCGCTGGCTTTATCCTGCACCTTGCCCATCTGCCCGCCTACCGAACAGCCCTGACGCGATGCGGCCCAGTCGGCAAAGATATTGCTTTCACCGGCAATGTCCTGGCAGACCTTCTGCTGCGCCACCTGAGTACGGGGAAAGAGTCCGCCCACAATACCCTGTGCGGCCTGACAGGAACTGAGGTTCATACTGTTGATGTCGCTGGCCATCTTCTGGAGGAAGTCTTTGGCCGTTTTGATTTCGGGTACCGTGGTCTGCAGGGCAAGGTCAAAGAAGTAGCCTGCCGCGTTGGACATGATTTGTTTGCCGAAGCGCTGCAGCTGCTCGCTGTTAATGAAGCTGAATGAGCCCAGGTACGCATCGATGCCGCCGCAGCCGGCGTTGATATCCGGCAGGGTCATGCTGACCAGCTGGATGGTTTTCACCTGCGTTCTGGCATACAGCGAACCGCCGGAGGCATAGCCCGCTGCCTGTCCCTGCCAGACCTGTGGCTGACTGGTATTGGACGCGAACCCCAGCTTGTTGAAGAAGTTATTCATATCGCCGTTCACATCGGCGGCGGCCGGGAGAGACAACCCCAGCAAAAAACCGCCCGCCAGCGCGGCCCTTTTAATGTCGCCCATTCCCTGCCTCCCCCATCATCTGAAATACCGTATCGACTCGTGCCATAAAGCCCTGCGCATCTGTGGCGCCCTGCAGAACCGGGTAAGCCGCCAGCGTATTCACGTTGACCAGAAACGTGGTCGGCGTGGCCACCGGGATGTTCGGGAAAAAGGTCTGCATCACCTCAGGCGGTACCGGCAGCGCCTCCGGAAAGGCCTCATCGCCCTGTCCGTCAATGGTATAGGGGAAGACAGAGAAGCCGTACTGCGTGGCCAGCTGCTTCAGGACCGGGTCAAACTTATGGCAGTACGGGCACTTCCCCTGCATGAACAACACCACTTTCCAGTCCCGCAGGTCCACCTGCCTGCCGTTGCTGAGCCGGAACCAGCGGGGCTGAGAAACCGGCGTCACCGCGCGCGGAGCGCCATCCTGCCGGGAGGCAGATAAAGCGCCGGAGATACCCTGCGGGTCCCAGAGCGACCTCACCTCATCGAGTGTGCCCGCCTGCGCCATGCCGGAAAGGGCCAGGAGCAGGGTCACCGTTGCGGCTGTTTTAGTTGTGTTCTTCAGGCTGTTTTTCACGGGCCTTCTCCTCCTTTTCGGCTTCAGCAATGAGGGCGTTGAGAATGCGGTATCCGCCGAACACCACCATGCCCAGCCCGAAGATTTCTCCAGCCTGGATGGCCAGCTCAGGCTGCTTTCTGACGAGCCGGGCGATGAGGTGGAAAAATACGCCCACGGCCAGCACCCACATCCCGGTAATGTCTAAATCGGGAAAACGAATCTTTCGCATCACTCGTTCCTTAAAAATTGGGTTTAAAGTCGCTGGAGACATAGAGGAACTGTTTCGCCAGGTCGTCCTGGCTGATGAATCCATAACTGAGCGGCTTCACCTGGCCGCTTTTCGGGTCGACCAGCATCATCGCGGGGAAGTACTTCACGCCGAGTTGTGCGGCCTGTCCCTGGTCAGTCCGGCTGTCGGGCAGCATGGGGTTAATAACGCCGTCGACCGACACAGGTATCACGCTCAGGCCGTAGGTTTCTCGGAAGTTCTGAATCACCTGGACCAGCTGGCCGTCAATGGCTTCGCGGCCCCGGTAAAAGAACATCACGCCAAAATGCTGCGCGAGGGTGGAGATAGCCCGGCGCTGTTCGGCATAATCGGCGGCCAGCTGGTTTTTTACCGTGCCGTTGTAGTGGCTGTACTGCAGGTTGTAATCGAGTTCCGGGTGCGCCAGCATGGCTTTCTTCGCGCTCATCGAGAACAGGCCGGCCTGCTGCGTCCAGTAGTTCTGCAGACGGAAGTACTTCACAAAGGCCGGTACTGAGGGGTACATAATGGCTTCCGCCAGCGCTTTCTTCGTCGCCTGCTGCAGGAGAGCCTGCTTCTGGAGAATATCCATCTGCGGTGGCGGGGCCGCCGGTACTGGCGGCTTTTCAGCTTCCCGGGACTTCAGCTTCTCGTTGTACCACTGCCAGCCTGCATCTTTGGCGAAAGCCGGCAACAGGGTGCAGCAAAGGCACCCCGCCAGAAGGGCGGTGTGTATTGTTCGCATGGCAAATACCCTTTTATGAATTATTGCGACTGGCGTGACAGATGCTGATAGACACTGTATTTATCGAGCTGGCGCTGTACCTTTCCTGCATCATCACGGGCTTCAAAGCGATAACCGCTGCAGTACAGAGGCAGATGATTTATCTGAAGGTCCACCCGCTCCCCGTCCCTGATCACCCACGCGGCCTGAGAAACAGTGTCGCACTGGATCCCCCAGGCCCGGTTGGTTGTCATAAATGCGTTAACCTGCCTGTCCCGCCACAGGCTGTACGACATAATGCTGACCAGGAGAAAGACAAACACCCCGACAAACACCATGACCAGCCCGTATGCTTTTTTCTCTTCCATTGACTCTCCTGGTCACATAATAAGGAATAGCGGCATGCTCAGTACTGAAGATATAAAAGCCTGCCGGTCCGCTGGCAGTTTCTGGAAAGCAGGTGAGTACTGAGCGGCCATCTGAACCAGTTCGGACGAGTTAATCAGGAACCTGTCTGTATGCAGAGAGATATCCGCAAGAACAGCCAGCACCATAACATGATGCTCCTGGGGTAAATTCTCTTCATTCAGAATGTCTATAAATTTCTCAATCGTGATATATCGATTCATCTTTGCTTTTCCTTGCATTTATAACTTTCTCCAGGACTGAGAAAAACAAATAACACACAGACATGGCAAACCCAGCCATAAGAATAAAGACCACACTTTCGACATAATCACTTCCCGACGTCCCTTTGACGGCATCCCAGGAGAAATAAATCACCGGAGAAATAATGATTATTGTTAGCGTTAATCTCAGGACAAAATCAATGGCAGGCTGTTTGTGAAAATTAACTTTCATTCTTTTCTCTCCCGTTACGAGTATTCTGTTTTACACCGTCAGCCTTATGCAGCCCGATAACGTAGAAAATGAGTGATGCCGCCCCCATTCCCATCGACTCAGACCCGCCCCGGGCAGACAGTCCTGCAAACGCAACGGCAACAGCGGCCTGGCACGTCAGGGCACCCAGGAATATCAGGAGCAGACTGCGGCCTGACATGCATAAAGCAATACCAGTCGGAATAAAAAGAAAGACCACAAGCAGAACAACCACCATGAATGACGCGGCCATTTAATCACCTTTAGATATGTATGTTATTAAAGAGGGGTTACTTTGCAGAAGACTGTGTGAGAAGCTCTTTAATGCGTTCTTTCGTTTTTTCTGTCAGCGCTGAGTTCTCAGGAATAGACTGGTTCTTCATTAAATCCTCCATGAAGTTCGTGAAATCCAGCTGGTCAAAGTTAATACGTTGCAGTTCGTCCACACTGATACCCCGACAGTCCGGGCTTTTCGCACCGCCAAATCCGATATGCAGCTGGCCGTTACGTCCCTGCTGCTGAACAATCTGCGCCAGTTTTGAATCAAACTGACAGTAGCTGCGCTTTTTCTCCAGACAGACACCCAGGACTTTTTTCGAACAAAACTCCCCGATGCTGATGGTCAGCTTGTTGGCTTTGGCTTTCGCGAGTGCCTTATCTTCGCCGCTGCAGCGCGCCAGCCCCACATCCTGGCCCCAGCCGCTGTCCTTGCAGCAGTTACTGAATCCGGCGGCGAACTTTTTGCAGTATTTCGCATTGCCGGTGAAGGCCCTGACATTCACGCCGTCCATCTCAGCCACGTCCTTACCGGCTGCGGCCAGGGCGGCCAGTTCGGAGACCGCCTGACCAAAATCATTGTTCTTCCCGGAGGCCGCCTTATCGCATTCGCCATCAAGGCAGAACACGTCCCCGCCGCAAATCATCTGCTTCCCGCTGGTCCGCGTCTCACAGGAGAACGTGGCGTACTCATGAAGACAGGTCCCGCTTCCGTCCTCACTGTAAAAGGCGCACTGGCGGGATGACAGGGTGCAGGCTTTGTTATCCATCAGAGACTGACAGGCACCAAAATCTGCAGGCTGAGTAATGTACGTGTCCCTGTAAGCCCAGCAGGCCTGATAAACCGGGTACGCTTTCCCGTCCTGCCAGACCTCTTTCGTACCTCCCGGCTCAGTACATTCTGACGATGTTTTGTTTCCTTCATCTTTGTTAAAGGCGCAGTTCTCAACCCAGGTGACGTCAGGCGCCCACTCTTTTGAGGCGACCTGCATTGTGGCGCGGATGTTCAGCGTGATGTAACCGGAGCGGAGATTCCGGGCCAGTATGCCGGCGAAGTAGCTGACCGAATAGCTGTCATGCAGCTTAATGGTCATAATTTCATCCCGGCCCTCCACAACCTGATAACCGCCACCGGAAAGGGTTTTCCACTCCTGCCCCCCTTCCACACGAACCGAACCGCCAAGGGCATAGAGCGTCCTTGCCTGCCCCGGAGGCGCATAATTCGGCAGGCTGGTAATGAAATACTGCGCCTCTGCATGAATAAGCGTCCCTGTCACACCGAAGGTGAAGCGGACTTTCACCTGGTCGCCCTCCTGCCAGGCATCCTTCAGCGCCACACTGTACACCTCTGTCGTCGTCGTATCGTTATAGTGACCGGTAATGGTCGCCGTCCGCGTGCAGTACTGCTCAACCTGAAGGTCGCGCTCACAGGTGTGGTTCGTGAATTCGCTTCGGTTCACGACCTGTGCCGTACAGGCCTGTCCGGTATCCCCGACAATCGTATCTGCCCGGGATTCGATGTCTTTTGCCGACTGAATAAACGGTGCATCCGGTGAAATCAGGTCCGGCGGCCGGTTTGTGAACGATTCCGTAATGGTCTTACCGGTCTCGCCCTGGCTGAACTCAGAGGCCGAGTCGCCTTTCAGGGCGCTGTCACCGCTGGCGGTGACGCCACCGTAGTATTTTGTCTGGTCCGGGCTGTCGGTATATCCCGGCAGGTTTTGCTCGCCGCTGAAGTTTTTCAGCGAGTCAATCCCGCTGCCCTGCACCTGCTTCGCAAAATCTGACCCGGCTTTATAATCGGTACCGCTGTCAGCACAGGCCGGTGATGCCAGCCAGATGAAAGCACTGAGGACAGAGGCGTGTAGTGTCAGAATGAGCGGGATACCTTTCACCGGACACCTCCCAGCATTGTTCTGGCCGTCTGTGCGCAGTCACCTGTTTCTGCCACTTTCTCCAGCGCCTGTTTCAGGCGAATATTGCCGCGCACCACGTCGAACCCCGTCTGACACCGGACCACCAGGGCCGGTACACTCCGGATGTTGTACTGCGCGTACAATGTCGGGTCGATTTGAACACCGTCGGTGACGCCGTCCTTTACCAGCTGCAGCACCGCGTCAGTAGTGGTCTTCATGTCGTTGTTGATTAATCCCCGCAGTGTCGCCGGAATACCGTACTGGCGGGTTTCATGCAGCATGCGCTTCAGTCCCTCTTCCGGTATCGAGAAGGAGACAAAATACAGTGCTCCTTCTGTCGGCTTTTCCTGATTCACTGCTTTCTGCTGGCTCAGAAGATTATCGATAAACTGGCTGTCTGAGCGGTTGAGTGGATTGCGCTTAATCTGCGCTTCCAGCTCCTGCTGCAGCTGTCTGTCCGGATGCTGGCGCAGCTGCTCGCTTAAATTCTCCTGTTGTTTCAGCCAGGCTCTGTCTTCAGTTGTCGGACCAATGGCCCCACACACCTTCATGGTCAGTAAGGCCATCACTATCATCGCTTTGATAAATTTCATCGGAGACTCCTGTCAGAGGAAGACGCAGTTACGTTTACGCCACATCAGATAGCCGTAGTTCTTTCGTGAGTTGGGGGGATTTCGCCCCGCTTCCCAGCGCATCACGCTGCGACCCACGGGATGGCACTGACCGCTGTCGGGGTACATGTTCACCATCTGATAGCGCCAGCGCTCTTTGGGGATAATCGGGGACGGATACTCATAGCAGACCGCCTTGTCCTTGCCGATGCTCTCCATAATCTGGCCCTGCCGGTGAAGCTTGTAGGCCATGCGCTCGCTGACCAGTAACGAGGACTGCAGCGGACTGGACTCGTTGCTGACCCAGCCGCTGAAGGGGTACATCGATCCCTGAGAGCCGGCGCACCAGAACAGAACATCCAGCGGCATATGAAACGCGCTGGCCATCGCATCAGCAGCACAGGCGCCCTGCGCAATCGGGTTGGCAAACAGAATGGCTTCCGGATTCAGAATGGTGGTCAGGCTGCTGTCCACCCAGGTCGGGTCAATTTCGGAGAGATACGCGATATCCATATCCCCCCCTTCCAGGCAGCCTGCTGACGTGATGATGTTCAGCCAGTAGGTCAGCGGGTATTTGTACCAGTGAACGTGATAGAAAGCCCCGTTCACCTGCTTGTCGTCTTTTTTCGCGGTCCCCATGCCGGTCTTGCCGAGGTTGATGCTGAATCCACCGAGATTGACCATGCAGCCCGGCGAACGGCTGACGTCCGTCATCGCCATGGGCTCCCAGTACCCGATGGCAAGCCCGGGGCGAACAAACAGCGGTGGCGGAGCCGGGCAGAGCTGCAGGGGGCTGCCGGGATTGCTGGTATCCGGCAGGTCACCTTTGCCGACCTGCACGCTGCCGAGCGACAGGGGGAAGATACAGCGCCAGCACACATCGGTGATCGGGTTAACAAATCGCCCCTCACAGGAAGGGTCAGCAGCCGCACTGAGGCTGTACCCCCATAACGCCAGGGCACTCAGAAGGAGAGTCAGGGTTTTCACAGAAACATCCTTATTTAACAGGGAAGGTCTCAATATTCAGCCGTTCACCGGAAGGCGCCGGGGTGATACGCGCCGGCACCGTGGTCAGCCCGAAACGCTTACTCAGGACGCCGTTCTGGTCGAAATAAATCCGGCTGTCCAGCGCGGCGGACGTGTCCGGCACGCTGCCGCGCACCAGGATAATCTTGCTCATCAGGGTTTCCGGGACCTGGCGCTTCATCCACGCTATCTGGTCGGCATCATCCCCGTTGATAAAGTACAGGGTCTGCATAAACGGCACGGTTTTCAGGGGGTTCACCACATCGCCCTTGCGGGCAAACACCCGCCCCTCATTGTCCTTCAGGTCTTCGGTCAGGCGGATGCTGGGATCAAACCAGCGCTGCTCGTATTTCTCCGCACGCTTAATGCCCTCCACCGGTGCCGGGCGCTGACTGTTCTCGATAACCCGCTGCTTAAACGCATCCATCGTCTGGTCCCACTGGCCAGAGGATTGCAGTGACTGCAGACGCTGCGTGATGAGCTGCAGCATGTCCTGCTCCCGGACGGGCCATAAATCCCCCCAGGTCCCGAGATCAGCAGCCTGCGTCAGCGGTGACAGCAGACAGCCGGCGAGCAGAAAAGCGCGAAGTGTTGTCATTCACGATCCCCCTTCATCCGGCGGGCAATGTCGTGCTGAATGGTGCGGGTCACATCGGATGCGCCCTGAACCACGGCGGGCGAGACCAGAATGAGCACATGATGTTGCTGCTGATAATCCGCCAGGCTCTTCTCCAGCGCGTCGTTAAACCGGTCCGAGAGCGCTTTTGACTGCGCCTCTGTCAGTGGCTTCTGGCTGACGCTGTCCATAAAGCTGTCGAGCGTCTTTTTCATATCGAAGGCCACCACCCGTGGCGTGGTGTACGCCAGCATTACCCGCGTGAGCATGACGTTGCAGGCCAGGGTAAAAACGACGAGGGCGGTGATGAGCAGCACCCGCCGGAAAGTGCGCGATGTCGCTTTGTTTTGCTGCTGCTCCGGCCTCTGCTGCTGTTGCATCTGCTCCGGTTGTTGCTCTGCATTCTCTTCCATCAGCGGTTTTCCTCTGTGTCGTTTTCAGATATCCGGGATTCAAGCTCAGCCATCTCCCTGTCAAAGTTCCGGCAGGCCAGACCGTACACCGCATCGTGAATATCGACACCTTCTGCCCGGCGCGCTTTCATGTACTCAAAATCCGGACCTTTGGAGGAGTACATCGCCCGGCTGAGCGGGTCGACGAACAGGCGGTGCCAGGAGCAGTTCGCCTCCACCTGAAGCATGAAGGAAGAAAACCACTGCTCTTTTGCCGAGCCAAAACCATTAATCATGTCTTTCTCCAGCTTGCTGAACTGATCCGGATACAGCTGGTTATATTTTGCAAATTCCTTGGCCGACTGTTTCAGAATGGCCTTGTACGACGAGTTCCCCCAGGCTGCCCGTGCAGCGCTCGATGCGGTCGGCGAGTCGAAGTCGACGATGTTCTGGGTGATGGTGATATAGGCCCCGGTGTGCCGGCGCGCCGTCCGGTAGCCCTTCTCAATGAAGGTCCCGACCTTCTCGTTTTTGAAGTCCAGCAGTCGCCAGCCTTCATCGATAACGTTGAGTTTTTTCAGGCTGCGCGGGGACTGGTACATCCGGTTCTCGATATAGATGATGAGCGAGAACATCACCGCGACCAGCAGGGACTGGCGCGACTCCAGCCCGCCCAGTTCAAGAACCACCATCCGGGCATCGTCGTGCAGGGACGGCTCATCAGAGTTGAAATACTCCCCGTACAGCCCGTTCACCGTGTACTGGTCGAGCAGGATAATCATGTCATCGAGACGGCTGCGCACCCCCGGTGAGTCGGCGTATTCATCACTGTCTTTCTCGCTCTGGAGAAAGGCCACCACATCATCGATACGCGCCTTGTTGCGCTTACTCAGCCAGGCCGCCCGGACCGCCTGCAGGAGAAGACCTTCGTGTACTTCATCCAGGTTGCCGTTGGGACTGGCCATCACCGACATCTGGTCGCGGATACGCTCGGCGGACAGGTCAAAGTTAGCGTCGTCGAGAATATTGGCGAACGGATTAAACTTCAGCGAGTCGCCGTCGAGATACACGCCACCCATGTTTTCACACAGGGACTTGTAGCCGTCGCCCATGTCGAACACCCAGGCAAAACCGCCGGAGTCGAGCACGCTGCGAATGAGGGGCTGGATCAGACCGGTTTTCCCCGCCCCGGAGGTACCGCAGACCGCCATGTTGAAATTGGTATTGTTCATTCCCTCGTAGAACAGATCGATGAACGCCAGCTGGTTACGGTAGGTGGGGGCCAGGAGTCCTGCCGGCGCCAGCGGGCTGTCAGCGACAACCGGCAGAAGGTTGGCCACCTGGAACGTCTCAGCCCGCTTCACCACACCTGCCGCCTGCAGCTCTTTAAACAGGCCTTCGCCGCATTTGAACGGCATCATGGCCAGAAAATTACGCAGGTGATGGTAGCGGGCCGGGATAAGCTGGAAGCCGCCCTTACGGTAGCTGTTGAGCACCTGCTGTTCGGTAGCGAGAGAGGCCTCTGCGTTGTCGGCGGTATACGTGGTGATGTTAAAGAAGTAGGACACCAGAGAGGTCTGGTTGGTCGCCAGACGCTGGCGGATATCGCCCCACTCCTGCACCTCCTTTATCACGTTCGGAAAATACTTCGCGTAGGAGGTTTTGCTTTTCTTCTCCACGTCCATGAATTTCAGGTTGGCTTCGTTCTGGGTCTTCACCTGGTCCTCGACCATCAGCGTCAGCGTGATGACAAAGGGGCAGGAGATGGAGAGCTCCGGGTTCAGCAGGTTGGCGTAGTTATCCGCCGCGGTCCAGAGAAAGGCGATTTCCGGGTCACACTCCAGGTGGTAGTTCGTCACCCGGGTCACGCACTCTTTCCCGTCGCGCCCCAGGCGGCCGATTTTCAGGTGACCGGCCGTGACCTGCATGTCAAAGCTGTCATCCACGCACTGGTAGTTCAGGTCCTGATACGGGTCCAGCTTGTACGGCACCCGGTACATCTCATGCGGGTCCGGGTTAATCAGCTCCCGCATCAGCTCGACCAGCCCGGCTGCATCGAGGATACGCGTCGGGATGTAAGCCCCGCCGAGCGATGCCCGTAACACTTTAATCTGGTTCTCCAGCTCCACAATTTGCGTGGTGGAGTTCTTCTTGCGGGGCACGCAGCAGGAGATGTAGACGCGGTAGTTACGCAGCGTCAGGGGCAAATCCAGATTGTCCGGCAGAGGAAACTGTGTTTCGGCTGCCCGGAGGTAGTAGGCGCGGGTGATGGCATTAAACTTTTTAGCCTGTGTACCGCTCCAGCGGAATTCACGCAGGCCGTAGTCGATATCATTCCCGACCAGCTTACTGGATACCAGATGAAAACTGACCGGCACCCCCCGGGGAAGTTTACTGCGCAGTAAATGCTCCAGCGTGGAGACGATATCTTTATCCGCACCGGGAAGCGGGCGCGCTTCAAACATATAGCCGACGGTTTTGTTATTAATAAACAGCCCGGTCGCAGAGTCGTAATCCCTGTAAGGCAGGATACGGCTGAACTGGGGGAAGTTCATGCTGCCCAGCGTGTCATTGGCTTTGGCAGATTCGTCGGGCAGCTTCAGCGCAGAGACCAGCGAGTTCACGGCCTGCGCGACGGTATCCATGATGTTATTACTCATGCGAGCATTCCTTAATACATTTTAGAAAATCAGAGAAATATCAGGCTGCGGGTCGTGGATATATCACGCAAAGCCATTTTTAAATCGCAGACGCAAATAAGCACCGATAGTCGCTCAGGCAAAGAAATAACTATTTACCTGCACGCTTATATAACTCCCACTGGCGGATATACTCATCATACTGAACCTTCGGTATGTTAATGATGACGCCGGCACAATCCAGTTTATTAACAGGTTCGGTAAATATGCCCGTCGGAATGTTGACCTCCAGGAGTTTACAGTCGTTCTTCCAGTGTTTCCCGGCCTCCAGTTCATCCATCGTGAATGACTGACTGGTAAAGACGATAAGTATGACAAACGCCACCACTGCCATAAGCGCACTAAAGAAAAATACATTAGCCCTGCAGACTCTCAGATTAATCTTTTCAGGGATAACAAACATGGCCAGCGCACCGACAACACCGATAACAAAAAGAATCAGGCATACGCCAATAAGCCACTCAATATTATCCCCCTCAAGGTAATAAGCTCTCATTGACTGCCTCCGTTCAGTGTTTCCATCGCATTGTTCAGGGGCTCACGGGTTTTAACCTCAATGCACTCACCTGTATTACTTCCGAACCTTCTGTTGCCTCCACGCGCTTCGACTGCACGCAGCATTTTGAGGCACACATCCGTATTGGGCATAGGTGTAATACTCCAGATACCACCGGCACTGGCCGGTGTCATCAGCACCAGAAAAATGAAGGTATGCATACCTTATTGTCTCCGTCTATAAATTAACGACCGAACAGTTCTTCGAGTAATGCTTTGATAGTTGTTATTTTCTTACCGCCATTTACCGCGCTGTCATAATCAGCCTTGCTGACATTTTCAATAACATCACCACACTGAAGCCGGTTTTGTGCGGGAGATAAAAAACCTCTGTTAATATTCGATTCCAGCAACCGGCAGTCATTTATCCAGTGACGGGTGAGTGTTTCCGGTACCGTGTCATGGCCGGGATAAAACACCAGGGCATATACTGTAAACGTAAATACCAGCGCGAGACCCCACTTGAATGGCTCACTCATAACCTGTCTTTCCTTTCAGTTAATAACATTAATGCTCTTTATTTACAGATGAACTTCCCTCTGGCCTGTACTTAACAGGAAGGTAGCGGGTTATCCCATCAGGGCAGGACCAGGCATCTTTTGTTGCCCCGAATAACCCTGCCTGTTGTGCTTCAAATGCGGAGACCTTGCAGTTCTCAAGAATAAAAGTGATTTCGTTCTTTTTTTCCTGGATTTTTACATATGTAACCTCTGGTTCAACTGCAATAACACTTACCATTACAGACATTAAGAATGCAGCTATCATCCAGATTATCCTGCTCTTTTGGGTTCTGAATATATTCTTTAAAAAATAAGCAAAAATAACCCCAGCACCCGTAATCATTAAAATCAGTGCTATGTATACCGGCTCTTCTTTCAGAAGAAGCCAGATAAATTTAACAACTTCAGTCATTACCCTATCCTCCGGACACGCTACCGCCCTTCCCTTTCAACGCGCAGGGTACTCGTTATAAAGCCAGTGATAAGAAAGCGCGTACCGCGCCGTTAATAGCGCTGGTGTGCGGGGTATCAGTTAATCCGGGGCTGGCCCCATGCCGATGGCGTTACCACAAATAACACCGTGGTGGGCTGGTGATAGACGTCTTCAGCATCGATATACGGCGCTATCCACAGGGAGGCCGTCTGTTCCCCCTTTCTGAGTGGCCGGGGATAATTGCCCGGCAGCGTCGCCGGAGAGCGGAATGTCGCCTGACTGACCGGTAAAGACATTTTCACTACCGGCAACGACTGCATCCTTTTCTCGGTTTCAAAATATGCGGCTAAATTGTTTGCAGTTGGGTCAGTAAGGGCCACTGCACGTGCTCGCGATTTATCCTCAGCCACTCTGGCCAGGGTCAGGTCGGGTTGCGGCGGCAGCGGGTAAGATACCTGCGACGGCGTTCTGAAGTTGCCGTCAGCCAGTCGTGGCAACCCGGCCGCAGCCGGCTTTGCGGCACTCTCCTCCCGGGCCTTCGCTTTCTCATTCGCCTGCTCCATCGTCATACAGGTATCCGATGTCGTGGCATTACATTCGAATTCCGTCTCTGTGCCCGCGCACCCGGTTAAGAGCAAAGCGCTGCCCAGAGGAATTAACAGCATTAATTCCTTCATGATATTTCTCGCTATTTATCAGTTATTTTTTCAGGTTCATCCTGAACAGAGTGTTTGCCTTAATCGTCCGGACAAATTTTTCCCGCTCACCCGGACTCATCGCACCGTAAACACGCTTAAGCTGAGTGACATCCGATCGGGCAAAAATCAGTTCTGATGAAAACGCTGTTTTTCCTGCACCAGGCTCCCCGACTGGGACCGTATTACCGGTTTCATCGGGGTATGGATTATTTCTCTTTGTTTTCATTTTTATCTTCCTCGTTAAATCTGGCGGAAGGGTCATAAATCACGATGGTCTCACCGCGTTTCTGATATCCGGCCAGTAACGGTGATATCGCGCCTTTGCCGGGTCTGCATCCGGGGAAAACATCCCCCCGCGCATCCCTCACCCACGTGATACCTGTTCTGCTGGCAGGGGTACGGCCGAAAACCACCGCGACACCCGTAAACACAACCGCCATCAGAAACCAGAGCCAGAAGATGTTTTTCGTGTAGCCCTGGTCGATATGTGCTGCATACCCTGCTGCATCCGTACTGAAAGAAGAGCAATCCTCCTGTAAAACAGGAGGCAGTAATGGCTTCACCGCATCACCATTGAGTGCTTCGCGCGAAGCGGGTCCCGTGCAGTCGTGAATGACATATCCTTCCCGCTGCACCGATTCGATGGTATTCACCAGCATCTGACCGGGCGTGATATGACCACACCACAACGCTGTTACAATCAGCAGCATCATGGTGGCCATCGGGTACACCACTGCGTACTGAAAGAACCAGCGAAGCCAGCGCAGCGCGGACAGAACGAGAGCGGTGCGGGACTTAACCATGATTTTCTCCCTGCGCTTCTCCGCCTGGTGAGAACTGGCGAGGGTCAAGTTTGCCCAGCTTCTTCAGCATCTCGTCAGTGTTAAACCCGTTCAGGTTGCTGCCTGACTGTTGCGCTTCAGGCTGCGAGACCGGCTCCTGATTCTGCGCCTGTTGTTGTCCGTTCTTTTCCGCCTCCAGCTCCTCAATGGTTTTCAGCTGGAACCCATCCTGAAAGACCACCGTCACCTCATTGCCGGCCCCAATCGGAATGACGGGGTGGTACTGCTCGGCACGTTTGATGTAGTACTCGCTCAGCGTCTGCGCCGCTTTCGACGCACCGCCGCCAATCCCCATTTTCAGAACGTCGCCGGCACCGACCGTCGCCGTAGCCCCGAGACCCACGGACGGCTGTGACGCCCGTTCCATCCCCTGACCAATTCCGTCAACAAAGCCAGCACCCCAGGCCCAGCCGAGGATTTTGCCGTTACGCATCACGACTTCCCCTTTCACCCCGTTCTTGCCCATGAAAGAGACGTGCCCGGCTATCGGCTGGTCGATGGTTTTATCGCCTTTGATACAGCTGATGTTCCGGGTACGGACGATGGCGCGCTCACTGGAGACATCCCCCCAGGCTTCGAGACCGACAAAGCAGCCGGTCAGGTCATACGTTTTGCTGTTCGGCATCTCGACACGCCCCACCACACGCAGCTGCATCGGCACCGTGGATTCGTTACCCGTGACAGAAGCATTCGCATCAGCCCCTTCAATCAGGATGCTCTTCGCAAAGCTGCCGGATGGAATGTAAGGCAGCTCCCGGCCTTTTTTACCCCTGTCGTAGCTGAAGGTCTTGCGCTGTATCTGGTTCGGGACCGGTACAGACTGGTAGCTGACCTGTGGCGGTGGTGTGGTGCCGTTGCCCGGATAAAATGCCGTCGGAGGCGGTACCGCGCCGCCGGACTGCGGCGGATAGCTGGCAGGCTGCGGCTCGCCTTCCGGGCCAGGAGGCGGAGACGGCGGTGTTGGCGCAGGTTCGCCGCCAGAGACAGCCGGCTTAACGCCCAGCGCCTTCAGCTGTTCCTGCATGGCCGCATTCTCATTGCTGAGTTTGTCGATACGGACCTGGTCTGCATTCCGCGCTTTACTGAGCAGGTCCACTTCCCCCTGCAGGGAGGCAAATCGCTTGTTCAGGTCTGCCGCCGTGGCCTGCATCTCGGTGGTGGCATGCTGCTCCACTTTGCTGTTGAAGCTGCTGTCGACCACCCCGGTCATGTCCGGTGCGGGTTCGCCCTGAGCAGGGGCCTCTTCATCAGAGCTCAGGTTCAGCTCTGACAGATAAAGACCGCCACCAACGGCAGCTGCACCGCCGACAAGAATGAGACCCAGCCAGACGTACTGTTTACGCTTAATCAGCGTGTTGAAGTTCGCCATCAGTAGCGCCCTCCCGCATCCGACGTCGTGACCCAGACCTGCATCCGGCCACCGGCGGTCAGCAAACCTGCAGGCGTACTGAGCATGACGGCGCGCGTGCCGGGCTGCCAGAAATCGCTCTCACGCACCATACGAGGCGACAGCGAGACATTATCCAGACTGTAACGGACGACCTTCAGGTGATGCCCTGTCCAGACCTTCTCTGCCGTGGCACGCAAACCGGCTGGCACCGCCAGCGTTTCTGACGTGACCGGGACAGCCTGATAGTCACCGGGAACGCTGCCCTGGCGCACGGCGCGGTTCAGAGAGACCAGCACAGACTCATACGGGTTTGACTCTTCCCAGGCTTTTGCCGGGCCCGGCGTGCCCGACAGTTCACTGACCAGCTGAATGGTTCTCCCGACGCCTGCGCGCGGCACGGCACGGATGGAGAAGTTCAGGCCGCGCTCAGTTTCCACGATAAAGGTGAACGGCTTTTTACTGACGGTGGCCAGAATGGCGCCACCGCTGTCGGTCTGCTCCTGGTTGGTCAGTCCGCCATCCAGGCTGTTAATCGCGGTGATACGGTCCCCGGGTACAGTAAAAAGGTTCGGGTCGGTGTTACTCACCGCGATATTAGCCTGCCCGCCGTTTGTCAGAGGGACCACGGTCGGGGCCAGCGTCCCACTGAGGGTGGCGGACATCGCAGGCACCGTAAATAACAGGCAACCTGAAATAAATAACGGATTAATTTTTTTCATTATTTATTTCTCCGAAACGCGCCAGCCAGCTGACGCCGTCGACACGACTGAACTGAATGACATAACTTTTAATTTCGCTGTAGGGTTTCGAATCACCAATCCATGTTTTCAGCTCCCCCCTGATATCAACGCGGTTCTCCGCAGGCCAGGCGCGGACAGACGTCATATAAAAGGTGGCGTTAACATTATTTTCTTTTATTCGTTTCGCATCTTCAGCCAGCTGGACCTTAAGACTGTTCTGCGAGGCCGGTAATACATACCGGAGCAGCTGCTGATGCTGGGCATCAACCGTTTCCGGTGTGACGTTAAGACGAAGCGCAATAAAACTCAGCCCCAGTTGTTCAATATAAGAGGCGTCGGCCTGATTCTGTGAAACCGCAAACGGGGCACTGAATAACATCGGTGTCACCGCCACTTTCTGTTCTGTCTGAAGGCGGTAGTTATTAATGCCCTGAATGATATTTGTCGCAAGACTGAGGGTAAAAAGCGTCCCCAGACAGATAAATCCCACGGCGATAACACGCGTGGTATCTTGCCTGGCACCATGTTCCATATGTTATTTCCCCGTTGATTTATTTAATCCACTGCCGGAAACAGGAGTCCGGAACATCATGAAAGAAACCTTTAAGAAGGGAGGTTGGCAGATACCAGTAAATCAGGTCGCGTAGCCAGGAACTGCCCCGCCCTTTTTTCAGTTTCTTGATACCCCAGAAAACCAGTGCCGCTGCAGCCATACCAAATATGAACTTGCTGGTCCAGAAACCCCAGCCGAGACAAATCACGGCCGGGATAAGTTCATCGAGATATAAACCAAACCAGCGGGACTGGTTAGTCAGTGTTTCCGGGAAACGGTATTTCTTTAATTCGTCTCCCGTCATCACTTATTCCCTGTCAGTAACCGGCGACCGACATACCGATGGTGATAAAGGTGGAAATAATGGCGAAGCCGAACAGGAATTTCACGTTCTTGGTCATCATGTACATGATGCCACCTGCGATAACTTCAGCCAGTACCACCCACTTGACCACGCTGGAAGACTTACCGAAGGTACCCTTGACCGTGGTATCACCGGACTTCATCAGGTCAGTCGTGGTGGTGGCCATCGCAACTTCCGGGAAAAACGCCGCCACAGCAGCAACCGGCAGCGCAACTTTAGCGACTTTCAGGGCTTTCTTTTTGTTGAAAACGCTGGACAGAAAAGACGGCTTAGTTTCTTCAGAGACAGCGGTGCCCTGAACACTTAATACAGCATTCATGTTTATTTCCTTTTAAATAAGAATGATCGATATATAAAACAGATTTATGACTATATTGCTAAATCACTCCTCCTGTTCACCTCCTGGTACGGTAAGTTCTGAGTTATAAAAGTCCGGAAACCTTTCAAGATGATCTTTCAGTCTCAAATAGGCCTCGGATGTTTTACTTCTTCTGCTTCTGTCTTTTGCTTTGATAAGTCGACGATTAGTCTCTTCATCCAGTTTCAAAAGCACATTTTTTCCTGGCGCAGGTCGTGCGTTACTCCTAATCGCTCTTTCCAATCGACCTCCAAAAATAAGATTACCAACTCTTAAAAAAGTTTACATTTGCGGGATTAAAAGTAAACAAATTAAGGAGGGATTTTGAGTAAATTATTTTCACAATTCAATAGTACGTATTGTACTATTGAATTAACAAAGAATTAACATTACCCTTTAGTATTTTAATAACATCCCCCACAACTCTCCCATAACTAAGAGCATAAATAGAAGACAATATAATATAGTCACGATCGGGGAAATTGAGATCGTTTTTTATATGACGAACTGCATTTCTGGATGTCTGTTCTTTAACACCTGTAATTTTAGATATAGTGGCATGAGAAAACCCAACCGAATAAAGATTAAATATAGCCCAATCAGAACTGGCCGTTTTTGAAATGCGGTCTATATATTTTTCCATCTTTGATGAAAAATCAGCATATTCTTTTGCATGATCGCATATAGCCTCACCCTCTCTAATAAAAACCCATCGGCTATATTTCTCATCATCAAGGTGAAAGCTCTCAATAAAAACTGTCCATGATATATCCCCAAAACCAATACCTCTTACCAAAACAGAAGAATCTTCCGTAAAAGATTTAATTTCCGACTGGATAAGTTCTATTTTAGTTTTTAAGGGGAGCGCCGAAAACCAGGCAACAGATGTTACGGAAGTTAAGAAGATTTTGTCAAAAAGAGGGCTAGTATGAAGGAATTCACCTTGGGTGTTTCTAATGAAGGAAGGGCAAGATGAAAAGTTGAGCATCTCGCTAAAAGAATGAATGGTTTCCGTTTGACTAAGTACAGTAATTTGACTACGATCCTTCGCACACATAGGCGCCTCCTTATAAGGTATCTATGGATAGTTAGCGTCAGAAGCCGATACTTCTGGCGCTAATGCATCTTAAATTTTTAAACTACCCCTGAATTATAAGACCCACATCTAGAAAAGTCATCCAATAAAACCAGATCTTTATCCTGAATAATTAAAGCAGAAAAGAATAATCGTTCATTTTGAATAATGAAAATTCAAAATAAATTCAGCAAGACACACTATACGAAAATTCTTATGCTATTCATCCGCTTCCTCCTGCTCATCAGGAAAGAATGTACGCATGACTTCCTGAACATCCTCCTGGATATTTTGAACCATACCCTTCCATTGCCACCGGGGATCATCTTTGACATGAGGACTCAGGCACTCAATGCCCAAAACTTTATTCACTGAAAATTGTGTTTTCACAACACTTTCAAGTAAGGCTCTGTTGAACGCCATCTGATTAAATCCGGATTCTTTACGTTCCATTTGAGCTTCATAAACCCGAAGGCCCAACTCAAGTAACATTGTCGATATACTGGAGAAACTGACATCCTTCTCCTTCGCCCCCTCCATTCTGCGTTTTTCCACTATTGCATTAATTTTCTCACACACTTCATCACTGGGGTAGGCCTGCACTTTGCCCATATCGTTCTCCTTATAAAAAAAATCGGGACTGAATCTATTAACCGGATGCAAAACCATGAGAAGGACTCACGATTCAATTCATGAATTGAATCGTGTCTCAGGCCTTTATTTAGCAATTCACTATGCGAATCACATCATGAATTGAATTACAAGTCAATTCATCTTAACCATCTGATTCTAATGAGGTGAATCGTAAACGATTCATTAGCGAATCATTCATGAATTGTCAGTGAATCTTTTTTAATTCACTGACACATTAGCTTATATTAAATAAAATAATATAAGCCACGTTAACTCACTGTTTCCAAATAGCAATCTGCAAAATTTTAATTTTGCGTGGGGTGTGGTGATTTTGTGGTGAGGAGTGCATATTTGTTGAGTCTGGTTCTGGTCTGGGTTAACGTAATTACAGGAATCGGCCCGGAGGGAGTCTTTTGAGAAAAAAACTGGCGTTTGCTGCCCTGTTATTAATATCCACGCCTGCATGGGCCACGGATTGTTTTGATATGGCGGGACGGGATTACCGGATTGATCCGGATCTGCTCCGGGCTATTTCATGGCAGGAATCGAAATGGGTGGTGGATGCTGTCGGTAAAAATCCGGGAACAGGATACGGTGCCGGACTGATGCAGATCGATTCGCAGCACCATGCCCGGTTATCGGAGTTCGGTATTAAACCGGAACATCTTCTGACGGATGCCTGCCTGAATATTTACACCGGCGCGTATTATCTGGCGCTGGCGTTTAAGAAGTGGGGCGTCAGCTGGGAGGCAGTCGGTGCCTACAACGCCGGATTCCGCAGAACGGACAGGCAGGACATGCGACGACTGGCATATGCGAGAAAGATTGAGGCTATCTACAGGGCCATCAAGGCAAATAAAAATGCCGGACAATCCCGGGCTGTTAAAAACGAAAGACCTCATGAATGAGGTCTTTTTTTCAGATATCTGATTAGTCTATCGCCCGCCAGATTAAATGCCGTTCGGGATGATGAATAATGCTGATATAATCTTTCAGTGCATCCTGACGGGAAACCAGATGTTTACAGACGCGGGCATATTCCGGCCCCATATCCGCCACCTGCCATGACAGCCAGTTCATTATCGTCAGCGTGGCAATAATTCCTGCTGCATCGGCGCTGACGTCACCGTCAAAATAATTGCCGGGGATGCGCATCCTGTAAGACTGTTTTCCTTCCGGCGCAATGTACCCGGTCTGCGTGGTGATGAACTGAATACGGTTCGGGGTAATATTCCCGCCGACACCCTGCGGAATAATCCAGTAAGACCAGAATCCGCCATCGTAATCCGAATGCTGGCGTAACCAGCTCGCCGCCATATTATCGGCTGACGGCGTAAAAAAGAGGGCCGGGATAAAATCCAGACGCTCATCGCCATCGGTGACGGCATAACGCAGATATTTGTCTGTTATAAATTGTTCGTCTGATTCACGAGTGGCGGTGTTGACGTTGGGGTTGACGTTTATTGTGTGCATGCTGAATGTCTCCTTTGCGGTTTATTAAATCGTTCGACTTCATCACTGAGCGGCAAAGGGCAATTTGCAGCTGACGGGGAGGAAATAAAGGGGCGCGAAGCGTTTATACACCCCTTTATTTTTGCCACGGCGGATGCTAAAAGCCGCCCTCCGCGAAAAGATGATGTCGGGCAATATAGCGCGGGGCAGAGCATGCACACAACCCGGAACGTCAATTCGGTCTTTATCGAATTCACGTTCCGGCCATCAGAGTGGCGGGTATTTATCGCCACGGTGAAAGCGGCGCATCCTGATAAGGATGCAGCAAGCGCGATGTTGAATTTGCGTCAGGATGGAAGCCCGACAGGGCAGAGACAGCTTGCTGGCTCTGTTCACGACAGCCGTGTCCCGCCAGGGACGACGCCCGGACCAGTTTTTATTATTTTCAGCGCAAAGGATAAATACCAGAACAGATAGACAGCAGGATGCCGGATGAAATATAACAGTGACAAATAAATAATAATGAAGAGAGAAACCCGCGACGGACTGATACGGGCGGCGCGTAGCGCAGCCGGTATTATCCGGCACCGCAGGTGCGCGGCCTTTTTCCGCAGTCGGGCAGGTTATCCCCTGCCCTTCCGGTTATTTACGCAGCCTCCTGTATCCCGCGCATAAAGTCCCGCATCGCCCTGAACCGGGTCAGGTCAGCCAGCCGTTTTTCAAAGTCATTGAGGTAGTACACGGGAGTGTATCTTACCCGCCGGAACTGCATTGTCAGGGTGTTACCCGTGACCACTTCGGCGGCAATCCCCAGCAGAGACAGCTGGATGAAAGCCATATCTGCCGCCACCGGATCGATATCGATGCAGCTGCCGAACATGTGCATGGAAGGATTGATATCCGCTTCGAGCAGGCATTCGGCATATGCAATCAGCATCCCGGCGGCACCACAGGCCGGGTCGCTGACCGTGGCTATCCCTTCCCGGCGGATAGTGTCCCTGACGCCCGGCATCAGCATCCGGGCCATGAGGGACTGGACCGGATATGGGGTAAAATACTGCCCGCGAAAGTTATCGCCCAGCTCAAGCACCATGAAAATGGCGCCGAGGAAATCATGAAATTTAGCCTCCAGTGCGCACACCATCATGCAGAACATCTCCTGCATCTTCGCGATATCTGACGCCTCATAACGCGCGCAGATTTTCCGGCAGTGCTCAATGCTTTCCGGCGCTCTTATCCGGGCCATATCCAGTTCACTGGCGGCCAGTGACAGAAAATCACTGAACACCTCCCAGCGTCCCAGATGGCGACCCGTGTCTTTAAACACGTGGATAAACCGGCTCCGGCTGTGCTGCTCACTCATCAAACGCTGAACAGAAGGCACCACTTCCGCGACCTGCGCCCTGACCTGGATCACAGGGCTATTCTCAGCGGTTTCTCTGGCCATGTTGAACACATCGGCAAAACTCAGCTGCGACATACAATTACCTCCGCTGTTGCCGCTCCCGAAGGAGCGGCTCACCTTATCAGTTACATGCGCGTTTGAGTTCAAGCGTGCGGAGCACCTGCCCGAAGGCGGTGTTGTTCATCGCCGGGATATGGACGCCGCGCCCCTTGCGAATGCTCCGGGCAATATGCCGTCCGAAGGCTTTCAGCGCCGGGTCAATCTCCCGCGCGGCGATGTCATCGCGCAGAATGCGCTGGTGACGGCGGGGCTTTACAGCCTCAGTGGAAGGTGAAAGAATAGTCAGGGTCATACAGACCTCCATATATCGTGTATGTGAAGCCGAAAAAATCGTTCCCGCGACTTTTACGGCGTGGATAAAGCAGGGTTTTCCCTGCTTTTTTCATTTCCGGAACAGGTTAAATTCCTCCTTAATGCGCGTTTTAATCTGCGCATGGCTCAGGTTGCACACATCCCGCAGCCGGAAATATCTGGCTCCGTAGCGGGCATAAATCTCTGTCACGTCACCACAGACCATTTCCTGCAGCATGAACGTCTCCCAGCCACCGCTCTCACTCGTTGACCAGTTGAGCGGGTACATCAGACCCAGCGCGTCGTGGAAGGCGTGAACGTCGATTTCAGCGGGCGCTTTCACCGCCGCTTTCTGGCGACTCATCCAGTACTCGCGCTCGGCTTCGGCAGTGACCTGCATTCCCGGACGGGCTGAGGATTCAGTCAGGTGTAAGTGCATGGTTTTCTCCTTCGGGTAAGGGATGGCAGCAACATGCCGCCACCCGTTTTTTTGTCTATTCGTTTTCCGCCAGTTCACTCATCAGCACATCGCGGGCTTCCTGCGCGTACCCTTCTTCAGCCAGCGTCAGGATGTAACCGCGTTTTGCCGCCGCGCCCATGAGCGCCGGGCGGTCTTTCAGCGGCAGCGCGTCCAGATAATCCAGCGCATCGCCCAGCACGCGCGCCTGATACAGCTCGTAATGCATCCCGCAGCAGCGCCCTGCCTCTTTCTCGATGCGCGCAAGCACCACATCGGCGCGGATAACATCGAACGGGTTAGCGGCGTGGATATTGCGCACAAAGCCATCAGTACGCAGAACGGACGATATGGAATGAACGATGCGGGTATTCATGAATGTTTTCCTTTTTCTGACTTTAAGGTTTTAAAACCCTCACCCGTTGAGTTGCCGGGGCCGCGGTTTTGACGTTTTGCGGGGACCTGCTGCTCTGCTCCGCTGGTTGTTACCTTCACCCGTTTGAGAGCCGTTCGCCGCAAGGGCGTAAACGAGCACGGCCCGGTGAAGCCGTCCATGCCGGACGTGAAAAGTTTTTGCGGGTCCAGGCAAAAAGTTTTTATGGCCGTGCGCCAGCAGTGCATGGACGGCAAGACGGGTTGTGCTTGTCTCAGCCCCGGCGAAAGGACTCAAAAGGGTGAAACGGCACCAGGTAAGGAAAGAGCAGGAACCCGCCGCAACGTCGGAGAAGCGGCAGCGAAAACGGCGTTGCCCCTTACAGCCCGGCGTCAGTTTGCCGGGGTGCGAAAAGCGCAGGCCACGGCGCGACAGAGGCGGCGCATCCTGACAAGGATGCTGCAAGCCTGCCGTTGACCTCAGACATCAGACACTAGCCGGCAGGCCCGAAACCGCCTGGCGGGTTCGGCGGAGCTTACCGCGTCCTTTCGCGGTTAGCGGAGTGTGGCTCGACGACTGAACCGCGCCAGCGGGTCAGGAGCCGAAGGTGTCCCCGGGTCTGGCCTGTCAGAAAGAAACAGCAGAAGAGAGAATGGAACAGGGGAAGATATCAGCAGAACAGCCAGAGCCAGCCTGAAACAGAGATACCAGACCTGTGACAGAGTGCCCGTGGCAGCGCGTCAGCGCAGCCCTGCCACGCGCCGCAGGCAGGTTTTCGGCGGACGGTCAGACAGTGACGGGGGAACGAGTCCCCCGCCAGTGCATCAGACCACCGGCGGCAGCGCCCCCGGATAGTGCCGCGCGATAATGTCGTTCACCTTCTCCACGAGGTCAGGCCGGGTAAAGGTGACGTGCGCGGACCCTTTTTTGTATGTGCGTACCGTAAAATACTCACACGTGAACACCTCGCCCACACTCGCTGCGCCGCCCTGGCTGATAAACGCGCTCAGGTTTGCCCCCTCTGAGACGCGGTTGTCGGGTATGGTCTTTCCGTCGAGTAACCAGAACGGGCGGGCAAGGTCATCGATGCGGTTCTGTGCATACGTGCGCACGGAAAAATACAGCCCGCGATGATTGTCCAGGACACCATCAATGATAATTTTCTTTCCCAACAGGCACGGATTATGCGTTTTGTAGTCCCATGAGAGATTGCGGAACACATCGATCACGCCCTGCTCAAACGTTTCGCCTTTGCTGGCGTTAAGCGCCCGGAACGTGGTGATCACGTTGTCCAGCGTAATTTCGGGGCAGTTGTCGCTGTATAACTGCGCGTCCCATTCCTTACGCTGCGCCTCACTCATTAGCGTAAACATGCCCGTATCATTCATCAGGCGCGTCCAGATGTCGCGATCTGCATAGCGGCAGACGCTGCGTTTTAAGGCAGCTTCCCGCGTGGCGCTGCGGTCGGCTGACAGGCTGCGCTCAATGATGTCGGTCATGCCTGAGATCCACCCGCGCCCGGATGCTTCAAAAATGAGTTTCTGCGCCTCGCGTAGCAGCCTTATGGCTTCCAGAAAAGCCGCCACGCCGCTGTTACGCTGCGCCACAATGCGCTCGACGGGCAAAGACGGGATGACCTCTCCCGCGCCGCTGTGGGGGGTAATGTCGACGCTGACAGCCTGTGTGGTGGTGTGATTCATGATGTCCTCCTTCTGCTGTTGCCGCCCCTTTCGGAGCGGCTCACCTGGTTAGTTAAATGCGCGTGTCAGTTCGAGGGTGCGGAGCACCTGACCAAAATCGGCGTTTTTCATCGCGGGGATGTGAACACCACGCCCCTTGCGTATGCTTTTTGCGATATGTCGCCCGAATGCCCTGAGCGTGGGGTCAATTTCCGGCGCGGGAATATCGACGCGGGGGATGCGGGAATGACGGCGGGGCTTTACAGCGCCGTCAGACGGTGAAACAATAGAAAGGATCATTGAGTTAACTTCCTTTGGTAGTTAATGAAGCCGCAAAAAATCGTTGCTGCGATTTCTGCGGCGTGGAACAAGCCGGGTTTACCCGGTTTTTTTCATCTCTGCGTTTTGCTCTCTGCTTCTTCTGCCTCCTTTTGCACGTTGTCGGTAATGTCTTCGGGATCGCCCAGAAACCAGCCCTGAACAGGTTTGTAACGCTCAATAAACGCCTTAATTGCGCCCTTTCCGGTCATGGCTTTCACGCGGGTAAACATCGGAATAACGCCTTTTGCGTCGCGTCCGGTAAAGGTGATCTGATAAACACGCATCGCCTGTGTCTGCATTTTTTCCTCCTGATTTTTAAAGAACATCACCCGTTGAGTTTCATTCGTCGCGGTGTTGACGTTTCGTGGGGTAGCTGCCGGTTGTTTCCGGGTTGTGAACCTCACCCGTTTGAGAACCTTCGCCGCAACGGGAAAGAACAGACACGGGCCGGTGCAGATGTCCGGTACGGAGGCGACATTATTTGTCGGGTTTTCGGCAAAAAATGTCGCCGGAGAGCATCAGCGGTACTGGACAGCCAGGCGGTTTGTGGCGGGATATTCCCGGGCGAAGGGGCTTAAACGGTGAAAGGCGCACGGAACACCAGGGCAGGCACCCCGGCAACGACGGGGCGCGACGAGCGAAACGGCGTTGCGCCTTACGTCCCGGCGTTTTTTTGCCGGGATGCAGGGAGCGCAGGCCACGGCGCGAAAGAGGCGGCGCATCCTGACAGGGATGCTGCAGGCCTGCCGTTGACGTCAGACATCAGACACTAGCGATAGCCCGAAACCGCGAGCGGGTTCGGCGGAGCTTACCGCGTCCTTTCGCGGTTAGCGGAGTGTGGCTCGACGACCGGACGCGCAGCGGTCGGGAGCCGAAGGTGTCCCCGGGTCTGGCCAGTCAGAAAGAAACGGAAGAAGAGAGAAAGCAGCAGGAGGAGAGACTCACCCTGTCAGAAAACCGTATCAGGGAGACAAAGGATTTAAGATCAACAATGCAGTGACAGGATCAAGAGGAGCGCGTCAGCGCCCCTCTTTTTATCCGTCGTTGTGCTTTTTTTCTTTCAGACGTTGCAGGCTCCACACCGATGCGCGCCTGAACCGGACCTCACCCGATTCAGGTCTGAGATTTTCCCCGGAAATAGTCTGGTCGCCCCTCAAGCTCCCTCTCAATCAGTTCCTCAGCAAACAGGGGCGCCATCCTGTTGACCCGACGCTCAAGATTCCTTCGACGCGCAGCGGCTTTGCGCTCATCACTCCAGCGCTTAATCTGCCGCTCATCGGGAAAATCCACGCACACCGCATACCCGGCGCCCGCCACCCAGCGCGACATAATGGATTCAGGCGCAGGCTGTCCCGCCTCCACCACTTCGGATGCCAGTTCATGCGGTCCGGGACAGGGCGATGGTAATTTCCAGCGCAGAGAGTAACGCCATTTCATCCCCGCCTCCGGTCCGTCAGTTTGTTCGGGACCTGCCAGCGCTCCGCCTGACGGACAGCCGCCGGGGTGTCACGCACAATGAAGCCGATTTCATGAATGACCCCGTACAGCGGTTCCTTCGCGTCACGCAGCCAGTCCAGGGAAGCCAGCGACGCAAACCGCGACCGCCAGTGCCAGAAAGCCGGCTCCAGCTCGCGCGCGTCAAACTCTTCGGCCCACCGGCGGTACCAGCTGCTGACCGTTTCCGGGGACTGAAAGTTCAGCTCCGTGACGGCCTGCCCCAGCAGGTTCTGCCGCAGCCGCCAGTGATGTGCCAGCGTCCGTTCTTCCCGGCGCATCCTGCGGGTGAACGCGATGTTTCTGCGCTGCAACCGACGCTCTGTACGGGTGTGCAGCACTTCCGGGAACAGTTCAGCCTGAACGTCCACCGGCAGCGGCAGCGGGCAGCACTCCCCGTGGCTGGCAATCAGTGCGTCGAGCGCCTCCTCCACCTGTTTGAGGCTGCTCAGGCGATGCTTCGGGTCCCAGTTGAGGCCGGGAATGCGCTGTGCCACGGTCGTGTTCATGCGGCTGTTCCCGGTCAGCAGACGCAGGAAGGTGCGCACGTGTGGCATGGCGGGCAGACGCGCACCGAGACGGCGGGATTCCTCCACCGACAGGACCGCCTGCAGCGCTGCCTGCCGGGCTGGCTTCAGGGTCACCAGAGACGTTGTTGATGCGTTCACTGTGCGCCCTCCATGACCAGCATGCTGATGATGCTGGCCTGACTGTAGCCATCGGCATCGAGCCGGGCAACCAGACTCAGCGTGTGGCTGATGGCTTCCGGCGACCAGTCCGACAGGGTGCTGATAACCGAGAACGGACGACCGCTGGCCGGGACAAACACCACCATCCAGTCCGGAGAGATATCGCCGGGACTGCACACGGCGAGATGATAGTTACCGTGTGAAGGCGTGAAGCGGATCTGTACCGGGAAAAAGCCCCCGAACTCGCTGCGGTACTCCCCGTTCATGTCCCAGTTATCCGGGCAGTTCAGGTCACGCATCACGGCATGGGTCAGTTCGCGGCGCAAATCCTCCCCTCCTTCGCGCCAGTCTTCGTATTCCTGTGGGATCATGGTTTTCAGGACATCGGGGGTAATAATATTGCGCATCATCGTCTCCTTATCGCCGCCCCGCAGGGCGGCGTCTCCGTTATCAGGCAGCGTGTGAGGTGGGTTCGTCAGTGTCAGGCGTGGAGGCTGCTTCTTCCGGCGTTGCAGCATCCGGGGACTGCATCCATCCCGGCACCCATCGGGTCCCGGAGAGCCACTGTTCGGCGTGACTGGCGGCATCGCCTTTCTTCATTTTTTCAGCATCCGAGGCGGCCCCGGTCAGTCCGGCGTCGTTCAGCGCCGCCACAATCTGATTTTTGCTGAGTAACCCGAGGAAGTTATCCGCCGTTGGCTGCCACCAGTCGCGCAGGTGGAACCCGAGTGCCGCCTCGACACCGTCAAGGTCACTGCGGCGGGTATGCCCGTGTTCACGGGTCTGGACGCCGTCCACCGAACAGGCGGTACAGAAAGCCATCAGCGACATCAGGGTCTGTCCGTCGAGGGCAAAAAAGGTGGTGAAATCGTTCTTCCAGCCCTCCGGCAGCAGCGCCTCCAGACGGGCTTTCTCCTGCATCAGAGACTGCCATGCCTGACCGTTTTCTCCGGTCGGGGCTTCGCTGGTGAGGCTGCTGTGGTGAACCCCGAGATTCATCACAAACGGGTGCCGGGTGGTGATACAGTAGTGGAACACGCAGCTGCACAGCCGCCAGACCATCAGGGCCACGGCTTTCTGTGGCTGCCGCACCAGTTCCGCCTGTACCGCCAGCGTTCTCTCGGAGGACATTTTTTTCAGAAGCGGCACACTGATACCCTCTGCCACATCCGGGGTACTGCTGGCGACCACATGCAGGGAGGCCTGAGCGCCCGTAATTTCCTGCCCGTCAGCGACCGCCGCCTGCACCTTCTTCTGCACACCGCGCTGGATACGAAGCTCACCATCACACAGGCTGACCACCACGCCACTGGCCGCTTTCTGCTCCGGTGTCCATGCCCGGATCGATGCCGCCTCTTCAGTCTCGTCAATCAGCACCTGAATGGCGGCTTCATCCTCATACGTCGCCGTGGCTTCCTGCGTGGCGTACAGTTCATCGAGACGCTGCTGCTCGTCAGCGCTGAGTTCGCCCTCCGGCTCCGGCAGGACCAGATAATGTTCCCGGTCGTCACCGTAGTTCCGCACCGCCCCTTCCCGTGCCAGTGACCATGACCAGCCCTCCTGCATTTCAACAGCCAGCGCGGCGGACTCCAGCTTCTCCTGCACCAGACGCCCGACCAGCACCCCGTCTGCCGTTCCGTCGCCCTCCTGCGCGCTGAACAGGTCCTCACGCACTTTGCCACCTGCGGCCTCATACGCTTCGCGCCCGACAAACATAAAGCGGGCGTCGCGAACCGATATTTCGGTGTCCGTGATGGCGCGTTTCAGCAGATGGGCCGGAGCGTTGCTGTATGAAGCCTTCACCTGCTCATACACCTGTATCTGACGCGCCGGGTCACTTTCCAGACTGAGCGCCTGACACTGCTCCACATCGAGCGTGTTCTCTGCCAGCAGGGCGATAAGCTCCGGGGCAAGGCTGGCGAGCTTCAGCATGCGCTGGACGTGGCGCGAACTGTAGCCCAGCTGGTCCCCGATTTGTGCCGGAGTTTTGCCCTGCTCAGACAACGTGCGGAATCCGGTGATTTGCTCTGCCGGGTGCATTGCCACCCGGTTGTTGTTCTCGACCATCGAGGCCACCACCGCCAGTTCGTCGCTGATGCGCTTCACGATGACAAGATGTCCGGCATCGATGCGCTGCTCGCGCTGTAAAAGCTGCAGGGCAGCAAGGCGACGACCGCCCGCCGCGACGCCCGACAGTCCGTCCGGCAGAGTATGAACCACCAGATTCTGAATGAGGCCGACCGCGAGAATGGAGTCAGCCATTTCCCGCACGCTCTCCGGCGGATACGGGATAGTACGGACGTTCAGCGGGGATTTGACCAGTGCTGACAGCGGCACCATCTCAATCTGTGCGGCCTCAAGCGCGGCTTTCAGGGCGGCGGATTCGGCAGGTTTCACCGCTTTTTTGCTGGTTTTCGCGGGGGTTTTTGTTTTAGACTCGGTCACTGACATAATTGATTTCTCTCCGATATTAGTTAATGTCTGCCGGGCAGACCCAACCCTGCCCGGCACCTCTTACGGCTTATTGCGTTTTACGTACTCCGTAGTCCCGGATATAACGGTTCATCAGGAACTCACCGCCCGGTTCAAAATTCCAGACACGCCAGACCATGCTGCCGTCATCCTGATGACGGACGACAAGGCGAAAATGGGTTCCCTGATCATCCTCAATCGCCACATTCTGATACTGCGCCGCGACCACCTGCGCCTGACTACGGGTGAAGGTGCCATCCGGCAGGGATTCAAGGGGGGACAAAACGTTGTGGTCCATGTGTTTCTCCTTTTCTGCCCCGCCTGAGCGGGGCGTTGTTCATCACGGTTTAAAAGGGCACATCGTCATCGGTCAGCGGGTAATCGTCCGGGAAAGTCTGGGGAGGAAGCTGAGACGGGGTGGCGCTCTGACGGCCTTTTTTACCGCCCTTCGCTTTCGGGGATTTAGCCGGGGCCTGAGCAGGTTGAGCCGGGGCAGCAGGATCCTGCGGCTGCGCGGGCTGCTGCGGCACGGCGCTCTCAGGCTCACCAGTTCCACGACGACCGCCGAGCATCTGCATGGTGCCGTTCTGCCCGACCAGCACCTCGGTGACATAGCGCGTGGCGCCGGTATCGTCCTGCCAGCTACGGGTGCGCATCTGGCCCTCGATGTAGACCTGCGCGCCTTTACGCAGGTATTCGCCAGCCACTTCCGCGAGCTTGCCGAACATGACAACACGGTGCCATTCGGTGTTTTCGCGCAGTTCCCCGCTCTGCTTATCACGCCATGTTTCGGACGTGGCCAGCGTCAGGTTTGCCACTGCGCCGCCGTTGGGCATATAACGCACGTCCGGGTCCTGTCCCAGATGTCCGACCAGAATGACTTTGTTAACGCCACGTGCTGCCATGATGAATCTCCTTACTCTGTTATTTTGCTTTTAAAAACCCTCACCCGTTGAGTTGCCGGGGCCGCGGTTTTGACTTTTGCGGGGACCTGCTGCTCTGCACCGCTGGTTGTTACCTTCACCCGTTTGAGAGCCGTTCGCCGCAAGGGCGTCAACGAGCACGGCCCGGTGAAGCCGTCCATGCCGGACGTGAAAAGTTTTTGCGGGTTCAGGCAAAAAGTTTTTATGGCCGTGCGACAGCAGTGCATGGACGGCAAGACGGGTTGTGCTTGTCTCAGCCCCGGCGAAAGGACTCAAAGGGGTGAAAAAACCAGGCAAGGAATGAGCAGGAACCCGCCGCAACGACGAAACGCGCGGGCGCGAAACGGCGTTGCGCCTTACAGCCCGGCGGCCGTTTGCCGGGGTGCGAAAAGCGCAGGTGACGGCGCGTAAAAGGGCGGCGCATCCTGACAAGGATGCTGCAAGCCTGCCGTTGACGTCAGACATCAGACACTAGCGATAGCCCGAAACCGCCTGGCGGGTTCGGCGGAGCTTACCGCATCCTTTCGCGGTTAGCGGAGTGTGGCTCGACGACTGAACCGCGCCAGCGGGTCGGGAGCCGAAGGTGTCCGGGGGCAGATTATGTGAAAAGCAAATGAGGATGAGGAAGAGGAAGAGGAAGAGGAAGAGGAAGAGCATCAACATCAACAACAGCAGCAAGAGGCAAAGCCAGAAGCGGAAGCAGATTCAGATTCAGATTCAGATTCAGAGCCAGAGGCAGCGGAAGAGGCAGAGCCGGAGCCGGAGCCGGAGCCGGAGCCAGAGACAGAGACAGAGACAGAGACAGAGACAGAGACAGAGACAGAAAGAATACCGGTCAGGACAGAGACTCTCTCTTCTCTTTTCTGAACTGAACCCCGGCATACCATGCTGAGGCGAGACAGGCGAATGTACTGATGAGTACCCGGTTTTCTTCATCGGGTTCTGCACCATTAAGCATAAAAGCGACGATGACGGCGGCAGCCATTCCCCATGCAATTCCGGACCACAGACGCAGTCTGTCGGCAATTATATTGACAATAATGAAGGCGACAGAGAGGCCGAAAGCCCATAACATCATGACGGGATGGAATGGCATAAATACAAGATTAAACGCGCTGAACAAACACGTGATAGCAAATAAAGCAGACATACGCACCGCAGTCCCTCCCTGGGAACAAAATTAAGGCTTACTCTCACTGCCACCGTCTTCCGGCTTCTGGTATTCGGGCGCATTTGCGCGCGGCAGCTGCTGACTGTTCAGTCGATGTACGCGGAGCCGTTCACGAAAATATTCCCGCAGATGTTCAGGCTGCTCCCGTTCAACGAGTTCCTGCACAACAGGCTTGTTCATGCGTTCCTGCCATGCAACAGCGGCGGCCGCTTTATCGACAGAGACTTTATCCTGCTCGTCTTTTGAGAATGAGGCGATATTCCATTTTGACAAATCTGCACCTGCAACGTTTTCCAGAAAGATACTGTGGATAATACGCCCATTATCTGGCTTCAGCGACTGAGAACGGAGAAGAGAGCGAGCGGCGCCGAAGGAGCGGCGATGTTTTTCTCCGGCAGGCGCAGCCTGCCAGGGTTTTGCGCGCGGGCTGACAGGCGCCCTCCGGCCCGGACGCCTGCCATCACGCTTACTGCTTACTGGCCCTTGCCGCCCTGTAAGATGAAGTGTCCGCCAATGTAGACGGCACACTGACAGGTCATGTAATAGCAGATTTCGTCCATCACCTGCGCGGTGGTCAGTTCCCGCTGCCCGGCATCCCGGCGGCGTGCGTTAATCAGGGCTTTGTACTGGCGCAGGATATCGCGGCTTTGTGGTGCAAGTTTCATTTTTCCCCCTTAACCGGCGGGTTTCCCCGCCGGACATTATTCAGTTTCTGAAGACATAACCGTCATGGAACACATACCCGTCGCTGAATAAATCCCGCGCGTACGCCTCATAATCGAAATAGACGCGCAATGATTCGGGCACCTCGTTTAACAGGCCGTTGTCCTCCACAAAGCCATAAGCAAAATCTTCCTCACTTTCCGCTTCGCCGTAATATGCGTCATCAAAGGCGTCATAGTCGCACTCGCCGGTATATTCCGCCCAGGCCACAAAGGCGGCGGCGCGCCCGTCATCCTGTGCCTGCCGGAAAGCCTCAATAAACGCCCACTTAACAGAGGATTCAGAGGCAAACGGTGAAGGAATACCTTCCCAGTCCTGGAACATCAGTTCGGGATCTTCCTCGCCGGCGTGCAGCGTCCGGCAGGCGTCATAAAACGCGTCTTCGTCGTCAAAATCGGTTAAATCAAACCATTTGCCAAAAATGCTGCCGCAGTTGTACTGGTGATACGTGCCCACGTAGACCGCCGGAGTGGTGATGGATGAATGCATTTTTTCGTCTCCCTTCGGGGCGGCATGGCCGCCCCGGTCGTTAATCAGTCCAGCGCGGCGTAAATGGCGTTGCATTCCGGGTGAAGGGTGATGTGATTCCAGAGCTGGGCATCACGCAGCATGTAAAGGTGAGTCAGGGCCGGGTTGCCGCTGTCATGATTTGCCGCCAGACGACGGTTAACGGCCAGCGATGTCAGAATAATGCCCGCCGCGTCGGCGCTCACAATGCGGTCGAACCCGTTTTCACTGTTGACCAGATGAACCCGGCCACAATCCGGCATCATGTAACCGCCGCCCTCTGGCAGCCGGATAAAGTGCCAGAACTCACTGCTGTATTCAGGCATCCATTGTTTCGCCAGCGCATACACCTGCGATTCTGCGAGCATAAAATCAGCGCCGAACATCCAGGGCATAAAAGACAGGCGGTCACACTCTTCAACATTCAGGACGGGGCGTGTTGTCACATACTGCATGGTAAACCTCCGTAATCACATGGACTGCGACACCGGGCGGTGCCGTGCCTCCATAACAGACGGGCGACCAGTCGGGAATGCAGGGGCGCAAGGGAAGCCGCAGCCTGACGCACACGGCAGACGGGAGTTGGAGGGTGAGGCCGTGAATCCTGAGCGGTCGAACGACCGGAAAATCCCGGCTGACGGGAAGGAAGGACCGGGTGACCGCCGCGTTCACTTTACCCTTGCATTCGCGACAGCCCGGCTAAGATGGAGGCACGGCACCGCCCGCACACGATACAGGGATAACAGAGGCTGGTTTTCATCCCAAAGGCCCGGAGGCCGGGCCGGGTAAACGCGGAGCCGGCACGGTGACATCCTTATCGCACGGGGCGTCCTGCGCCGCCAGGCAGAAAAAGGGGGAGTTTCCCCTCCCCCACAGAAACGGCCTGTCACACCTGAGCGTTAACGCAGCGGGCCTCTCTCACCACGTCCCGCAATACGCGGCGATCAAGCCAGCGGCGAACCGGATCGCCCGGAAAACGCAGCATATCGGTGATAACGCCAGCGGCTTCGATTTCCTCCCGTCGTTCATTAACCACGGTCAACAGGATGGGGCAGAACGACGCCCCGCGCACCAGAACAGCGTCAAGGACGGCATCCAGTACGTCAGTGTCGTTTTCATCGAGCCAGTTTTCATGCTCGTACTCGTCAGCCAGTACGCGCCAGTCACCAAACCGCCTGTCCATCAGTCGCGGCGTGACGGACGGTTTCAGCGCAGCGGCAAGGCGGTGCGCATCCAGCCTGACGATTTCCGCTATCTGCGTGAGGGAGGCTTTCAGGAAAGCCAGCAGATCGTCACATTCTGCCGCCGTCAGCCATTCCTGTGCATAAGGCAGATGAAGTGTCTGGACGTCCGCCAGTTTTTCCGGCGGCATAAAGCCCTTTGCCGGGTACAGATACAGCCGCGCCGGGGTTCCCGCCAGCCGCCGGGCGCTGGCTGTCAGCAACCCGGCCCGGCCATAGGTCAGCGGCTGGCAAAGGTGCGTGACCAGCGCCAGAATGTGCGCGGCATCGAGCGAGCCGGTGGCGACTGACCAGCCGGGCATGGTTCCAGGCGCGATTTGCATCATATCCACGCAAGGCGGCCAGCCCGCATCCTTTAGCATCCGGTCGCCGTGGCGGAGTATCAGCGCGTTGAGTGTGTCGTTTCTCATGTTTTTTCCTTCGGTGAATGCCCCGCCGTTCAGCGGGGCGGACGGGTCAGGCGGCCAGTTCACGTTTCAGCCAGGCGATTTCTGCCTGAGCGTCAGCGACACTCGGGTAGTGATCGACCGTCAGCGACGGCGAATGCTCGTCTTCTCCGTTAATCGCCTGTGCGGCAATGTCCGTGATGCGATACAGCGTATCGACGGGGACGCTCACGCGGGGAATGCCCGGGCGAATCCCGGCGTACATCGCCTGCACGGTGCGGAATGACACGCCTTCTTCGGTGTGCTCCCCCGTTCCCGTGCGGCCGATAAGCTCAAGCAGGGTGTGAGCCTCGGCCTCCGTCATGTTCCCGGCCAGGGCCATCACGTCTTCTTTCGTCCAGACCAGCAGGGCGTAGCGTTCTTCGTTCCCAAACATGCGTTTAAGTTTTTTGTTCAGTTCTTTACGGGTGCCATACAGCATGGTGTTGTCTCCGTGATTCAGTGGGGCGGCTTCGCCGCCCGGGGTTCAGTCTCTGAAAGATTCATCGAGTAACAGGGCGATATTGAATGCCTCGTCCATCAGGACGTTGAGGCGTCGCAGGCTCACGCCAGCCAGCCGTTCCGGCAGTCCGTCGTGCTGGTAGTGGTATTTGTCTTCCAGCACTTTCAGGGTGGTTTTCAGGTCGCAGATGTTGTTGGCCAGCCCGGCCATATCGCGGCGCAGGGCTTCGTGTCCGTTGTAGTTCATTACGCCACCTCCGGGAGCCATTCATCGTTCGCCGCCGGGGTGTTGACGGCCCGGTGCATGGCGTCCAGTCGTTCGGTTCCGGCCCGGTGGTACTGCGCCAGCATTTCGATGCCGATATAGCGGCGTCCGGCACGGTATGCAGCGACGCAGGTCGAACCGCTTCCGGCAAACGGGTCGAGAACAATCGCGCCCGGGGCGCTGAATGACTCAATCAGCGGCTGTAGCGCCTCCACCGGTTTCTGCGTCGGATGCAGGGTATTACCGGTATACGGGAAGGGCAGCACATCCGGCAGCGGTTTAAGGGGCGGCACGGGGCGGCCTTTGGCAAGGACATAAGCCCCTTCATGGCAGTAGTCCACAAATCCGCGTCGGGCCCTGGCGTTACGACGGTTGGAGGCATAGTTTTTGGTGAACACAAGCTGGCCCACGGCATAGAATCCTGCCGCCTTCCACGCGGCCATAAAGCGGTCCACACGGTTCCAGCTGTAGAAGCTCACCATCAGTGCGTCTTTTTTAAGGACGCGGTACATCTCCAGCGTGGCCGGTTGCAGCCATTCGTCCGTCACATCCCCGGCAATCTGTCTGCCCTGACGGTCCTTAAAGCCCACTAAATAGGGCGGGTCGGTCACGATAAGGTCCACGGCACGGTCGGGGAATCCGCGCATCACATCAATACAGTTCCCGAGAATGAATCTGGACATGGCAGCACTCCTGTAGTCAGAGGGGACAGGAGGTATCACCGCGATACCGTTCCCTGCCGCACGCTGCCTGTTCATCGCGTCCGGTCACGGGTCAGGCCGACCGTGGAATATCGCAGCCGCCAGTTTTTTATGGCGGCGAGAATATGCCGCGAAAGCGGCTTGAAGGGCGTTCCTTAAAAGGGCGAGGGACTGGCGTACACTCTCAACGACGACGGGCCTGAGCGGAAAAGCCGCCCGTCCCGTACCCGACCGGACGCGAGACACTGGCAGCGGGTGGCAGGCCTTCAGCGACATCAGGGGAAAGAGGAGTATCGGCATACCTGTCCACAAACGCGGGGTTTAAGATTGTGGATAACCTGAAGGCAGACAGCGGAGAAGCGCGGGAGGACAGGCGTCATCACGCCTGTGCTTTTTTCGTACAATCAGCGGCAAAGCATCAGCGATTCCGGGATTTATCTCCGGCCACAGAGAGGCCGATATAAACGCCCGCGCCCCAGATGACCTGGGAGAGCACGAAAACCCACAGCGGAACGTCGAACACCAGGAGCGGGAGCAGGCATACCGTGACGATACCAATCATGCGGCTGCCGTACTGCCTGCGTACCGGCTCGCTGCTGTCGACGGGGACGCCGGCAAAGCGAAGAACGTTTCTGAAGCCGGGTGACATAAAGACCTCCTAGATAGAAATTCATTGGTTATCTGTATATTACAGGATACCGCTACCGGTGTAGCCCCGACGTACGTTTTTACAGTCAGTCGTTTTTTTTCGTAACCACAGCAATGTTTTAGCCCGGAGCTGCGTAAAGAGGCTTGCAAAAAAATGAAGGCGGCAAAATAATTACTGTATATAAATACAGTTAATGAGACGCTAAAGATGAAGTTTATTGCTGCCTCCCCCGAACCCGGGGTCATGACCCTCCCCCTTTTTACCGAGCGTTGCGCCGCCGGTTTTCCTTCACCGGCGGCAGATTACACGGAAGCGGAGCTGGACCTGAACGAGTACTGCATCCGGCACCGGGCCTCCACCTATTTTGTCCGGGCTATCGGCAACTCGATGACCGATATTGGCCTGAATTCAGGCGACCTGATGGTCGTCGACAAGGCAGAGAAACCGGTGCACGGGGACATTGTCATCGCCGAAATGGAGGGGGAATTTACCGTCAAACGGCTTCTGCTGACGCCCCGTCCTGTACTGCAGCCCATGAACCCGGCCTACCCTGCCCTTCACCCTGACCCGGAGACGCTGCAGATTTTTGGTGTGGTGACCGCGTTTATCCATAAGACGCGCGGAGCGGACTGATGTTTGCCCTGGCCGACGTCAACTCATTCTATGCCAGCTGCGAGAAGGTGTTTCGCCCTGACCTGCGGGGTAAACCGGTTGTCGTGCTGAGCAACAACGACGGCTGCGTTATCGCCCGCTCAAAAGAAGCAAAACTTCTTGGTATCAAAATGGGCGTACCGTGGTTCCGGCTGAAGGACGCACAGTTTCCCGAGAAGCTGCACGTGTTCTCCAGCAACTATGAGCTGTACGCCTCGATGTCCGCCCGGGTGATGACACATCTGGAAGAGCTGGCGCCGCGCGTGGAACAGTATTCCATTGACGAGATGTTCCTTGATATCCGGGGCATCAACAGCTGCATTGACTTTGAAGACTTCGGTCGGCAACTTCGTGTCCATGTTGGTAACGGTACGGGACTCACCATCGGTGTCGGTATGGGCCCCACCAAAACGCTGGCGAAGTCAGCCCAGTGGGCTTCAAAAGAATGGCCACAATTTGGCGGTGTTCTGGCTCTGACCCCGGGCAATCCCCGCCGGACGGAGAAACTGCTCTCACTGCAGCCGGTGGAAGAAATCTGGGGAGTGGGCCGGAGAATTTCGAAGACGCTGGGGACAATGGGTATCACCACTGCGCTGCAGCTGGCGCGCGCGAATCCGACCTTCATCAGGAAAAACTTCAACGTGGTACTGGAGAGAACGGTTCGTGAACTGAACGGAGAGCCGTGCATCTCGCTGGAGGAAGCCCCCCCGCCCAAACAGCAGATTGTCTGCAGCCGTTCTTTCGGAGAACGCGTCACGACTTACGAGGCGATGCGTCAGGCCGTCTGCCAGCATGCAGAACGCGCAGCGGAGAAGCTGCGCGGCGAGCATCAGTACTGCAGGCATATCTCGGCCTTCATTAAAACGTCGCCGTTCGCCATCAACGAGCCCTACTATGGCAATCTGGCAACAGAGAAACTGATGACTCCCACGCGGGACACCCGGGACATTATTACTGCTGCAGTCAGAGCGCTGGACAGGATTTGGGTCTCCGGCCATCGCTATGCCAAAGCCGGCATCATGCTGAACGATTTCTCCCCGACCGGCATCTCTCAGCTGAATCTTTTTGATGACGTACAGCCCAGAGCACACAGTGATGAGCTGATGAAGGTGCTCGACGGCATCAACCATTCCGGCCTGGGGAAAGTATGGTTTGCGGGGCGAGGCATTGCGCCTGAGTGGCAAATGAAGAGGGAAATGCTCTCTCCAGCCTATACAACCCGCTGGTCAGACATCCCCGTAGCTCATATCTAAGTAATCCCTATGAGACACACTAAAAACACCCTAAAGGTATTCAAAAAACATCCATTAGATACACTACGTATACCCGCACCCAGCATTCTTCAATTTCATGCGGGAGGCCAATACTGAGTCTGGCAGGCATTAGAAAAAATATCTGAGTGACACACTTAAGACACCTAAGGGATGCCCACCCCAAAGACACCCGATGGATACCTAACATACATCCATAACTATTTACCGATAGCGCCGTCACGCTCCAGTTTTTCCCTGATAGCCTCAATGATATAAGAACTGAAATCTAGAGAGGTCTTGCTTGAAAATTTTAACTCAGCATGGGCCTCAAAGTACGACAGTGGAATCGCTTTCAGGTTTTTCGCCTTGGTCTTAGGGGGTTCAACTCGAACCTCAGCAGCATGAGCTTCTGAAGGCATATCTCCATTCTGCTCTGTTGCCTCGGCCGTCGAAACAAGCGCCGGTGAAGACGTCTGCAGTCGGGCTGATCCCACTAAACTTTTAAGTTTCTCTGCCTGCTCGTTAAAATTTTTCTTGCTCATAGTCATTTCCATAAGATGTTCGTAAGACATTCACCGAATGCCCATAATATACACAATAAATCCCCATAAGACACCCATGGGATACCCCTAAGACATTAAGCGCTCATGGCTATGATTTGCTGAATTTCATCGACCAGGGCCATAATTTCCTTACCTCCTGAAGTGGTACGCCCATGCAGTGTTTCGGTGACCCCCATTCCATTCTCGATGACTTCTTCAAACTCGGCTCGCGCTGAAATTCGGCTATTCATCAATTTCAGATGCTTGAATGAAGGGAGGATCGCCTCCAGCTTTGGAAAGTTCTTTTTGTTTGGATTTACCTTGCAAAGATAAAGATGAGCAGTGATGTTTGTGCCCATGATGGTACTAATCTCCTCAAGAACCCCATCAAAGTGCATCAAACCAATCCGTTCGGTCAGAGAGTCTTTTGAAGGGACGATAACACAGTCGGCAAACGCAACGGCTGTACGAGTGAGATCGGAGTCAAAGCCACCACAATCTATAAACAGCGTCTTATCGCTATTCTTATATGGCGTCATTATTTCAATTAGCTCATCAACTGTATTGGGTACCTTAACGGAAATCGGCTTACCGTCCGGACGCAGACCAAGGATGATTGAAAGACCCGTATGAGTATCAAGGTCAACAGCATCGGACTCCATTTCACCAATCAAATTAACCGATGTAGTGGTCTTACCTACTCCACCTTTAGGATGAGCATTTGCAATCACAGGCATTAGATATTCCTTTTATCCACGATAGATATTCAAATAACATCCATTAGACACACTAGGGATACCTTAAGGATGTTCAATTAGTGTATTTTTAACTTAAAGGAGAAGATGAAGTCAAGTATAAAAATGTATCTATCGGACGTATTTAAAACATCCAAAGGGTATCCCATAGACACCCCATTTTGAATAAGTGCATTCTCTTGAATAGAGCTAGGGATTTAAACTTTCTTCAGCGTGGGCACCATCATCTGTAGCTGCGAAAGATACAATTGCTCGGACAACGGCACCAGGCGATGCGGCACCGTTCCGGCGCTGCGGGCGGCCTTTTACTAGCGCTGTTTCAGCGTGGCCAGCTGCACAAACGGGTAGAGCTGCTGCAGCAAAAAATCATTGCGGGCGAGGCCAGCACTTCATTGATACGCGCGCCTGTGTTCCTAATACTCGCAAACATCGTTTTACGTTAAAGATTCGGAACGTAGTGGAGCAGGGCACTGATTTCGGGGGCCAGCAGGTACGGTCATAACGCGGAACCCGTCCCCGCCAGGCATGCCATCACGGCCAGGGCGTAGTTATCGCCGACTTCAGCCTGTAGCCGCCCCTGATCTTCGAGCCTGCGGCCGACGTCGGCCAGTCGGGGCTGGGGGGGGGGCCTGAAGCGAATCAAGAGAGGCAGCAAAGGCACAGGACTGCAGTATGCACTGTGCAAAGCCGTCCATTACTTCAGCTAAGTGATTTACCGTTTCAAAATTCACTCGCCGTGCTGTTTTGCCCAGGCCCCTCAGTTAGCTCGTCACTTCGATGAAAAAAGCCACGCTCTCGGCTTTTATTTTGTTACCCAACAGCGCATACCGTGAGTCGGTTCAGATCTTGCATCTGAGCAGGCGAAGGGTTGGACAAGCCCGGCGGGCGCGTCAGCCAATGTCACATTGGGGTATACTTTATATGTACCACCCAAAAAGATACCGGGTAATTTTATTGTGACTACTTAAGTTGTCACTTTCAGAAGGCGACTGCACGGACTATCAGAAGTCAACTGCACTACAACCATAAGCAAATCATTTGCCTTCAATCAGTTCGCCAAACAGCTCCTTGACCTTGGCTTTGGCATCGGTCAGCGCCACGCGGCCTTGCTCGGTGATCTCATACACCCGCCGATCCCGTCGACCGGTGCGCTCATGCCGTGAAGTGAGATAGCCCTTCTTTTCCAATCCGTGCAGCATCGGATACAAGGTGCCTGCGCTGATCTCGTAACCGTGGTGTCGCAATTCCTCGATGATGCCGAGGCCGAAGATGGGTTCTTCGGCTGCGTGATGCAGGATGTGCAAACGGATCAATCCACCGTAAAGGTCTTTGTCGGTCACGCTCGGAACCTCACAGGGTCACGCTCAACAACCAGCCCGCGACACCACTACCAACTACGACTAGCCACGGCGGCAGCTTCCAGAACATCAGGGCAACTAATGCCACAAGGGCCAAGCCGAAGTCTTGCGGTGCATGAATCGCGCTCGTCCATACCGGTTGATAGAGGGCTGCCAGCAGCAGGCCAACCACGGCCGCGTTGATGCCCAACAACGCCGCTTGCGTGCGGGAGTTGCGGCGCAGACGTTCCCAAAACGGCAACGCACCCACGACCAGCAGGAAGGACGGCGCGAAGATCGCAAGCAGGCAGACCAAGCCACCAAACCAGCCGGAGGGTGCCTGGTTCATCGAAGCACCGAGAAACGCCGCAAAGGTGAACAAGGGGCCAGGAACCGCCTGCGCGGCACCGTAGCCTGCCAGAAATGCGTCATTGCTGACCCAGCCGGAAGGCACCACTTCGGCTTGCAACAGCGGGAGCACGACGTGCCCGCCACCAAAGACCAGTGATCCAGCCCGGTAAAAGGCATCCACCATCGACAGCGTCTGGTTCGGGAATGTGGCGGTCAACAACGGCAACCCCATCAGCAGCGCAAAGAACAGCGTCAGCCAGAACAATCCAACGCGACGCCGGATGGCAATTGGCAATGGATCATGCGCTGCCCCCTGCTGAGGTTTGAATAGCAACAGACCTATGACCGCTGCAATGGCGATAACCCCCACCTGCCCCAAGGTGGACGGCACCAAAAGAACAAAGCAGGTTGCCGCCGCCATGATGGTGATGCGCGGTGCGTCTGGACAGAGATTGCGAGCCATTCCCCATACGGCTTGCACGACCACCGCCACGGCGACCACCTTCAATCCATGCAGTACGCCAGACGGCATCGCATCCCCGTAGCTGGCAATGCCCAGCGCAAACAGGATCAGCGCAATCGCTGAAGGCAGCGTGAAACCAGCCCACGCAGCCAACGCCCCGGCATAGCCGGATCGTGACAGCCCAATTGCGATGCCAACCTGACTGCTGGCCGGCCCCGGCAGGAATTGGCAGAGGGCGACCAAATCTGCATAGCTGCGCTCGGTCAACCACTGCCGTCGCGTCACGAACTCATCGCGGAAGTAGCCCAAATGGGCAATCGGGCCGCCGAAAGAGGTCAGGCCCAATCGGAGAAAGACCAGAAAAACAGCCCACGGGCTGCGGTCAGTCTTGGTGGTATCGGTCATGGTCACATCTTGATCTTTGGTTTCGTTGGAGCATAATAATCGAACTTCGATAACGAAACACGATAAATAAAGGCGCGCATCATGGAGTTCGTTCTGATCGGCCTTGTGGCCCTACTGACATCTGGGCTGACCTTGTTTTCAGGCTTCGGTTTGGGAACGATCCTGATGCCGGTGTTCGCCCTGTTCTTCCCATTGCCATTAGCCATCGCGGCGACTGCTGTGGTGCATTTCGCCAACAATCTCTTCAAGTTCGGGCTGATGGCCCGGCAAGCCGATTGGCCTGTCGTGGCGAAGTTCAGCGTGCCTGCTGCTATCACGGCGATTCTTGGTGCGGCATCCCTGACGTTGTTCGACCGACTGCCGGCCTTGTGGCAGTACAGCTTCGCTGACTCGGATTTCGAGATCACACCTGTGAAGGCGGTTATCGGCAGTTTGATCGTGCTGTTTGCACTGCTGGAACTATCCCCGCGTTTTCAAGCACTGGCCTTTCCTCCACGCTGGCTTCCAGTTGGTGGGGCGCTCTCTGGCTTCTTCGGAGGACTCTCAGGCAATCAGGGCGCATTGCGCTCGGCGTTTCTGTTGAAAGCTGGCTTGTCCAAGGATGCATTCGTGGCGACGGGGGTTGTTTCGGCGGTGATCGTCGATGCCGTGCGCCTCGTGGTGTATGGCACCGCCATGCTTGCCGGTCAATTTACTCAGGCTCAGGCATTGGTACTGCCTGTTGCCGTTGGGACAATCTGCGCATTCATCGGCGCTTTTGTGGGAAAGCGCGTCTTGCAGAAGGTCACGCTGCGCACGGTACAGCTCACCGTAGCTATAGCCATGCTAGGCATAGGAACGGGGTTGGCCCTTGGCTTGCTCTAGGGGTTCCCAGCATCCGGCTGGATGTTGGGGTCATGGCTTGCTAAGCAGTTTCTCACCATCTGAGCGCAGTTCACCCTTCGGCGAGATATGCCGGTACAGGGTCTGCCGCGTGATGCCAAGTTCCAGGCAGAGATCGCCAACCTTGGTTTCTGGTTGCCCCATTGCCGCCAATGCCAGCCGCAGCTTGGCGGCGGTCATCTTGAACGGCCGACCGCCCTTCCGGCCACGCGCCCGCGCCGATGCCAAGCCTGCAATCGTGCGCTCGGCGATTAGTTCGCGCTCAAACTCGGCCAGCGCAGCGAAGATGCCAAAGACCAGCTTGCCGGCGGCCGTCGTGGTGTCGATGGCCGCGCCGTGACCGGTCAGCACCTTCAGGCCGATGCCTCGCCCGGTCAGATCGTGCACGGTGTTGATCAGATGCCGAAGATTGCGCCCGAGTCGATCCAGCTTCCACACCACCAACGTGTCGCCTTCGCGCAGTGCTTTCAGGCATGCGGCGAGGCCGGGGCGATCCTCGCGTTTGCCGGACGCCTGATCTTCGTAGAGATGCGCCGGATCGACACCGGCAGCGGTCAGCGCATCACGCTGCAAGTCGGTGGCCTGGGAACCATCCGCTTTCGATACCCGCATATAGCCAATCAGCATCTTGCACCTGTCACTTATACGTTCGATTATGTGACAGTCTGAGTCAGAAAGTTCTGATGGTCAAATTTTGTCACTTAACCCGTCATTCATACTAAGGAATGCAAAGGGTCCGCTTGGAACATAATGTGACAGAAATTCCGGGGGAATGCCCTCCTGGGCAAACGTGACGCGAAGGCGATCCAGGGACTCGGGGTCGCGCCGTCCATAAGATGCCAAGGTGAACAGTGACCGGGCCGTCTCGCAATTGTGCCGGGCCTCGGCAATAGCCTCGTCGAGCGCCTTGACCGCCTCCCGCCAGTGATCGACAGGCTCAGGGTTACGTTTCTTCTCGGACAGGCCATTGGTAAACCCGGTTTGCGTCTCCAGCGAGAACAACGCCGCCAGCTCCCCGTGTGGACTCACCACCTTCGATTCGATCAGTTCGATGGCGGTGGCCGCCGCCTCCAGCATCTGCAACTGCACCGCCGGGTCCAGAATTTCGTAAGGACGCCATAGGCTTTGTCCGGCGCGCAGCGGATGACCGCAGCGCTCCCAGACATAGCGGACGCTGCCGGCACAAACCCCGCAATGCGAAAGCGGGGTGTTCAGCTCATCCAGCAGCGTGCGCAGCAGCCGGAACCACAGGCCGGCGTGGATGCGCCGGCGCGGCAGCTCCACGTACCCCTGCGTCAGCGCCTGCCAGGTACGCCGATCCATCGCCGCTATTGCGTCGTTGGCCGTGCGCGGCGCAGCGTCGGCACTCTCCCAGCCGAGAAACCGCCCCGGCACGCCCCAATAGGACTCCAGCCAGCAGCCATGCATAGGACAGCTCAGCATCAGAGGTAACTTCCACGCGAGCAGCACAGCCTGGTTCGCCGGATCATTCAGGCAGATCGGACACGCCCGGCGGATCGGCTGGCTGGGCAGCCATGCGCGCCAACTCGCGACCGATCTTGTCTTGCGATTGCGCTTCGGCAGCAAAATCGAGAGCTGGAACGCATAAGTTTCCAGGGCGGCCGGAAGCCGGTCGTCGAGACTATCGAGCAACCACGGCACCCAGCCGGCAAAACTCATGCAGCGCAGCCGGTCCAGCTCGATGCCGCTTCGCTGGGACAGCGCCGTCAGCAACAACGATGGTGGCGCAATGTCCAGATCATCGACCTGGCTGTGACCGAGATCGTGTTCCAACAGATCGAGCATATCCATCTGGTAGCAGACGGCGACACGATTGAGCCACGAGGACAGCGCTTCGCCTTCCTTGGGTGCCGGATGCAGCGGCCAGCGTGATGCCGGTTTCACATCAGCTCCCGCTCGAACTGGCGTCGCCGCTCGCTGGGACCGGTGTAATCGGCCATGCCGAGCGTGCGGTGGTTGATCGCTTCCTCGCCGCTTTCGATGGCGGCAACGGCCGCTGCCATCAGCAGGTGCGCCAGTTCGCCGATGGTGCCCTCACTGCGCGTTAGCAGGTAGCGGGCCATGTCCGGCGTAGCAATTGGCGAAGGCCGCCGCAGCGGGAGCGAAGCGGCGAAGCTGGCCAGCAGCGAGCAGCAATCGTCGTTGGCCTCCCACACAGGCAGCATCAACGGCTCAAACCGGTTTTCCAACTGGTCATCCGAGCGGATCGCCAGATAGGCGTCGCGCGTGCCGACCCCGACCAGCGGAATGCGTAGCTCGTTGCCGAGGAAACGCAGCAGATTGAGAAATTCTCGGCGGTTGACGCTGTTGCCGGCCAGGACATTGTGCAGCTCGTCGATGACCAGCATGCGCACCCCGACCTTGCGCAGCAGTGCCAGCGCCAGTTGCTCCATTTCCGGCAGCCGTGGGCGCGGGCGCAATGGCGCACCCATCGCGGCGAGCAGCGCGACGTAGAAGCGCATCACTGACGGTTCGGACGGCATCTGCACGACCAGCACCGGGATGTGTTCCTGGTCGGCGTCAGAACTGGCCGGATGCGTGCGCCGGAACTTTTCGATGATCATCGACTTGCCGTTGTTGGTCGGGCCGACCAGCAGCAAGTTGGGCATGCGTTGTTTGTTCGGCCACGCATACAGGGTTTCTAGCCTGTTCAACGCTTCGACTGCTCGCGGGTAGCCGATCCAGCGGTCGGCGCGGATACGCTGCACGCGCTCGTCCGCTGGCAGACGGGCCAGACCCTGCGCCGCCGGCAGCAGGTGAGACAGGTCGATAATGGGATATTCGTCCACGGCTACCACTCCTCGATCTGGTCGAACGGTTTGGCCGGCGGCAGGTTGTCGGCCTGCGGGTCGGCAATGTCCGTTTCCGGCGGAACGGGCTTGTCCGGCCGAGCGGATGCCTTGAGGTGTTGCCGACGATCCGCGTCACGCCGCGCCTTGCGTGTGGTCTTCTGAGCGGTGGTCACGATCTCGCGCATCTGGCCGATCATGCGGAACAGCGCCGACTCATCCACCTGTTCACGCCCTTGCTGCCGCAATTTCGCCAATGCTTGGCGTTGCTCCCAGAGGGTGACAGCCGGGTGCGACAAGGTACGGTAGGGGATTTCCAGGTAGTGCTGACCCTCCGGTTCCAGCACCCAGATACGGCTGATGTCGCGCGGGTCGCGCCGAATCAGGAAAGCGGGAAGGCGGTCGCGCCGCGCGATCCACGGCTTGAGCGCGTCGGCGTAGTAGTGGATGTGATCGATGACGAAGCCGGTTCGGGTCAGCGTCCGGCGGATGATCGGCAGAAAATCGACAAGGAAAGCCGTGGCGCGGGTGACGACGGCTGGTACACCGATGCGCGCCACAGCCTCGGCCCAGCGCGCGGCCGGCGGCTGAAGCAGACCGTTGTGCACGGAGCCGTGATAGGTGCCGACTGCCAGTGCGAGCCAGCGCTCCAGCTCGCGCAGTGTCAGGGCGGCCATCTTCTCGGAGGCGTACTCCCCGCGTTGGTCGGGATTGGAGAAGGTCGTTCCAGGCAATTCGTCGTGGATCATCTGCATCGCCGTGCCGATTATCCGTTCGACGATGCCGCCATAGTGCGGCTGCCCGAGCGGCCGATAGTCCAGCCGGATGCCATGCTGCTCGCAGCCCCGGCGTAGCGCTTCACTCTTGAACTCGGCCGCGTTGTCCAGATAGAGCAGCATGGGCTTGCCGCTCATTGGCCAATCCATTTCCACGGCCAATCCCTCCAGCCATGGGCGTTTGTCGCAGGCGACATGTGCGAGGCACAGGCCGACCGAGACGGCGGACGGTGCTTCCAGCGTGACCACCATGCCGAGCAGGCAGCGGGTGAACACGTCAATGGCGACGGTTAGGTACGGACGGCCAATCGGTTGCCGGTCGCGCTCGTCCACCACGATCAAGTCGATAACCGTGTGGTCGATTTGCACCTGTTCCAGCGGCGCGGTCACGGCGGGAGGCTCACCGCCGACACCTTGCAAACTGCGAGACGCATCCTGGCCTTCCCGGCGGCGAGTGGCCTTGAGCGGATCGAGGTCGGCGATCCGTAGCGCCAGGGTGTTGCGCGCCGGCACCCGTAGCTTTTGCGCTTTGCAAGACTGCGCGACCTCGCGGTGGAATGCCGCCAAGCTGCGTTTCTGCTTGGTCAGGAAGCGCTTTTGCAGCAGCTCGCGGATGATGCGTTCGACCGGTTCCGGCAGACGCCCCTTGCCTTTGCCGCCGCCGGATCGGCCGCGAGCCAAGTCCGTCACCAGCCCCGCGCCTTGCCGGGCACGGCGGATCAGGACATACACCTGCCGCCGGGACAGGCCAAGCGCTTGAGCAGCGGCGTCGGCGGCGTCATGCCCGACCATCTCAAGCGCTGCCAGCGGCCCGATGATTTCTGCTCGGTGCCGGGCTTGCGCCCATGCCGCCTCGGGCAGGGTGGCTACGCCTTGTTCGGTGATCGGTGATGTGTCTGACGCCATGCCCACACCTCGCTTTGGTGCACACGAGTATTGAGCATAGTCGAGATCGGTGCAGATGACTTCTGATATTGCGCTGTCAGGAGTGGCCTGCACACTTGGTGTCACACCCCGTCAATTGGTGCAGTCGTCTTCTGAAAATGACATAAGTGATACCATGATGAGCAGTACCACTTAAATGTTACCATCAGGACAAAAAATGTTCGTTTTTGGGTATCTCCGGGCATCCACTTCAGAGCAGGATGCCAGCCGGGCAAAAAATGTACTGAAGGCGTTTGCAAACCAACATGGCCACCGTATTGCTGGCTGGTATATCGATAATGTCTCCGGTACGACAATGAACCGCCCTGAACTGATCAGGCTTCTTGGTGATGCGGAACCTGGTGATGTGATCCTCATTGAACAGGTCGACAGGCTCACTCGCCTGGATGATGCAGGCTGGGAGACACTCAGAAAGCAAATTACAGACAAGCAGCTGGCCATCGTCAGTCTTGATCTACCGACCAGCTATCTGGCGCTATCCAGCACAGTAAGTGATGACTTTACCCGAAGCATGCTGAAGGCCGTAAATGGCATGATGCTGGATATGCTGGCCGCTATTGCCCGAAAAGATTACGAAGACCGTCGACGTCGACAGTCAGAGGGTATCAGTAAGGCGAAAGCAGAAGGAAAATACCGGGGCAGGGTGGCCGATGCGCAGAAACACGAACTGATTCGCACTCTGCGCCTGGTCAATGGAAAATCGCTGCGAGAAACAGCTCGCCTGGCTGGCGTTTCTAAAATGACTGTGATCCGGGTCTGCTCCAGCGCTGATAAATAACGTTTACAAAGGAAGTAAGATGAAAACAAAAAAGATACCCCTGGTAATTTATACGGTAATCGTTGCAGGACTCACTATTCTGGGAACGCGACTCTACGACTCCGTTTCGGACACAACAGATCCTGCCATTGCAAATGGTCCCTTCTGGGCTGGATTGTGTGTGAAAACGGACAGTAAAGATGGAATGAATGAATTAATTTGTTCGAATATCAGGATTTTCGTGAAAGCCGAAGATTATGATCGCTCTGTTCGCAAACGTGAGTTGTCCGGCATCCTGAATGATTGATATGCGAGAAGACTGACTGAGCGGCCTTACAGGAAAGAAAAACATCATCATCCGCCAGGCCATTATGTGCCGCTCGTGCCTGTGATAGCATATCCGGGTCAATTTTCAGAGCCAGGGCTGATGAAGAAGAAAAACAGCACACCCACTCCTCACGATGCTACGTTCAGGCAGTTTCTGACGCAACCGGATATTGCCCGGGATTTCATGGAGCTGCACCTCCCGGCAGAGCTGCAGGCCATCTGCGACCTCAGCACACTGAAACTGGAATCCGGCTCGTTTATTGAGGATGATCTCCGCCAGTATTTCAGCGACGTTCTCTACAGCCTGAAAACTACCGCCGGGGATGGCTACGTTCACGTGCTCATTGAGCATCAGTCCTCACCCGACAAACATATGGCTTTTCGCCTGATACGCTATGCGGTGGCCGCCATGCAGCGACACCTGGAAGCTGGCCATAAGAAGCTGCCACTGGTGATACCGGTCCTTTTCTATACCGGTAAACGCAGCCCGTATCCGTACTCCACCCGCTGGCTGGATGAGTTTGACGACCCGATTCTGGCCGGAACACTCTACAGCAGCGCTTTCCCGCTGGTAGACGTCACGGTCATTCCGGATGATGAAATCGCCGGGCATCGCAGTATGGCTGCCCTGACCTTGCTGCAGAAACATATTCATCAGCGCGATCTCGCTGAACTGGTTGACCGCCTGGCGCCCATTTTGCTGGCCGGATATCTGTCTTCATCACAGGTAGTATCGCTGGTACACTATATCGTGCAGGCAGGTGAAACATCGGACGCCGAAGCCTTTGTACGCGAACTGGCACAGCGTGTGCCGCAACACGGAGACGCCCTCATGACGATCGCACAACAGCTCGAGCAAAAAGGTATTGAGAAGGGTATCCAGCAGGGGATCGAGCAGGGCATCCAGCTGGGTGAACAACGTGGTATTGAAAAAGGCGAGCGCGAAGCTACTCTTAAAATTGCCCGTACCATGCTGCAGAACGGCATTGACCGCAATACTGTCATGAAAGTGACCGGTCTGACGGAAGAAGACCTGGCGCAGATCCGCCACTAATCCCCCTTTCCTGGCACTCCCTGTCCGGCCATCAGTGAATACTGGTGGGGCAGGGAGGCACCAGACTCAGGCTCTGCCTGCCAGCCACAGCGATTTAACAGCTTCATTACCCCTGCTACGCTCCCTGTCAGACGTGCTGTCAGCGGATTTGTCTGCTGGCCATTGTCGTCAAAAGCGGCATCGAGGTTTGTCCGTAAGAGATAAACGCCGTTTACTCCAGGATTGAGTACCAAGGCATATCGCCCGGCCCATTCTCTGTCGCTCATTACGCGGTAATTCCAGCCCATGTCTTTCGCTGTTTCCAGCGCATACGTCAGCCGGAACATGTCGTTCTGTTCAGTCAGCTCGCCGCTGCAGGAGCGCCAGACATAGTCCAGTTTGTCGGCCAGTTTTGCTCTCACACCCAGCAAACGCCCCTGATTCAGTAACCATTCGATATCGGGTGTAACATCGCGCGGAAATCGCCGCTGTTTCAGCGCTGTCGCCAGCCAGCGGGTGAGAAAAAGGTTTTCCTGTGCAGGAGACAGCTCTCCCTGCTCCTTTCTGGCCAGTGCCAGCGCGACAAGTGCGCACCATGCCAGATGCCCTGTTTTGTGTGTCAGCGCCACGCGGACTCACTCCCTTTGGTCTTATAGTGGTCAGTCAATATAGTGACAATTATGACAGGTAAGCCTGTTCAAAAGACAGGCCTGACTGTCATTACGGGAGGGACTGGCGCGCCATACAGCGTTCTGAAGGGACCGTGCCTGATTGCATAAAAAAAGCCAGCGTGAAAGGCTGGCCGGACACAATTGTGGTTCGTCAAAGGGAGCAAATCCCCGGAGTGTGGGACAGACACAATGCATCCGGTGAGAAGACTGTAGTCGTGGACTGCAGGAATGCCACTGCTGAAATAAAAGAATTATTTCAGCAATTCAGCCACTCATCACACGGACCCGGCTCTCAGCTGCCAGGTTACCCCACCAAAACAGGTCACGCCGACCACCTGCTCCCACGTTTCCTTCTGCTCCAGCTGCTTCTCCAGCGCATGAAAGTCTGCATGACTGAGCACGATATCTTCCCGCTCCCCGGGTGACTCCAGAATATACCCCTCGGGTATCCGTGCTGACGATTCAGCGGCCTGTCGTGACGATATACGCCAGAAGGTTTTGATGCATCCTCCGCGAGTGAGGGCATCGAGGATGATATGTTCAGCAACGCGCATGCAGAGCTCCGGTTAACAGTATTTCAAATGCCGGCATTCAGCCGGAGGGCCTCATCATGGCGCGTAATTCCTCAACGGACAACGGCTTTGCCTCATTGCCCCGATGAATCATGGCATGGCAGTTCGGGCACAACGGGACCAGCTCGTTGACCGGGTCAATCTGATAGTCAGGTCCGAGTGTTCTCAGCGGCCGGATATGATGAACGTGGATAAATCCTTTCCCGTGCTCACCCCAGGTTTTCTCAAAATCGAATCCGCAGCACTGACAGACGGCACCATGATACGCGATACAGGCCCGCCGTGCGGCCGGGTCGCGTTCATACGCGTTGATGGTGATGGATTTTGTGGCGCCCTCAATATAGCTACCGGCGACGGACAGCTCTTCGGGATAAGGACTGGCAGTAAAGTCAGCGTACCAGACGGCGCCCTCTTTTCTCAGAAAGCGTTTTTCCAGCCGGCGTTCGAAATCCTGAATGACCGCGACGTCCGGCGCATCCGGACTGGTGGCCTGCACCATGTTAAAGGTGTACAGGTCGTATCCCCCGAGGATGTAGCCGATATGCTCAACCGCCTGGGTGTAGCCGGGGTTCTTCCTGAGCCTGGCGTTGTATTCCCACGCTTCACGCAGGATAACAGCGCGCTCCTGATCACGCTCAACGTCCCACGCCCCGAAGATGACCAGCTGGTCGTCATGGTTGATAAAAGACCAGCTCCAGGTCCAGTTACGACAGGTGGCCCCCCGGCTCTGGATGAATTGTTTGCGGTTCATTATCTGCTCTGTTTCCGTTCAGCTCCAGGCACGTATTTTACATGCTTAAGTCTGATATCCCGACTCTGGCGTCAAATAATACATGGTTCTGAACAGAAAATGCGAATGAGATAAACGAAAATGTCACTGATATTTTAACAAAAATCCAACTCATTCCAGAGTGATTGAGAAACTCACATTAAACGCCGGACTGAACGATTGTAGTCAGCTTAATTCAGCTCGGCGGTATTGACTGACTGCTTTGAGTGAGGCGCGGAAGCTGTGCGTCCGACGAATAAGATTGATGACGACAGTTTAAACACTTGTCACATATAGATGACTGACGCCACCGACCTCTCTTGTTTCCGTCTTTAAATAAGTTAATGATTTAACTAAACCACCTAATTTCTCATAGCCATATGTTCTGGAATCAAAGGAAGATTCGTTCTTATTTATATAAGACCCAACCGCAGACAATAATGACCAGCCATCATCTTTAGATGTTGCGGACAGAGCATTACTTATTAATTCTTTAAGGTCCTTATCATCAGAGAAATCTTTGGCAGCTTTTGTTTTTCTCAAGTTTTCTGTTTTTATAAATAAATTGCATGCAGAAATGAAAGCATCAGGAGTTTTCTCCTCGCCAAAGCCATATACAATGATGCCGCTTTCCCGTAGTCTATTGGCTAACCGTGTGAAGTCACTATCAGATGAAATTAAGCAAAATCCATCTAAATTCCCATCATGAAGTAAGTCCATCGCATCAATGATCAATGATGAATCAGTAGAGTTTTTGCCAGTAGTATAGCTAAATTGTTGTATAGGTTGAATTGCATGTTTGTGAAGATGTTCTTTCCATCCTTTTAGATTTGTTGTTGTCCAGTCCCCATATGCTCGTTTTACATTAGCCAATCCATATTTGGATACTTCTGAGAATAATTCATTACACAAAGATGCTTGTGCGTTATCAGCATCAATTAAAACAGCCAGTTTCTTACTTGTTTCATCAGACATAGCATATAACCTTTTGAAAATCATAAACCTAATAAAACGTACAGTTTAATATGAAGTGCTTTCAATTTCATATGTTAACACCAAAATGCACAAATAAAAATATTTACACATAATTATAAGAATAACATAATGGTAAATTCAGTTTACTTCCATCTATTTGCGTTAAGTCAAATGTCCTGTTACGTATTGATTAACACAGGCTATTATAGCAACGTTTCCCTTGATTAAGGATAGCGTTGCATCGACCTGGTGAAGTTACACCACATAGAGGCCCTGTTTAGAGAACAATGTCACCGATTTTTTTAATAAAAAAACTAACGGTTGGTTTCTGGCATTGCCGCACAGGCGCCTTTGCCCGGCATGAGCGTGCGTTATTTTCAGGGTACGCCAGTGACGGTTTTTTGATGCGCGTCAGCGCATGGGAGGCGCTTTGCGCCGGAGACCCCCGCAGCGAAGCGAGGACGAAAAAAGCATTACGGCTTCAGCCGTAATAATCCCCCACCCTGCTAAGCCCAACCAAACCCGCTGAAAACGATTCAGAAGCTGCTGTGCGCGGTCGGAGTGGTCACGACAAGGCGTGAGCCGCAGTCGGGGCGTATCTCCGCGTTAGCGGGCCGTGAGGGCCGCTTACGAGCGTGTACACCAGAACCCAAAGCCACGCCACCCACAGCAACCACGAAATATAGTTACAACATCCGTCATTTTAAAGCGATGCATTACCCCGGCCGTTGGCCGGGGTGGGGCGCCGCTTTTCAGTGACGGTCAGGTGGGCACTGATGTGATTGAAGCGTGAGCGTTCTCCGGTGGTGACAGGCGAGGTTTCTGGTGTCTCTTGTGTCTGATGCGATGCAGAGGACAACACTGGCGCGGTTTTGTGAGGATTTAACCGAATGATGTAACTAAATAGTAAGGGGTTGCTGACTCGCCCGCCGTATAGCGGCGGGAGGTACCTAATTTCTGAGCGGCGCGAACGCTTGCGGTCGCTGCGAGCGAAGGCATTAATGTGATTGTTCACGGAAGTAACACAGATAAAGGATCTCCCTGCTGCTTGTTATGCAGGGGATTAATAACTGGGTTAAGACTGTTTTGCAGATTTCCCGTTATACGTTTCCGGAATCTGTATGTTATCTGTTTGCGGATTTATGTGGATAAGTATTCAGGCACATGCGCGCTGTGGCCATGACGGCAGCAAAATCATAAGAAAAAGCGTGAAATCAGGTCGGAGACAGACTGAATTGACAACAGTGACTGAAAAAAACCAGCACGAAAAGCCCCGGAGGGGCCGTTTTTAACGCAAATTGTGATTTGCCTGACTAATGAGGCGGAGAAGGGTTCAGTGACAACTCCAGCTGGTACAGATGCCGGACAGCCAGCTGCTCAAGTTTATCTTTAGAATAACCATAGAGCTCATCTGCCGGCAGCGTTTTCTTCAGCCAGCAGGTCATTTCGTAGACCTGACGGTCGCGGGGCATTCTGGCCAGACGGTTTGCACGCTTACGTGCGGCCCCTTTTGCACGGCGATACTGCAGGGCTTCACGACTGCGCTGCTCATACCAGCGTTTACGCGCCCTCAGAACAGAAATCTCCTCATGCTCGCCTAACAGCCCCTCTTTAATGAGCGCCTGACGTTCCTCGCATTCACGTAGTTTTTTCAGCTGCTGCTCCTGCAGCTTCATCAAATCAACACCCAGCATTTTCCAGCCAACGGGCGTGATCCAGACGTATTTAGGCAGTCGCTTCCGTGATTCCCTGTCCCACAGAGTTTCTTCTGATACGCCAAGTACACCAAAGCGGACCTGCTCGGCAATTAATGCCGAAATCCGGCGTACCGTGACTTCCGTACCGGAAATCACTTCCCCCCGGGCATCTTTCGGGCTGAGTTCTCTGGCCAGTCTGGACACACTCATTCCTACCGTGTGTTTACCGGCATCGCAGAAGCTGACCAGTACCGGCCAGAGCGCATCGAGAAGACGTTGTTTTTCCGGGCGGAAAGCATATCTGCGCCCCGCGCGCTGCCGTTCCTGGACGTAGAAAGGATGCAGTGACATGTGCATGCGAAGCCTGCACTGACCCGTGGCCGGATCTTTTTCCACCAGACGGTTATAGGCGTGCCCCAGCTGGCCACCCAGCGCCTTATAGTGAGGCGGCCGGAACCAGGACGGGTTTTCGCATTTGGGTTTAGTGGAATGTTCACCGCGACGGCGACGGGTACGTTTCTTCTCCGGAGAAACCAGAAAAGACCCGACGTGACCATTATCAATGCCCTGCCAGAAACGGATCTGTTCTTCCGTATCCAGCTGACTCCAGTGTTGCGGATTGTGCTGTTCAGTCACACCTTCCCGCGCTTATGTTGCACGGAAGGAGTAAATGACACAGAAACAGGTATTGAACTTTTCTGAGCATAAAACTATACTCCCTGCATAGAGCAACAGCTTCTATACAGTTTAAGTAGGCCCCGTTAATCTTCTTCAGTCGCCAAACTAGGTGAAGATTATCGGGGTTTTTGCTTTTCTGGTCCCGGGTAGACACCTCATCAGAACCAGTTCCCTGCCACCTTACGGCGTGGCCCACCATCAAAATTTGCTAAACGATCAGTAATCTAGCACTTGGATTAATTATTAGCAATAATTGTGACTTGTTGCTATTTGTTCCGTTGCTCTGATTCTCGCTCAATTAGTAACTCAATGATTTCTGCCTGAGTCATATTGGATTTCGAGCAAAGATCGTCCAGCATCGCCTTTTTAGCATTCTGTATGAACACAGTAACGGCTTTATGCGTATCCCTTTTTCTGGATACAGAGCGCAATTTTCGCTCGCTTACTGATAAAGGTTGCCCCTTACGGTAAGGCCTTTTGGGTTTCGAAGAGGAAGTTACTGCATTATCAATCTGCGACATCTCTGCCTCCTCAAGGATCTAAAAAAGGATCGTTCGCAGAGAATACTACAGATATCTTAAATCAGCGACTGACTTTATGGACGTAACCCGCGTTGGCGCACGGTTTACGTCCGGGGAGCGTTTAAGGCGGTATCAGTACGTCTGTTTCCAGTCCGTTCCCTTCGACCAGCGGGATGACCAGTGCTGCAGATAGCGTTGAGCAACAACAGGGTCATCCCACACGACGAGCACGTTCTCTGAATTGGCGCGATCGGCCGCGCGACTAAAGTTGAACGAACCGACCTCAGTGTTGCGGCCATCGGCGATGATCACTTTGTCGTGGAGGATCTTGTAGGTATCCACCGTCCGGACCGGTATACCCGCGCTGACCAGCAGGTTCATGGCGGCCCGACTGGCCTTGTTGCGCTCGCCGGTATTGGCTTTGTGGTCCAGTACCACCTTCACATCCACGCCCCGCTGCCTGGCCCTGACCAGCGCGCCGGCCACCTCCGGAGACGTAAACGAATAGCCCATCAGCCGGATTTCCTGTTGTGCGGTCGTAATGGTTTTCAGAACCAGCTGCAGGCCCGTTCCTTCCGGGGAAAACCCGGTCTCGATGCTTGCGGCATACACGGCCGGTAAGGGGGCGAACAGGCTCAGGCTGACCAGCCCGGGCAGACACCATTTGCGGAGAGTACGATTTGTTTTCACAGTATTTCCTTCACTGTTTTTGAGAAACGCCGGGGGTGGGGGAAACTGGTTTTCTCCCGCCTCCGGGGTTGGACAACGACGCCCTGCGGAGGCGTCAGGCTTTTGTGGTATGACGGAACCAGTAGCACTCCGGCCCCTCCTCCCGTGGATGTACTGAACCGAGAAACCAGCCCTTTCCGGGCGGAGGAACCAGCTCCCATGCAGAAGCGTCTGGCGGGCCATCATCCCATCCGGCACAGAATGCTTCTGTAGCCTCGTCACGCATACTCATCACGAAGCACTCCAGCTTCTGGACGCGCAGCCACCACATCAGCTGTGGCGTGGTCTGGCAGCAACTCCGGATTAACGCCGGGTGTGTCCAGTAGCCCCGCGCATCGCGATCAACCTCTACGGGCACAATCATTTTTCGTCCTCCCTGCGTTCAGTATGCGCTGTCGGTAAAGCTGTGCCGGATGCAGATATTTCGTCGGTTTCAGCTTCACGGTATTTCAGAAACTCACTGACTCTCCTGACCAGTTTCTCTGAGTCCCGGTCACGCAGCAGCGGGATACCCGCCTGCCTCAGAACCTCTTCCAGCAGGATATCGCGCCGGATACGCTGTTTTTTCAGATGTGAGGCGTCATCAAGTTCAATCGCGCCAACGATAGCAAAGGTGCGGATATCAACGATGACCACGTCGCAGTGCCACTGAGACGCCATGCGGAAGAGTTGCCACCAGGTCCGGGAACGTGGCCGGATGTGGGGAGCGAGTGTGGCAATATCCGCCACCCGGACCTGCGGGCATAACAGCCAGCGCTTACGGCTGGTATGCCTCAGCAGTGCCCGGTAAAAGTGTTGTTCCCGTGGTGTCATCAGCGTGTCATTTCCCACCCAGACCCGCTGGCGACACAATCGCTGTTCGGCCTCTGAGGGGCGAATCCCCAGGGCTTTCAGTGACATCAGGACCGGAGATGTCTTCGTTACGGCCCGTCCTTTCAGAAGCAAAACCAGAAACCCCAGCAGACTCAGCACAACAATGGTACTGCCTGCCATCATTAGTATTTTCGCCATGCTGTTTATTCCTTCGCCTCTGCCGGCAGCCTGTCCAGCAATGCGCGGCGAAAGGCGTTCGGCAATCCTCTCCCGGCCAGAACATCGGCAATCAGAGCCGACATGACGGAAATCAGCAGGACGTAGCGCAGGACAAAACCAGTCTGATGCACAAGCTCTGTGGCGGGCATTTCCCGCAGAGCGCTGAAGACCCGAACAGCATCCTGCGGAAATCCCCAGGCAAGAAAGCACAGACCAGCCAGCATCACCGCCGGCGCGTATATCAGCCCCCGGCTGACGCACCGTTGAGCCAGGTCCAGAAGGGCAACCATCTGACGGCGATACACGTCAGCATCCTGCAGAATTTCCCATTCCAGACGGGCCTTTTCATGGCGCGGCAGTATGGCCACCACCTGAATACCGTCACGGATACCGACCTGCGGTGAGACCTCCGGTCTTCTCATCCGGTCGGTGTGCCGGGTGTACAGGGCCAGGCCGGCCCACAACAGCGCGACAGATAACGCAACCAGATAAAATCCGCCTGCCCGGGATGCAGGAGAAAATAAAACCATCAGGACCAGCGCCAGCGCGATACCGTATAAATAACAGAATAGCTGCTGCTCAGGGCGCAGAATAAAATACCGCAACATATTCACATTCCTTTTAAATATTAAAACCAACCCACACCAGTAATCCCCATGACATTCCACAGACCGTTTGTAGCTATATACGCAAGGGATTTGAATCTTTTAAATAGTGAGCCCAGATATATATTCAAAATTAAATCCGGGTACTGATTTCATTTGTGAATAACCGGACAGGTATTATCATAAACGCAGTCAGTCAGTCAGTCAGCCAGCCTGAATGATGATGAAAATACCCACCCCGTCAGCGTCAGCGTCTCTTCCGGCTCATCCGGCGCACACAGAGTAACACTGGTGTCGGTCACACTCAGAATGTCAAAGCCACCTTCCTGGGGTCGGTTCCGGCTGAGGGCGAAATGACACCCTAAGCGTTAGCTCTGTGTCGTTGCACGATGTCAGCGACGGTATTCTTGCTGATACCGAGCTCGCGTGCGATCCAGCGATAGCTGCGTCCCTCG
>NZ_JAIFJY010000025.1:0-67630 GCF_051835185.1 Klebsiella sp. K5-306
TCCGCTGGCGCTGCTGAAACTGCGCAACTTCAGGCTGCCGGCGCAGATATTCAGCGCCGGTGTCCCGGCAGCCGGCCGCACGGATGAAGAGGAATATGACGCGGGGAAGGTGAGTGAATAATGAACCTGGCGGCGGCCAGCCGCGACGATATTTGACGGTCTTAAGACCTCTTCGGCGTGGCTGGAAATGCCCCCCCTCGTATGAAGCTATTGTGTCGGAGACGGGACGCGGCGAAGCAGAACAAATCCGGTTACGGCCGGAGAGAGAATTGTTACCTGGCGTACTGAGATCTGTCTTATCGCTCAGAACGGCGGGTAGTGCGTCAGTAATCTGAATATCGACCCATTAAGGAGAGCGCAATGGCGAAAGGGAGTGACTTGATTCGCGTTGACAGAACTACCTGCGGCGGATTTATCTGCCGGTTCACTATTCTGGGCGTACCGGTTGCGCGTGAAATAGACCGGGTAACGGGTGGTCAACATCCGGGCATATACACGATCGCTGGCTCTATTCCTGGAGACAGTCTTGATGGCCTGGGGTAGGCCGGAACGTTGCATAATAAAAGTTCCTGTCCTGGCCCGGTTCGGTTTATCGCCTCAATGATGAACGATACCTATGAGCTGTGATGCTGCTAAAGGTGTATCAGATCGTTCTTCCTTCCCGCGCTTTTAACAAAACGCGTTCACGTTGCTACAAGGCACAGCATAAAATTCTATGGATGACTTAACTCTGCGTTATTTTGACGCCGAAATGCGTTACCTGCGTGAAGCAGGTGAAGAATTCGCCCGCGCCCATCCTGACCGGGCAGCGGCCTTAAATCTCGACAAAGCGGGCGCGCGCGACCCGTATGTGGAACGCCTGTTTGAAGGCTTCGCCTTTCTGATGGGCCGCCTGCGGGAAAAGCTCGACGACGATCTGCCGGAACTGACCGGCGGTCTGGTCAGCATGATCTGGCCACATTACCTGCGTACCATTCCTTCGCTCTCCATTGTCGAATTCACCGCGGACTGGCATGAACTGAAAGAATCTCTACGAATAGAAAAGGGCTTTGGCATACTTTCGCAGCCTATTGGCGAAAAGCGCACCCGTTGCCATTACACCACTACGCAACCGTTGACCCTGCTCCCCATGTCGCTTGTCCGGGCGGGGATGTCGACGGAAGCGGACGGGCGCTCGCTTATCCGCCTGCGCTTTGAGTGCAGCTCGCTGGCAGACTGGAGCCGCATCGATGTAAGCCGCGTCCCGCTGTATCTGAATGCCGATGCGCCGCTGGCCTGCGCTCTGCATGAGGCGCTGACGCTCCGGGTGGCGAAAACGTATGTTCGCCTCCCCGGCAATGCCGAACGCAGGACGCTGGACGCCCGTTTTGCCGTCTGCGGTTTCAGTCAGGATGAGGCGCTACTGCCGGAGAGCGGCAGCTTCAGCGGTTATCAGCTGCTGCTGGAGTATTTTTCCTTCCGGGAAAAATTTATGTCGGTGACGCTGCGCGGCCTGGAAAATGTGAATTTCCCTGAGGTTCTGGCGTGGTTTGAAATTGATATCGTGCTGGAGAAACAGTGGCCGCACGAATATGCGCTGTCGGAGAAAAATCTGCGCCTGCACTGCGCGCCGGTGATTAATCTGTTCCCTCTGGAGTCCGATCCGCTGCACCTGGACTCGTTGCAGACCGAATATCTGCTGCGCCCGATGCGTATCCAGGATGGTCATACCGAGATTTATTCCGTGGATTCGGTCACTTCCTCGCGCCATTCCGGCCATCAGACGTATGTGCCCTTTACCAGCTTCCGTCACAAAGGGGGCATGCTGCGCCATGATGCGCCGGAATATTACTATCATACGCGGGTGAAGCCCGGTCCTTCCGGGCTGCACGACACCTGGCTGATGCTCGGCGGCGAGGCGTTTGATAACCACAGCGTACCTGAGCATGAAAAGCTATCGCTCAGCCTGACCGGCACTAATGGTCAACTGCCGCGCCGGGCGCTACAGAGCGCGCTGCTGGATACGGTGGTGAAATCCACCGCCACGCCTATCCAGCTGCGCAATCTTTGCGCTCCGACGCTGCCGTGCTATCCGCCGGATCGCGACCGATTTCACTGGCGAGTACTGAGTCATCTCGGCAGCAGCTTCCTGTGGATGATGGATAACGCCGACGTGCTGCGCGGCGCGCTGGCCCTCTATGACTGGACCGATAACGAGATGAATCGCCGCCGCCTGGAGGCGATTGTTGATGTCAGGCACAGCGAGGTGGAACGTTTTGCGCAGGGCCATTTTCTGCGCGGCGTACAGATTGAGGTGACCCTCGACAGCAGCGGCTTCGCCGGGCACGGCGATATCTGCCTGTTTGGCGAAATGCTGAACCGCTTCTTCGCGCTCTATACCGATATTCATCTGTTCAACCATCTGATTCTGATACTACAACCTGGGGGAGAACGTCTCGAATGGCAGGAGAACCACAACCGCCGTATTCCCGGCTGAGTCCCCGGCTGGAGCGGGAAATCCATCGCATTAACTTCTACCGCTTCTGCCAGTTACTGGAAAAGCGTCACCCGGAAGCCTCCCCGTTGGGCGGTACTCTGAACCCGGCCAGCGATCCGGTACGTTTTCGCCCGCATCCGGGAATGGGCTTCCCGGTTAGCGAGCTAAAAGCGGTGGAATATGATGAGTATCATCCTGATGCGCCGCCGACGGTGCGTACGACGTTTATGGGGCTCTACGGCGTCGACTCACCCCTGCCCACCGCATGGCTCGATGATATCGCCCGAAAGCGGGAAGGGCACGAAGCGCAGGAGGCCTTTCTCGATATCTTTAACCACCGCATTCTGACGCAGTTCTATCGCATCTGGCGAAAATATTCGTACCCGGCGACGTTTGAAGCGGGCGGCAGGGACAGCACCTCGCAGAGTCTACTGGGACTTATCGGTCTGGGCATACCGGGTACCGCAAAGCATATCGCCACTCCGACGTCGCGTTTTCTGGCGCTGCTCGGCATCATGCGCCTGCCTGCGCGTACCGAAGAGGGCGTGCAGGCGCTGGTACGGCTGCTGGCTCCCCGCACGCAGGCCCGCGTCACGCCGCACTCTCCGCGCCCGTTTTCCATCAGCCATCCTCTGGGGTTTTACGACAATGACGATTTTCTGCTTGATGGCTATAACGTGCTGGGCGATGAAACGACAGAGATCAGCAGCCAGCTGTTGATTGCGCTGAACACGGATGATATTGCCGAGACGCAGGGATGGTTACCGGAAGGGCAGCTATATCAGGACTTTGTGGTCCTGCTGCGGGTCTATCTCGGGTGGCGCTATAAGGCGCGGATACAGCTGACCGTTCCTGCTCAGCTACTGGCTGCGCCGGTGCTGGGCGACTCCCCTTTTATGCTCGGCATGACGGGGGTACTGGGTGTGGAGGGGGAAACGATCCCGCCCGATATCCCCGCCGCTTTTACTATTGAGCCAGGCAACTATAACGGAATGCCGTCTGCAACTTTACAACAAGGAAACCAACGTGTTGCGTATCACTTCGATTAAGCGATCTACCTTACTACTTATACCGTTAATGCTGACGGGGTGTGGCCTGATGCAGAAAATTAGCGACGGCACCTCATCGGTAGTGAAATCGGTCTTTTATAAACCGGTAAAAACCCTGCATCTGGACGTGACTGGCCGGGCGGAGCTGAACACCGATGAGCGGGAAAATGCCTCATTCTCCCAGCCGGTGATGGTATGGGTGTACCAGCTCAGGGACCGTAAGGCGTTTGATCAATTGCTCTATCAGCAGCTGGCTTCGGAAGGTGATAATGCAGCCGGAAACGAACTGCTTGCCAGCCATAGCCTGGTGGTGAAACCCGGCGCAGACGCCAGCCTCGACATGCCGATGGATGAAAGAACGCAGTTTATCGCGGTGGTGGGGCTGTTTCGGGCGCCGGATATGGTGAGGAATGACTGGAAGCTGGTACTGAGACGCGACGACCTCGATCCGGACAAACCACGCGTTATTGAAGCCAGCCAACATCGTCTGACGCTGCAACCGAAGAAGGATGACTGATGATGGGGGGAACTTCTCTGTATGAAATGCTCTACGGCAATTTTGCCGGAGGGACTGCACTGGACCAGGTGAGCGAAGAAACCCAGGTGATTCTGTCGGTTCTGGATAATATGCAGCGCATTGTTAACTGTCGCGCCGGGACGCTGGCGCATCTTCCGGATTACGGCCTGCCGGATATGACTAAAATTCTGCAGGGTATGCCAGGGACGGCCCATGAACTGATGAGCATCTTGTCGACCGTGTTGCTTAAATATGAGCCCAGGCTAAAGAAAGTGAAGGTGGTTCTGCTGGCGCAGGCGATGGCGGGCAAGCTGCGCTATGGGCTTGATGCTGAGCTGAGGGGTATTGGCCTGGTACGTTATGGTACCGTATTTATGCCCGAGGGAAGGGTGCTTATTCGTCATCTGAAGCAGCAGCATTACCTGGAGGCCCGTTCCGCAATCCAGGCTTTGCAGGCTGGTATCATCAGTTCGTCCAACGCTGAAGCTTGATGAGAACCGGCGGTGGCCCGTGCCCGCCGGGGAATGATGCGCTTTAAAGATGAAAACGCGCCATCGACGCTCTTCTTGCGAGCTGGCGCGGTCCGCCGCGCCAGCTCCGCTTACAGAGACGTTTGGCTACCCCTAACCAGCGGGTCGTTTAATAACTACGTAACTCATTGGCTTCCCAGCTATAAACCTCATTACCAACTAACGAATCGCCAAGTTCCTGATAATCAAAATGATAAAACTCAGCGCTGGCGCCATAGCCGGAGTAGTCGACTGCCGCAAGGCCAACAAACGCTCCGGTAAAGAAACCGCCATAGCTCTGCAAGACATAGTCATCTGAAAGGATAGCGGCATCTAACCTGACCGGGATTTCAGTGAACGCGACGCCATCAAAGCTATATTCATAGCTATACGTTTCCTTCCTGACTTTGCTGCGCAACCAGACATATTCGACATGCTCTGGCACCTTAATGGCATTATCTTTCAGATAGGAAGTATATTTTCCGCGATTATTTTCCCCTATTTCAATGACCCTTCCATTAATTTCATTCCAGGTAACAAACACAAAGCTCCAGTGGCGATCGTTATAGTAATTCGTTAATCCTGCCATTTGCTGGTAGTTGAACGGATCAAATTTTACTTTTACCTGGGCATCAAAATAAAAGGCTTGCCAGCGTCGGGCAATCAGCGACAGATCGTGCGTATTGGCTAAAGAGCCCTGGCCGATTAAGGTGAGCTTTCCGTCTCCGGTAGTACCCATTTTCTCGCTAAAGGGCACCCGCAGCGTATTCCAGTTGGGATCGAGCGTCGGCGTGGTAAAGTCGTCGTGCTGGCTACGATCCTCTGCACTTTCGGTATAAATGGCGTCTTTCGGCCCCTCGACGAACGTTTTACCGCCGTGACCGCCCGCAATACGCGGCCAGCCATCTTCATCCCAGTACACTTTTTGGATCGACGTTTCTCTGCCGAGGGTTGACCAGCCGCGAGGATCGTAGACCGACTCGCCAGGGCGATTCCACGGACGAGCGCAGAGCGAGGCATAGTACCATTCGCCTCCTGGGGTAGAAACTAAGGCGCCATGCCCTTGCTTTTGGATATAGCTGTCTGGCGTATCAACATTCGTTAAGAAGACGTCTCCCGGTTCGGTGGTAAAACTGTTGGCTTCCAGCGTTTTTGAGCGGGCAACCACTTCCTGGTGGGTGAATACGGTTCCTCCTTGAGCGGCAAAAAGATAATAATATCCGTTGAGCTTATAGAGATGTGGCCCTTCAACGAGGCCAACGGCAGTCCCATGATAAATGGTACGCGCGGTTCCTGGCATTAATTTCAGGGTTTTGGTATCCAGTTCGGTTAACGTAATGCCGTCAAAAGGGTGGTGATATTCGCGATGATCCCAGGTTTGCTGCACGATATATTTTCGGCCATCATCATCGTGGAAAAGAGAGGCATCAAAACCCACGCCGTTAAGCTTGACAGGATCGCTCCAGGGGCCGCGAATATCGGTCGCGGTGGTCAGATAGTTAGTCATGTCTTTAAAGGCGCCTTCGGTGACTTTGACATCGGTATAGACTAACCAGAATTGACCGTCGGCCCAGGAGAGCGCCGGCGCCCAGATGCCGCCGGATGAGGGGTTGCCTTTCATATCCAGCAGGGTGGTCGTTGACAAAGGCGCAGGGAGAAGATTCCAGTGCTCAAGGTCTTTTGACTCATGTAAACGAACGCCAGGAAACCACTCAAATGTAGAGTTGGCGATATAGTAAGTGTCCTCGACACGGATAATACTGGGGTCGGCATTAATCCCACGTAAAATAGGGTTTTGAATAAGAGACATATCATTACACCTTTTTTATTTAAAAGTTCCAACTGCGTCAGATTTATATTTTTAACTACACGCGTATCTCATCAAGCTGACGATTGATATCGGTCACGTTTTTGTCCGAGATGGGATAAACCTGGATAATGATCATTGAAATAATCGCCAAAGCAATCGGGATCCAAACTGCGGTCATTATAATCCCCTCGATTGCGCTGGCACTTTGCCGGGCGCCGGTTTCATTGAAGCCATAAACGGCCAGCAACCACAGAGGAAACGCGCCGCCGATAGTAAAGCCAATCTTAAAAAAGAGCCCCATAATAGCGTTAATGATGGCAGCGTTTCGTTTGCCCGATTTTAGTTCGCCATATGCAATCACTTCCGGCACCAGCGCCCACATGAAGCCGGTCGCTGACGTTAAGCCCCACTGTTTAATAAATGTCGCGATGTAAGCAAGCCACAGCGCATCGTGCATACCCTCGCGCGACCAAATATAGGTTAATAATTCACCGACAATGAACATGGCCAGAAAAAGATGGAAGAACCCTTTTTTGCCAAAAATTTTCTTGAGTCGCGGCCAGAAAATGGGGAAAGCAATGCCCGGAATAGAGGCGACCAGGCCAACTGCCCCCATCCATTCTGAATGGCCAACAACGTACTGATTGAAAAAGCCATTTACCGTGTTCATAAAAAACATGAACGTAAAGGCCAGCATAAAGAACAGTCCGAGAATAACCAGCGGGCGATTATGTTTGAGTTCAAGAAAAAGATCGGTGGTTTTGACGTTAGCCGTCTGTTCCGCTGTCGCCACCACACGTTCTTTGGTGAATTTATAGCAGATGAAAAGCGCCACCGCGCCAATCAACATATAAATTGAGTAAACGCCAAACCAGGCATAGTTCGCAGAAGGATCGGTATAGTTACCCAGATTGAGTTCAATACCAAAAAAACCGGTGTCCTTCAGGCTGCGATCTTTAGGCGAAGCCATTTGTACAAACATCGGGAACAGAGTATAGACAAGCAGGTTGGCGCTGTTGGCCAGCATCATTCGCGTACTGGTGAGCTTATCAATCGATTCCGGGTCGCGCGTCAGTGAAGCGTTAAGTGAACCATAAGGAATATTCACGAGCGAATAGACTAAATCCAGCGCCAGATAGATGATAAAAGCAAAAGGGACTGAACCGCGGACGCCGGGGATCGGGGCAAAAAGTAAAGCGGAAAGGATCACCAGCGGCACGCCGGCTCTGAGCAGCCAGGGACGGTATTTCCCGGCGTTCGATGTTCTCTTATCAACGAAAGTTCCCACCATCGGATCCCAAAAGACATTGATGATGCGGACAAAAAGAAATATAAACCCTGCCGTTGCTGTACTGATGGTATTGACCGTCAGCATGTGCAGAGCAAGAAAACCGCCAATTGTGCCAAAAACCAGGTTTTGAGCAAAGTCGCCCATCCCATAACCAATACGTTCCCCGCGAGTTAATTTATGATATTCGTCATGGCGACTTTGCATTATGTTTTTACCCATGCTGAGCAGACTCCGGCTTGCTGTGTAGATGTGTAACACTTTCTGACATAAATGATCTCGAAGAATCTATTACGTTTTTAAATTAATTTATTATGTTTTTTTACTTCTGTGATCATCAAAGCAAAGGCAACTCCAGAGTATGTTGAGTCGCTACACAAAAATGCTATTCCGCCTGCGTTGGAATTTTCTAAAACCACCATTTTATCCCTTACAACTTGCATTCCTGCATAAAATGTACGCCAGATAGCTCCCCGAGTGTTAAATATATAAAGCTGTTATTTGCGAGATGGCTCACATTTGGGGCTTTTCTTAATCGCTGAGTGAAATAACGTAATTCAATGACCGGGCAGGAGAATAGAGGATGTGTCACAATTATTAATTTACTTTTCCCTTGATTTTGGCGTTTAGCATGCAACGGTATTTTGCGAGGGGCACGGTCAGCGTTTATACCACCAGCGCGGCGCTGTCGCAGTCGAGTCGTTACGGTGTTCCTGGCGGTAGCGCAGGTTAATACGTCCATCACTGCCGACGGGTGTTTGGGCGCTCCGCAAGCCTTGTGGACGCTTGCGCTGCAATAAAGGCATGCAGTCGAAAAGGAGAGGGACGGGACAATAACGTTTTTACCCATACTGTTTTGCATTTATGCAGCCGATGAAGACTTGCCGGGTATATGCCGCAATAATCGTAAGGATATATCCGCAGGGTTTTCCTTATACCCTATGAAAAATAGCAGGGGGCTGTTGGAATAAGGATATACGTTCCGTCGCAAATGCCTGAGCCGTTACTGAGTTCACTGCTGGTCAGCGAATTATCCTTAGGGTAGATTTATACGGATTAGCATAAATGATGACACGTTTATTAGGGAGGCGCGACAACCCGAATAGTGAAAAAACCTCACTGGCCGGACAAAATAAAAATTAAATTGCTCTCATAATAGCGGCATATTCTGCCTGCCCGGAATGGGATTGTTATTATCTGAATAAGATTAACCTGTCTTGAGATAAACATGACAATGATAAAAAACTTACATCAACGATGGCGGTTATCGCCGCTGGCCTTCCGCGACTATGACAACGGCAAGGACACTAGCGACAACCGTAAAACGATGGCGCCATCGTGCGGCCAATGTACTTCTGGAACGATGTGCATTCGACCTGGCTGGAAGCAAGCTATCAGCGCGTCGATTACGATCGGGGCGGCGATAACCGCGGCTGGAAGCTGACGCTGTCGCAAAACATCGCCATTGGCATGGGGGCGGAGAGCCGCCGGATGCTGCGCTTCTACGTCCCCGGCGGCCGGGTGGACAATAAGCACATCGCCAAAGTGAACGACAGCAGCGTCGAACGGCTGCATTCGTTAAACGTCGGCGGGATGTTTGAGGCGTGGTTCCAGGTCTGTCGGCATCTACGCGAACAGGCTGGCCTGCGCCGGCCTGTTCGCGGGTTCTGTAGACTTAATTCACCGTCAGGCGCAGGGCCAGATCCTGCGGATAGGGATCAAAGTAGTTCTGCGTCTGCAGGTAACGATCCGGGTATTCCGCCAGATAGTGCTTAAGCAGCGTTAGCGGTGCGAGGATCGGCAGCAGTCCGGAGCGATAGTTGAGGATCACGTCGCGTAACTCGCCGCGCTGGCGGCTGTTCAGCTGGTTACGGAAGTAGCCCTGAATATGCATCAGTACGTTGGTGTGATTTTTACGCGAGGCGGGCTTTTTCAGGATCGCCATCAATTTGTCGCGGTACGCCACAAAGAAAGCCTCCAGATCCTCCCATTCATGCAGCGAGGCAACGAACGGGCCAATTTCCCGGTAACCCGCCTGATGGTGAGCCAGCAGCTGAAGCTTATAGCGGCTATGGAAATCCAGCAGCCCACGGCGCGTCAGGCCACTTTTGTGCAAGCAGTTGAGCTCGTGCAGGGCAAAAACTCTTTCGACAAAATTCTCACGCAGCGCCGGATCGTGCAGGCGGCCGTCCTCTTCTACCGGTAGCCAGGGATATTTCTCCAGCAGCGCGGCGGTAAATAACCCTCTGCCTTCTTTACGTCCGCGATTGCCCTTATCATCATACAGCCGCACGCGCTCCATACCGCAGCTAGGTGATTTGGCGCAGACGATAAATCCCGACAGTTCGCCCAGCGTCGTAAGGTGGGCGCTGGCAAAATCGGCCATTTTCTCCGTTACGTCGTCGTGCGGAGCATGGGTGAAGCGCATGCGGATATCCCCTTCGCGAGTTTGGACCAGCCGCAGCGCAGGCCGGGGAACGGGCAGGCCGATCGCCATCTCCGGACAGACGGGCTTAAACGCGACCCATTGCGCCAGCTCATCCATCACGAATCCCATTCGCTTATGCCCGCCGTCGAATCGCACGGCTGCACCGGTCAAACATCCGCTGATCCCAATCAAAGGTTGTGTGCTCATGGCATAATCCTCTTTTATTGTGCTGTCCGGGTGAAGAAAAGGGTGACGGTGGCGACGGTAACGCCAAATTTCTTCATCTCCGTTTTGTTGAACAGATGCACGCCGTCCTGCAGGAACATCCAGTCGTCGAAATCGAGTCGCCAGCGGCTACCCTCGGCTTTTACGTTCATGCTGTAGCGCCAGTGAAAAGCGTTGCCCGATGCCTGGCCAAGCGCCACGCCGGTAATATCGCCAGCGGTGCCTTGATAACGGTTGTCGCCGGTGCGGCGAATGCGCCATACCCGCTGCTGCTTTTCGCCATCATCGTAGACAAAGCGTTCATGTAGCGTCAGCGTGTCGCCAACAACCTCACCGTCAATCTCAACATGAAAGCGGCGTAGCTGCTTGCCATGGCGATCCTGCACCATCCCCCATGCTTCGGTTTTACCCTGAAAATAGTGGAAGATATCCAGCGCCGGCTGCTGCTGTCGATAATCGGTCACTTCGGCGCTGCAGCCCGCCAGCGCCAGCATCAGCAGCGCGAGGCCAAGGGTCAAAATGCGTTTCATGATGTTCGCTCCGCGGTGAGCTGCACGACGCTGATGGTGCGGGCGTTAAATCCGGCCTCACAGTAGCCGAAGTAATAAAGCCACATGCGGCGGAAACGTTCATCAAAGCCGAGCTTCTCGATATCCTGCCAGGCGTGGAGAAAACGCTGCCGCCAGTGGGCCAGGGTACGGGCGTAGTCCGGGCCCATATCGAACAGATCGCGCATCACAAAATCGGTATGGCGCGTCATCAGTTCGTTCATCACTGTAATGCTGGGCAAAAATCCGCCCGGAAAGATATAGCGCTGAATAAAATCCACGCTTTTGCTGTAGCCGCGATAGCGCTGGTCCTGGATGGTGATTGCCTGGATCGCCATCCTGCCGCCCGGACGCAAGCGCGCCTGACAGGTGCGGAAAAAAGCCGGCAGATAGCGTTGGCCCACGGCCTCAATCATCTCCACCGACAGCAGCTTGTCGTACTGGCCGGTGAGATCGCGGTAATCGCAGAGCAGCACGTCGACGCGATCCTGAAGCCCGGCGCGGGCAATCCGCGCTTTGGCCCACTGAAACTGTTCCTGCGACAGGGTGGTGGTGGTGACCCGACAGCCGTAATGGCGAGCGGCGAATTCGGCCATTGCTCCCCAGCCGGTACCGATCTCCAGCAAATGATCGCCGGGCGTAAGCGCCAGACGCTCGCACAGGCGCGCCATTTTGGCCCGCTGGGCCTGGGTGAGATCCTGACCGTCATCGGTAAACAGCGCGCTGGAGTAGAGGAGCTCGTCGTCAAGAAAGCGGGCGTAAAAGTCGTTGCCCAGATCGTAATGGGCGGCGATATTCTCCTTCGCCTGCGCGCGCGAGTTGCGGCGCGTCCAGTGGCGCAGTCGTTCTACGGGCTTGCCCAGTAGCCGGAAGCCGCGCTCCAGCCGTCCCAGCACCTGGCCGTTGCGCGCCAGGATCTGCAGCAACTGCGTCAACTGCTGGCTCTCCCATTCTCCGTCCATCCAGGCCTCCGCCGCGGCAAGGCTGCCGCCAGTGAGTAAGCGCCAGTAGACGCCCGCGGAGAGGACGTGCGCGTCGGCGCGTAACGTCGCGGCGGGGTCGCCAAAGTGAAAGGTCTGCGCCCCTTCGCGAACGGTGAGCGAGCCTTCACGAATGCCGCTCAACAGACGAAAGAGCAACCAGCGCGCGATACGTACGTTGCGCGGGATATCGGGCTCAAGCGCAAAAACGGGATCGGTCATGAGCGTTCACTCCTGCTGACAGGATGGTTGTACAGCGGCACGCGCTTGAGCCACAGCCGTAGCGCCTGCCAGTAAATCGCGAGAACGGTTTTCAGCGTCATCAGCGGAATGCGCAGCAGCAGCCCTCGCAGGTTGGCCCGGGTTAAGGGTTCACGGCTCAGGGCCAGCGTGGCATCGAAGACTTTTGCCGTCTGATGGTTCTCAATATGCATATGCAGCGTTTTACCGGGCCGGTTGAATCGCCAGTGATAGACCATGTCCATCGGGTTAAACGGCGAGACGTGAAATGCCTTATCCAGCGGACGCGTCCGTTGGCCGTCCACGGCGTAGTAATGCCGTTCATTCCACGGCGTGTTGCGCACTTCTGCCAGTACCCAGCGCAGGGCGCCTGCGCCGTCATAGCAGTAGTAAAAGTTGACCGGGTTAAAATGAAAGCCCAGATAGCGCAGCTGGGTCAGCAGCATAACGCGGCCATCCGGACGCGCGCCGGTCAGGCTTTCCAGCCGATTCAGAACCTGCGCTTTCAGCGGCGTACCCAGCGGGTAATCCGCATCGTAAAAAGAGGCGGCAGCAAAACTATTGCGGCGGATACCCACTTCGCTGAGCAGGTCCAGTTCATCCAGATCGAGCCAGGCCATGAAGATGCGATAGCGAAAATGGTGCGCTTTCGGCTGGAGACGGCGGTGGCGTAATACCCCTTCATACAGGCAGCTGTTCATTTCAGCGATTCTCCGTCGCGGCGATGCCGTTGACCACATCGAGGGCGCTGCGCACGCCATCTTCATGGAAGCCGTTATACCAGTACGCGCCGCAGAACCAGCTCCGCTGGCGGCCGTTGATCTCCTCGCGCCGCAGCTGAGCCGACCCGCTTTGTGGATTAAACAACGGATGTTCATAGACCATACGTTTCCAGACGAAGCGCGGGTCCACCGGCGTCGGCGGATTGAGGGTGACGCAGAACAGCGGGGCGTCGGCAGGCAGGCCCTGAAGAATATTCATGTTGTAGGTGACGCAGGCGCTGGCCTGATCCTGCTCGCTCAGGCGATAGTTCCAGCTGGCCCAGGCGCGCTTACGCACCGGCAGCCAGCGGGGATCGCTGTGCAGAACCACCTCGTTGCGCTGCCAGCCGATATCGCCCAGAATCTCGCGTTCGGCGACGGTGGGTTCCGCCAGCATGGCCAGCGCATCGGCCGAATGGCAGGCGAAGATCGCCTGATCGAAATGCTCCTCTCCCGTTGCCAGTTGCAACGTCACGCCATCCTGACCGCGGATAACGTTTTGCACCGGCGTATTGAGGCGGAGGCTCAGGCGATCGCCAGACCGGACAAGCAGGGCGCGGACGTATTCGCGCGAGCCGCCGGGCACCACGTACCACTGCGGACGCTGGCGGATATCCAGCAGGCCGTGATTATCAAAGAAGCGTAAGAACAGCGCCAGCGGGAAGCGACGCATCTCCTGTAGCGACGAAGACCAGATAGCGGCCCCCATCGGCAGAATGTAGTGGCGCGCAAAAAAAGGGCTAAAGCGGTGGCGCTCGAGGAAGGTCTGTAGCGTGGCGGCCGGGTCGAACGCGCCTCCCAGAGCCTGCTTCGCCAGCCGATTAAAACGGACGATTTCTCTCAGCAGACCCCAGAAGGCCGGCTTAAGCAGATTGCGTCGCTGGGCGAAAAGCGAACTCAGGCTATGACCGTTATACTCCAGGCCACTCTGCGGGTTATGGACCGAAAAGCTCATTTGCGTTTTTTGGCCGCGGATCCCCAGCTCGCTCAGCAGGCCGATAAAGTGCGGATAGGTGCGATCGTTATACACAATGAATCCGGTATCGATGGCCCACGTACCCTGCGGCGTGGCGATATCCACCGTTGCGGTGTGCCCTCCCGGCGTGGATGCAGCTTCGAACAGGGTTACCTGGTGTTGCGCGGCAAGACGCCATGCGCAGGTCAGCCCGGCAATCCCGCTGCCAATAATCGCGATTTTCATGACCGTACCATCCTGCGTAACAGCTTGCGTTGAAGACTTTCAGGAAGCCCGGCCAGCAGGCGCAGAAGCAAACAAAAGCCAGTCGGGAAGGCAATACGATCGTGACCTTTCGCCAGGCCGCGGCGAATGGCTTTCACCGCCTGCTCCACGCTCACCTGTCCAGGCATTGAAAAATCGTTCTGACGCGTTAGTGGGGTATCAACAAACCCAGGCGAAACGACCGTGACGGCGATCCCTCGTGGCTCCCAGTCCAGGCGCAGACTGTTGGCAAACCAGGTTAGCGCCGCTTTCGATGCGCCATAGGCCTCGGCCCGTGGAAAGGGCAGCCAGTGCGCCATCGAGCTCACCAGCACCACGCGATTCCCGGCTGACAGCTGCGACTGAAGCGCTGCCAGGCAGTTCACCGGCCCGAGAAAATTGGTGGTGATGACTCTTTCAACCAGCCCGGCATCAACCATGCCGCGATCGAGGTATTCGCAGGTCCCGGCGCAGAGAATGACCCAATCGGCGCGGCAGTTAGCGAGCGTCTGGCGACAGGCATCTCTGTCCGTCATATCGAATGAGAGGACGCGGATGTTGGGGCTGTGCTGCTGTAGCGCCGCCAGACGAGACGGATCGCGGCCGCAGGCAATGACAAGATGACCATCCGCAGCAAAGGATCTGGCGAGCCCGGCGCCAATGCCGGAGCTGGCGCCGGTGATCAGAACAGTCATCATTTCCGCACCCTCCGCTTGACGCCGCGCACCGCCGATCCCAGCAGGGGAAGATGTTCATACAGCATCTCTCCGGCGTCGTAGTAGTCACGCTGATGAATAATGCGTTCGTCCTCGATGGTGACCGTTGAACATCCCGCAAGCTCTAGCGCCGCTCCGCCGGCAAGTCGCGGATGCGACCAGTGCATGGTCCAGGCGACGGCAAAGCGTTGACCGGCGCAGAGCGGGGCATCGAGGGTGAAACGGCAGTGATCCACGTTAGCCAGCAGGTGTGAAAGGTAATCCTGGATTGCGGCCAGTCCCTGATGTTGGCCAAAAGGATCGATCAGCACGGCATGGGCATGGTACAGCTCGGCCAGCGCTGAGGGCGGCTGGGTATCCAGCGTGGCATAGTACGCGCTAAAACGACTGATGGCGGACGACGAGGGACGCATAGGTCACTTCCTGAGTAAACAATGTGGCATAGTTAAAACTTACACAATTAATAATATTTGTCCAAGTTTTGGTGAAAATATTTTTTATTGTTGTTATTTATCATGTGGTTATTATTGAAACTTTGATGCGTGGTTCTGGAGGCGTTAGCGAGAAAAGAGGCGTCTGCGAGCGGGTGCGAAAAAGTTGCACGAAAAAGCAAAGGGGGATTTTTGTTGGGGCGATACTGAGGGACCTGTTCGCTGCGCCACGGGGTGTGGCGCATGCCATTACAGCGCGACAATCTCCAGCGAGACAACCTGCTGCTGCCAGCGTTCAATCTGCCTCTGCCGGGCAGGCGAGAGTTTACCGGTCGTCACCAGCAGCCATTTGCGTTCTGGCAGGATCTCCGGTGCAAGGGTTGCGGGAGGGGTGGGAAGGACGTCGATGCGGTGACCCTTGCCGGTGCGCTTGAGCGCTTCAAGCCAGATTTCGCAGGCGTCCGTCAGGTGCCAGCCGGTGATCAGATAGTTATCGCCGGGCGCTTTTTTGTCCCCTTCGAGGCAAAAGGAGGTATAGGCGATAATGATGCCATCGAGGATTTCGCGCAGCGTCATGATTGCCGGGACATTGGCGGAAACCTGGCTACGCAGCGGGCGCAGCACTTCGGTGACCAGCTCGGGGCGGGGATATTCACGACCGGCGTCGTAAATCAGCTGGCGCAGGGATTCGATTTTTCCCTCTTTCAGTCGCTGCAGCATGCTTTCCTGCAAGGTGAGCCAGTTATTTGTCCGTCGCGCGCCGGGACGGGCCAGCAGGGGCTTGACCTGGCTGACCGGCACCCCTTTTTTGACCCAGTCGAGAATTTTGAGCGCCTGCTGAATATCGTCATCGCTGTACAGACGATGGCCGCCATCGGTACGCTGTGGCTTAAGGAGGCCGTAGCGACGCTGCCAGGCGCGAAGCGTGGTCGCGTTAATGCCGCAAAGCTGCGCAAATTCACCGATGGAGTAGGTCATAAGGTACACCTGATAATCAACAATACTCTCAATAATATACTACGAATAGCGGCGGGTTGAATGGATTGCCCCGTTTACCACCCGCCGCCAGCGTTGCCATCGCTCAGTGAGCGGAAAAAGCATACAACCCATAAATCGCCGCCATCCCTGCGATGCTGACCATCGTACTAATGACGAACCAGGTCCTGAACGGCTGCTTCTGCGTTTTGTGGCGGAACAGCCTTTGGCCCGCTATTGCGCCAGCCCAGCCGCCCAACAGGCCAAATGTCAGTAAAGTGGCCTCGGGCACTCTACGCCAGGCCCTGCGCGCCGCCATTTTATCCACGCCATAAATCACCAGCGTCAGTACGTTAATCAGCAGCAGCCAGACAGCAAAGGGCCAGGAGGTAAAAAAGCTACCGATCGCTGCGAAGAACAGTAGCAGCCAGCAACACCGGTTGAGATGCATAATATGAGCCGCGGTTATTTTTCAGCGTGAATGCAAGCCGCATTATACGCATTACCCGCGACGAGAAAACTCCGCTGCTCGTATCGGATTCAGTGAGCTTATTTCGCCGGTTGACGGCTGGTGAGCAAAGTCATACCCACCGCGGCAAGCAGCAAAATGCCGCTTAAGCCAAACGCGCTTTGCCACCCCAGGCGGTCGAATGCCCAACCTCCAGCAGTTGAACCCAGCGCGATCGACAGCTGAATGACGGCGACCATCAGGCCGCCACCCGCCTCGGCATCATTGGGCAGGGTCCGCGCTATCCAGGTCCACCAGCCGGTTGGCGCCGCCGTCGCCAGCATTCCCCATAAGCTTAACAGTACGGCAACGGGCCAGACGTGGTGGCCGACCAGAAGCAGCGTTGCGGCAATCGCCGCCATCAGCAACGGGAGGGTGATTAAGGTCTGATAAAACCGGGCGTTGAGGAGCGTCGAAACGCACAGAGTGCCGATAAAACCCGCGACGCCGATAGCGAGCAGAATCAGTGACAGACCTGAGGCGCTGATATGGGTTACCGTTTCCAGAAATGGCCGCACGTAGGTAAATAAGGCAAACTGGCCCATAAAGAAAAGTCCGCAGGCCAGCAGGCCGATGGCGACGATGGGGCGGCTGAACAGACGAAGCAAAGCACCGCGTGGCCGACTCGCTGTGGCGCTTTCCATCGCTGGCAGGCTGACGCACTGCCAGATGAATGCAGCTATCGCCAGCGGCACGAGGCAGAAAAAAGCGCCGCGCCAGCCGACGGTGGCTCCCAGGTAGCTGCCAAGCGGCGCCGCTACGACGGTTGCCAGCGCGTTACCGCCGTTGAAAATCGCCAGCGCACGGGGAACCTGGTGCGCCGGCACCAGTCTGATAGCGGTGGCCGCCGACATGGACCAGAAGCCACCGATAACGACGCCAATCAGGGCTCTTCCCGCCATATAAACCGCATAGTTGTGGGCGAGGGCAACAATCATTCCCGACGCCGCCATCAGCACCGTCAGCCCCAGCAGGAGATATTTACGATTCAGACTGCCGGCAAGGTCAGAGATGGTCAGGCTGGTCAGCACCGCCAGGGCGCCGGAAATTGCAATGCCCTGGCCTGCCAGCCCCTCGGTGATATTTAACTCTCTGGCAATCGGCGTCAGCAGGCTGACCGGCAGAAATTCGGAAGCGATAAGGACAAAAACGCACAGCGTCATGGCAAAGACGCCGCCCCAGTGGGCGGGGGGTTGAGGGTGTGGTGTATTACGACTCAATATGGACATGATGGACATCTCTGGATATTTTTTCGGCCAGATTCAGGCCCTGCCGCAAAGGACGCCTGGCATGGAATAGCGGCAAAAAAACGCGGTGAAAAGTCATGGGCGCGAGGGTCAGCCGCCCGCAAAGACGAGCGGCTCGGGGGCGTTATCTCAGGCTGGTTTTGAAGAACTGTTCAAATCTTGCAAACGGGATTTTACCGGCCGCATTATCATACAGATCGACATGGTTCGCGCCGGGGACAATGACCAGCTCTTTCTCTTTACTGCCGATAGCCTTGAAAGCGTCTTCGGCAAAATAGCGTGAGTGGGCATTTTCACCGGTTACGATCAGCGTCGGGATGGTGACTTCATTGGCATAGCTCAGCAGCGGCATATTCATAAACGACAGCGGCATGGTCGCGTTCCACGCGCCGGTTGAGTTGACGGAGCGGGCGTGGAAACCGCGCGGCATGCGGTAATAATCAAAGAACTCTTTCAATACCGGGTTCGGGTTGGCTGGCAGGGTTTCCGGCAGGATACGATCGCCCGCGCTGGCGTTGCCTTTCTCATCGACATAAATGTCATGTCCGCCCGGTGCGAAGGTACCGTTTTCCGCATCTTTCCAGCGCTGCGCGTTCAGATATTGCAGTACGGCGCGGCGATCGGCGGTGGTATAACGATCTTTACCGTCGCCAACGCCGTGGCCCATCGCGCGGCTCATATCGTACATAACGCTGGTGGCCACCGCTTTGACGCGGGTATCCATCGCGGCATCGTTCAGCGCCATGCCGCCCCAGCCGCAGATGCCGAGCAGGCCGATTCGGTTGCGATCCACTTCGTTTTGCAATCCTAAAAAATCCACCGCCGCGCTGAAATCCTCAGTATTGATATCCGGCGAGGCGACGTTACGCGGATGACCGCCGCTTTCCCCCGTGTACGAAGGATCGAAGGCGAGGGTGACAAAGCCCTGTTCTGCCAGGGTCTGGGCATACAGCCCGCTGGACTGCTCTTTCACCGCGCCGAAGGGGCCGCTTACGGCAATCGCCGCCAGCTTGCGCTCGCCGCGATCTTTAGGGATGTAGAGATCGCCGACCAGGGTGATCCCGTAGCGGTTCAGGAAGGTCACCTTGCGGTGATCGACTTTCGCGCTTTTCGTAAAGGTTTTGTCCCAGGTTTCGATCAGCGAAACGGGCGCGTTCGGATTGGTTGTATCGGCATAGCTCATGGTTGTTACTCCACTTAATGATGCGCATAGCAGCATGGCTGGCATGACGGCCGTCAGTTTTCTGGTGAACGCTTTCATCAATATTTCCCCTAAAACAGGTTCCTGATACAGGTTTCATACGGACAACGCTGCTGTGCTTTGTTGCAGTGCGCTGATTATAGTTAGCAGTCAGAGTGCTGATTAGCGGGGGCAAAGTGCTAAGATTCATATCAAATTGTGATAAATAGCGAAACGGTAGCGGGGAGAATGATGGCGAGGCGGGAAAACTATAACGATCTTTACCTGTTCATGCTGGTGGTGCGGGAAGGGAGCTTTACCGCCGCCGCGCAGCGGCTTGGGCTGGCGCAATCCGGCGTCAGCCGCGCCGTACGCGAACTTGAAGAAAGGCTCGGCGTACAGCTTCTGGTGCGCACGACCCGTAAACTTTCACTTACCCAGGCCGGCGAGCAGCTCTATCGAACGGTAGAAGCGGGCTTTGATGCATTGGATTCGGGGCTTTCCACTCTGGCGTATTATCGCAACACGCCTTCCGGCACCGTCCGCATTAACGCCAGCCAGCACGCGATTGATAAAGTCCTTCTGCCGAAGCTGGCGGTGTTCAAGCAGCGCTATCCTGATATCCGGCTGGAACTTATTAGCGAAAGTCGGTTTGTCGATATTATTGCAGAGCGGTTTGATGCCGGGGTGCGTCTTGGGCCGGAGGTCGGCGGCGGCATGGTCGCAGTGCGCATTTCGCCCGATATGGAGATGGCCGTTGTCGGCACGCCCGAGCATTTTCGCCGCTACGGTTTCCCGCAAACGCCAGCTGATCTGGTCGTCCATCCCTGTATCGCTTACCAGTTTGGCGACGGTAGCCTTTACGCCTGGGAGCTGAATGAGCAGGGTAAAAAAATTACCCACCGGCCTCAGGGGCAGTGGGCTTTTGCCGACAGCTATATGGAAGCGAAAGCCGCCCGTCTGGGACTGGGCCTCGCCTATGTTCCGCAGGAGCTGGTCGCCGACGACCTGGAGCGGGGCGCGCTTATCAGAGTCCTGCAGCGTTACAGCCAGCGGCTGGAAGGCTCTTTTCTCTATTATCCTCATCGCAACGTCTCCCCCGCGCTGCGGGCGGTGATAGATACATTGCGAACTTGAGCAGGTACGAGGATGCCTGATACGGGAGACGGGCACGAGGAGAGGAGCGGTGCCCGTGGCGGTCAGTGACCGGCGCAGCGCCGAATGCGAAGTTATTAGAGAAATAAGGGTATGTGGTTTTAATGTTAAATTCTGTAGTTGTATTTGTTAATTTTTGCGCCAGTTCCTATAATCATCGCCCAACATGTTAGTAGGGCTAAGCGATGAAGTTATTATCTACGGAGCGCACCGATATCTGTTTACTGGCGCCCGACCATGCACGGCATTTACAGGATTATTTGCTGGAAAACCGTTCTCACCTTGCACCATTCGAACCCTTGCGAAATGACGACTATTTTACGTTAGACACTATTGCGCAAAGAATCAGCAGCGCGCGCAGAGAGTATGACGAAAAACGTAGCCTGATGCTGGTTTTCACCCTCAAAAATGAACCGCAAATCATCGGCAGTATCAACTTCACTAACTTTGTCTTCGGCGTTTTTCAGGCATGCTATCTGGGCTTTTCCCTCGATCGCGCCTGCCAGGGAAAGGGCCTGATGCGCGAAGCGTTAGAGCAGGCGATTCGGTACGTGCGTGAGAATTACGGGATACACAGGATCATGGCCAATCATCTGCCTGATAACGTGCGGAGCAGCAATACCCTTAAAAGTCTGGGTTTTGTGCAAGAGGGCTATGCGCACTCTTATCTGAAAATTAATGGTATCTGGCAGGATCACGTCCTGAACGCATTAATCTTTCCGGAATGAGTATCCGCTGTCGTGCCGCCGCCAGCCATCGCAGAGCCTATGGCCTGGCGACGGTTTACTGACGGCACGCCTGTCCTGCTGTGAATTAATCCTGTTAATTTCACCCATGAGGACGGTATTAAATTTGTTTTTCACAATAAGCTCTCTAACCATTCGGTAAACACCCGAACTTTGCGGGAAAGATGGCGGTGCGGATACAAAAGTGACAGTTTGCGATCGGGGGTAGGATTGTCGGGTAAGACTTCCACTAACAGCCCCCGGTCGAGATAAGGCTGTAAAAACACGTTCATCCCCTGGACTAATCCCAGGCCTGCCAGCCCCGCAGATAAATAGGTTTCTGAGTTATCCACGACCAGCTTACCGGGAAGCGTCATTTCAACGGGGCCTTCTGGCGTGGTAAACGTCCACGGCATGCTTTGTCGGCTGTTGCTGTTAATCCAGTTGATCGCCTGATGCTGCTGTAAATCCTCCAGCGTGTTCGGCGCGCCGTAGCGGGCAATATAGGCCGGGCTGGCGCAGGTCGTCATTTTAATATTGCCCAGCTTACGGGCGATATAGTCTCCGTCATCCAGTTCCCCGACGCGGAGCAGGCAGTCAAGACCATCGCGCAGCATATCTCTCCGGCGATCTGAGCTACTAAGAATGATTTCGAGGTCAGGATGCTGGCGATAAAAATCAGGAAGCCTGGGGACAACCAGTAAAGTTGCAAAAGCGATGGGCATATCAACCCGCAGCTGGCCGCGCAGTACGCGATCGGCGCCAAAAGACTCCAGCAGCTCATCCGCCTGGGAGAGTAAAGGTTTACTCCGGTGATAAAACGTTTCCCCGTCAGGCGTCAGGCTAATGCGACGCGTGGTTCGCTGCAGCAAACGCGTACCGCAGTGCTGCTCAAGCAGCTGTAAGGCTTTCGTCACGGCGGGGCGATGAACTTGCAGGTTTTCTGCTGCCTGAGTAAAGCTGCCTGATTCGACAATTTCAATAAAAATTCTTATAGATTCAAAGAGATTTAATTGCATGGCTGGATTCTTTTGCCTGCTGCCAGAGTAGATATTGTTATCAATTTTATAATAGTGATGAACTTTTTTAGCTATTTTTCTAAATAATCTAACGTCATACACTCCTTCCAGCAAAAACGACCCGCGCCGTAGCGCCACTGCGAAGGATAATCCATTATGAAAACTAACCGTATCTGCCAGATCCTGCATATTGAAAAACCGGTGATTCAGGGCCCTCTCTCCTGGTTGACCGATGCCCGTCTAGTCGCCGCAGTCAGCAATGCCGGGGGACTTGGCGTACTTGGCCCTAATGCCGGATTAACCGCCGCGACTGCGGTATCAACGCCCGAAGAAACCGCTGAAAAAATGCGCGAAGAGATTCGTAAAACTAAGCAACTGACCGAAAAGCCTTTTGGTGTGAACCTGATCCCCTCTCCAGACAATGACATCTGGACCCCACCCATTCTGCAGGTAATTAAAGAAGAGGGCGTCAGCGCTGTGGTTTATACCGGCTACGGTGAAGGGGCGATCATACCGTCGTTATTTAATGAACTTAAACAGGCGGGCATTGCTATTATTTATCGCGATATCAATCCAACGCCTGAAAATACTCGTCTTGCTGAAGACGCCGGCGCCGATATCATTGTCGCGACCGGTTTTGATGAAGGGGGAACCTTGCCGGGCACCGCGCTGGGTACTTTTTCAATCGTGCCGCTGATTGCCGATGCGGTGAAAAATATTCCGCTAATGGCTGCGGGTGGTATTACTGATAACCGCACCGCCAGAGCGGCGCACGCATTAGGCGCAGAAGGGGTATTTGCCGGTTCGGTGTTTATCGGAACGGAAGAGAGCAGGGTACCGCTGTCGATTAAAAACAGAATTATTGCCGCCAACGGTCTTGATTTGCTGCTGTTCCGCACGCAGCCGCACTACTATCGCTCCCTGCCGGGCAGGCTCGCTGAAACTTTGGTCGCAATGGATAAGGCCGGCGCAAGTCATGAAGAGCTCGGCAGAGCAATGGGGGGATTGCGTGGCTTGCGTATTGGCATGCTGGAGGGGAATGCTGAAGAAGGCTATATCTCACTCGGTACGGGGATCGGCACTATCCGCAGCATCAAAAGCGCCGCCAGTGTTGTGAACGAGTTAGCCGTAGGCTGAAAACCGACGCAACAAAATCATGACGGGATCTCGCGGTTGCCAAACCCCGTCATGGCATCACGCACCAAACGCGCCGTCAATGGTCTGCATGGCTCCTGTTACGAACGAGGCTTTCGGGCCTGCCAGCCCCGCGACCATTGTTGCGACTTCTTCGGGACGACTGTGGCGTTTAATAAATACTACTTTTGAGCCACGAGGCAATATCCTGGGTAGGTATATTATTTTGTGCATTCCACGTTTTATTCATTGGCCACCACATACCGTCTCCCCTGGCAAAAGCTGCGCGATAGCGAAGCATTCCATCGTCCGGGTTTGAACGTAGTTGTTCCAGTAGAGTGGGCAAAGTGAGTACCTTTTTTGAAAAGCATTTTTGAGTTACCCGCTCAACGGTGTCCGCCAGTTTTCTATAGGAAGTGGTTTCTCCGGCGATAAAGATAACTTCATTTCTCACCTGCGGTTGTTGCAAATAAATCGCGGTGGTCAGACGGCCAATATCCGCGGGTGTTGTTACGGTAACCTGGGTATCCCAACTGCCGAGGGCATTAATCGTATTTTGCGATAAATTCACCACGTCGAAGGCAGGCTCGAAAAGAAAACTGGTAAACATACCGGTCGAGATAATCACCCATTCTGTGGCGATTTGTTCCCGTAATAATGTTCTGACGTCATACTGTTCGTCCCAGACGGGTTGACCGCTGCCTTTTCCGACTACATCGTAATTTACGCCAAACTGCCAGGGAAAATAGCGCTTCACTCCGGCCTCCAGTACCGCACGGGTAATCTTTATCTGGGTTCCTGTGCCAGCAATAAAGCCCATGCAGTTGATGATGGTATCAAACTCTGCAAACGGGCCAGTTAACGATGCAACAGTACCAGCGGCTACGTCGCGGGCAATAAATTCTGCCCCCGCCGCCGCCAGTTGTTGATGGCTAGCAGAAAGCAACTCCCCCCGATCGTCCCACGATCCTGGCGACACGATAACCGCGACTGTACCATTTTGCCGCTTGACCGCCGGGATTAATGAGCTGAGTACGGCTGCGCCCAACTGTCCCGCTCCCAGCACTAATACCTTTTCACCTGCGTTAATATGAGATTCTCTCATTCTGACTCCTTACTGATCAGGTCACAATATCGATTGGGTTTAGGGAAGTTTAGGTCGATGAGCTACATTCGATAAGGACACAACATTGGGTTAAACTGTTCGCAAATATGGAACAATCGCGTGGGTGAAGGGGCAAAATGGATAAGCTGGAATCAATGCAGGTCTATGTTTGCGTGGTGGATTCACACGGGTTCGCCAGAGCGGCTGAAGTGCTGGGGCTGCCGCGCTCAACGGTATCGCGGGTGATTAAAGAGCTTGAAGCATACCTGGGAATTCAGCTTTTACAGCGTACCACCCGTAAGCTTAGCGTGACGGTAGACGGCCACAGTTATTATACAGAGTGCAAAAGGCTTCTGGCTGAGATCGCCACCCTGGAGTCCTCTTTCCCCGGTAGATTTGCGCAGCCCAGAGGACGCTTTAAAGTGGGTATGCCGCAGTCCCTTGCCCGACATTGTATTATCCCAGGGCTGCCGGAATTTCTGCAGCAGTATCCCGGTCTGGATATCACGATTTGTTCAAGTGATGACGTAGAAGATATTATTCAGGAAGGGTATGACTGCGCGATACGAACGGGCAGAATCGACGATTCGACCACTTTGGTTGCCCGAGAGCTTGCAAGCTTTCGCTGGGCGATTCTCGCTTCTCCAGACTATATTGCCGCTCATGGTCGGCCGGAAACTCTTGACCAACTGGAACAGCATCGCGCCGTTGGCTACCTGAACCACCGTACCGGTCGGAGTATCGAGTGGCATTTTTCGCTTGCTGAGGGGGATTATGCCCTTCGCATGAAAGAGACGCTGGTCGTCGACGATACGGATGCCTACATTCAGGCAGGAATACAAGGGCTTGGGCTCATTCGGATTGCCAGCTATCTGGCTATGCCGTACCTGCGCAGTGGCGAGCTGGTATCCTGTCTGGAGAACTTCTCTTCCGCTTTGCCCCTTTCGCTGGTTTATCCGCAAAACAGATACCTTCCTCCTTCGGTACGGGCATTCTATGCGTGGAGCAAAGCGCTGTTACAGCAGGCGGTCACTGACGAATAATCGCTATCCAGGGCGTTAATATTCGGGCCATTAAGCCGCGATTATGTGAGCGCCGTAACCTTGCTTCCGCCACGCGAGCAAAATAAAACTTGCTATCAAACTACTTTTGTGCGATCAATAGATGGTTGATTTACTCCACAGATCCAGTAATGAAACGAGTAGTAAAGCAGTTCTCATCTCAAGCGTTATCCATCGATAATCCTTCTTTAGAGTCTCCTTTTCGTTATTAATTAATTCTGTGAAGCAAATAGTGTTAAGTTTTTTGAACCTGCGACAACGATGACGGTCTAAGCCCGAGTAGACAAGTTCAGAAGCTGACGCGAACGGTGATAGCAAAAGTGGTATTTTAGTATCGCCGTTTAGCGTGAAAAAGTGCAAAAGAGATATCGCTATCCTGAAAGCACGCAACTTTTTATTGAAATTTACCGAACATTACGTGCCCTGAGGGCAAATTAAGCAAACAACAACATTAAAAAATCGCTGGTGCAGTAATAGAGCTCAATCTGGACTAAGCTTCAGAGGTATCTATCAGAAGTAATGACAATGAGTCATTGTTATTCTCAACCATTCAGAGCAGCGCGATGACGCTGTAACAGAAAGCCGGGAAGGTGATTTCTGTGAATGTTCCTGCGGTAGAGAATGTTGTAGCAAAAAGAGGCTAACATCATGATTGACCACATTCATTTCAGGTGCCCATGCTGTCATGGGTCACAGTACAGAACATCGACTTACGATGTGTCTGAAAAAAATCCGTTTGGCGCGAAATGCATTTTTTGTAAATCGGCAATGATTACATTCGATAATATCGCCCCGCATATTGCCAGAAACTCGGCATCGCTCGAGTTACGCAAGTAACCTGGCGGCCCTGAAAGGGGCCATTAATCTTAAATTATTCAATATTGTCACCCTTTTGTCACTAAGCTGCCTGCGGGCGGCTTTTTTGTGTAAAAAAATCGCTTACGATTCGCAGGCGAAAGCATTATGGCCATAATTACAGTACATAACTGGTAGCACCGGCATCCGGAAAAGTGTGATCTTGATCAATGTTGCCTGCCCGTAATGCCATTAAAAATGAGATAAGAAAAATAAATGTAATGGATTAATGGTGATTAATATGGCGATTAAAGAGTTTTTTATTCAGACACAACCGGAAAGGCGCCGTTATGGCGTAGCGCTATTTGTCGGGGTGGTTGCAGGGATTATGTCTGCGTTCGTTAAATGGGGTGCGGAAGTTCCTTTACCCCCTCGAACCTTTTCCGGTGGCAGGGATGAGTTTAATCCGCCGTATCTTTTCTTGCGCGACTATCTGGGAATTGACCCCACGCATACGGTATATACTTTTTCCGAGCATATCATTAATCCGGTTATGGTAACGCATATTATATTCTCTCTGGTGTTTGCGGTGGGATATTGCGTTGTTGCTGAAATCTTTCCGAAAGTCAAATTATGGCAGGGGGCGTGGGCAGGGATTGTTGCTACCATTGCCGTTCACTGGATCTCATTTCCGTTACTGGGCCTGACGCCTTCCTTATTGAATATTCCTGCAGATGAGTATATTTCGGAGTTAGTGGGGCATATTTTTTGGTTCTGGGCGATTGAGATGATTCGTCGCGACCTTCGCAACCGCATTACTCACCAGCCTGACGCCGAAGTGCCTCTGGATGCGCCCTTCAGATAATTGGCTCCGCAGGAACCCGTGTTTCCACGGGTTCTTGTGGCCAGGACTTTCAGACTAAACCAGAGCACGCGGCATTGTATTCAGCGCGAAATTGAGGATCTTTTCGCCATCAAATGTAGCGTAGGGCAAGCTTTCAATAACAGCAATTTCTTGAGGTAAATGCAACGCAGCAATAAATTCGGCAATTTTATACTGAATATGTGGCGCGATCAGAACGCCATCAAAGGCGGGGGCGATGCTAAAGAAGTTTTCAACCCCAACGGCGCTGATTAAGAGATCGCATTGTCGGTCATCAGCTATTTTTTGCATCCTTCGGGCAATAATACCTGCCGTTTCGCCGAACAGACAGCAGATTAGTAGTTTTTTCACGTTTTAACCCTCGGTGAGTAACCGTAGCTACCTTATTCCTCTCTGATTATCGAAAATGCGCGCTGCATCAATTTTTCACGGCAATTTATGCAGATATTTCTTGTGTCTGAGAGCATCACAGATACGTCAATCGACGGCCTCTGTGACGCTGTGAATGGCAGGAGGTTAACGCGCAGACTACTTTAATTTCCGTGAAATTACGAAGCGATCGCCAACTCGCGTAAGCTTTGCTCCATGTGTACAGTATTCAATAGCAAAATTGAAGAACTCATCGGAGTCGAGCTCGAAATCCAGTTCTATTTTAACGGTATCGTCGGACTGCAGTAGCTGCTTTGCCTGTTCCAGATTGCTGGCTTTTAACATGGCCATCTCTTCACCTCGTTTTAGCGCTGGTGGGATCCGGGGTTTAGCTTACAGCCTTTATTTTACGTTACCGTGACATGACTATTGCCTGAACTTCTGCCGTTTGCCCACGGAAATCATCGCTATGGCTGAGCCGATAGCGATGGTATTAAGTACATTCTCAATCAACGTTATTGAAGTAGTCCCGCGCCGCCGCCTCAACGTTCTTTGCATCAATGCCCGTTTTCTCGGTGATAGAAGCAACAAACGGCTTGAACTTCTCCGTCATCACATGGCCGCCATCCCAGTGGGCAACATAAAAGCGGCACTGATAACGATAAAAGTGGAGAGTCTTATCTCCTAACGTGTAATACATATGAATCTCCAGTTCAGTATGTCGGGTGGACAACAGCAGGTTATGTGCAAAGAGCGCATCTACGGATTCTATCCTCCTCCCAAATTGAGGAAATTTCCAGCGCGCAGTGCAAAACCATCTGGATTACGTAGGTCCGGAAGTGGCCTGCCTGCGACAGTCATGGTCTCAGGCAGAATTTTACGTCTTTTTATGTTTTCGCCTCAATGTTTGCCGGGCGGCTTGATAAACTCGGCTGAAAAATTAATACTGTATATAAATACAGTATTGGTGTGAGAGGATTATTATGATGTTCAGTAAACCGGCTGAAATGCGTGAAATCTTGTCGATTCCGATGTTTAGCGACCTTGTGTCGTGCGGCTTTCCCAGCCCGGCGCAGGATTACATCGAGAAGGGGATAGACCTCAATGAGCTTTGTATCAGCCATCCTGCGGCAACCTATTTTGTTATGGCGACCGGCATGTCGATGGTAGATGCCGGCATTTATGAAGGTACGTTGCTGGTGGTGGATCGCGGCCTGAAGGCGAAGCATGGTGATATCATCATTGCCGCTATCGGCGGCGAATACACGGTTAAACGCCTGTGTACGCACCCTACGATGCAACTGCTGCCGATGAATCCGGATTTTCCGCCGATTGTGCTGCACAACGACGGTGAAGAGCTGGAGATTTTTGGCGTAGTCACTTTCAGCATCAACAGGCTGCGCTGATGTTTGCTCTGGTCGATGTGAATTCATTTTATGCCAGCTGTGAAATGGTCTTTCGTCCTGATTTACGTGGGCGCCCCGTGGTGGTGTTAAGCAATAACGACGGCTGCGTAATCGCGAGGAATCACGAGGCTAAACTGCTGGAGATCCCGATGGGCGCGCCGTATTTCAAAATGAAATCACAGTTTGAGCGTCATCAGGTGGCGGTATTTAGCAGCAACTATGCGCTTTATGGCGATATGTCCCAGCGCGTTATGACCCTTCTTGAGGAGCTGTCTCCCGCGGTGTATCAATATTCCATTGATGAAGCGTTTGTGAATCTCAGCGGCATCCATCGCACTGAGGAGCTTGAAGCATTCGGGCGCCACGTGCGAAGTACGCTGCTGCAGTGTACAGGATTGACGGTCGGGGTCGGGATCGGGCCGACGAAAACGCTGGCCAAGCTGGCTAATTATGCGGCCAAAAGATGGCCAAAATTCGAGGGTGTTGTCGATCTCTCTTTACAAGCCAGGCAGAGGAAACTGTTGGCGAAGGTTGCCGTCGGCGAAATCTGGGGGGGGGGCGGCGCATGGCGAAAAAGCTGAATGATATGGGAATTACCACGGCCCTTGAACTTGCCGAAATGCCCGCTTCCCTCATCAGAAAACATTTCAGCGTGGTGATGGAACGCACCGTGCGTGAGCTACGAGGTGAGTCCTGCCTTGAACTTGAAGAGTATATGCCCACGAAACAGCAAATCATTAGTTCGCGTTCATTCAGTCAGAAGGTAAGCGAATATGGGCCGATGCGCGAAGCCATATGCAGCCATGCGGTACGCGCGGCGGAAAGGCTGCGCGCGCAGCATCAGTATTGCCGCTATGTTTCGGTATTCCTGAAAACCAGTCCTTTCGCCGGCAATGACGTCTATTACGGTAACGATGCCGGGACAGAAATTCACATTCCGACTCAGGATAGCCGGGATATCGTCGCCGCGGCGGTAAAATGCCTGGAGACTATCTGGCGGGAGGGACACCGATATCAAAAGTGCGGTGTGATGCTGGGTGATTTCTTTAGCCGGGGCGTGGCCCAGTTAGGCCTGTTTGATGACTATCGCCCGCGCGCCAACAGCGAACAGCTGATGGAGGTGCTTGATTTTGTGAATCGGCGTGAAAAAGGTCGGCTCTGGTTTGCCGGGCAGGGGATTACGCGTAGCTGGGAGATGAAACGGCACAGGCTGTCTCCAGCCTACACCACCCGGTTCAGCGACCTGCTGCGGGTCAAACTGTAAGCCAGTATGAACGGGCGCTTTATTCGCTGCCGCACGCTGTCGCCAACAAGCCCTCTCGGATACCCCGGTCAGCGTAACGCCGGAAGCCAGCGAAGAGAACTTTCCCGGAACCGATGCAGGCGCACCGACCCGGGAATCCGCCATCAGACAGCTAGCGCAGCGCTTACTTCAGACCCGCCAGTTCCTCTGCGGTCAGCGCTAAGGTTTGCGTCGTTCCGCTCTCGGCCGATTTTACCGCGGCTTCCAGCACAGCCATTACCGCCAGCGCCTCTAACGGCGATACCGGATTGTTGATTTTGCCGGTCAGCGCATCGCGGACGTGAATATAGTACTGGCGCTGATCCCCTTGCGGGGCGCTGATTTCACGTGACTGCAGGTCTGCATCGTACAGGACCAGACTATCGTCGTCTTGGCCCCACTCCTGGCTCCCCGGCGTCACCCCCGCCAGCAGCTGGCTCTCCTGCCGATCAGCGCGCTGTTTAACGACGCTGCCTTTATCGCCATGAACGGTAAAGCGCGCCACCCCACCTGCCACCAGCATGCTGCAGTGCAGAACGACTTTATGTTGCGGATAGTTGAGGACCACATGCGCCCAGTCGTTGATTTCCGCGCCTTCACGCAGGGTAGCGATATTTCCCTGGACCGACTGAGGCAGACCGAATAGCTGTAGCGTCTGGTCGATCAGGTGCGGACCTAAATCAAACCACAGGCCGCTTCCCGGTACGTTCTGCTCCCGCCAGCGGACACGTACTTCCGGGCGGAATCGGTCGAAATGGGACTCAAAATGTTTCACTTTGCCGATAAGCCCTTGTTCGATAACCTGCTTCACTCCCAGATAGTCGCTATCCCAGCGACGGTTATGGAACACCGACAGCACCCGCTGTTTTTCCTCCGCCAGCGCAATCAGTTCGCGGGCCTCCTGCATATCCAGGGTAAACGGTTTATCGACGACGACATGTTTACCGGAATTTAAAGCCAGACGGGCAAGGGGAGCGTGCGTCGCGTTAGGCGAGGCGATGACGACCAGATCGACTTCCGGATGCTGAATCGCCGCTTCAGGCGATGCGATGACGGTGACGTCCGGCAGGTCGCGTTTGACTTTCTCTTCATCGCGCGAGGCGACAATCGCCAGATTCAGGCCTTCGACGGACTGAATCAGCGGCGCATGGAAAGTCTTGCCGACGAAGCCGTAGCCAATCAGGGCAATATTAATAGTCTTAGCGTTACTCATAAGCATCTCCGCGTTATTTAGTCTCAGCGATATTAAGTTGTGTTGAGCCGTTGTCCTGCAATTCTTTCCATGGCCGGTCGAGAAAGAGCTGATGGATGTCGGCGAGCCCGGCAACCAGCCAGGGCTCGCAGTGATTCAGTTTCAGATGATCGGCGACCAGCCAGTGTTCTGCGCTGGCCGCCAGCATGGCGCGCTTGACTTCAGCATCCGCTTCCTGACTGGCGCTAAGGCCGAGGTCGGCGTGGAGTGCGCAGGCGCCGAGGATCGCGATATCCGCCCGATAGCGTTCCAGCAGAGATACCGTCGCGTTTCCGGCAAACAGGCGCTGCTGTCGGTCCCATTTTCCACCCAGTAAAATCAGCTCAATATCCGCGCGATCGCTGAAGTGTTGTGCAATATCCAATGAGGTGGTGATGATCGTCATCGGGCCCTGTATCCAGGCGGCGACGGCCAGCACGGTGCTACCCGCATCAAGAAACAGCGTCGATCCGCCGGGGATCTTCTCCGCCACCATTTTCCCGATCCGCTGCTTGGTATCCGCCAGCAGCGTATTGCGGTTCTGGCGATTCATTATCGAGAGATTAAGCGCGATAGCGCCGCCGTGGTTTTTCTGGGCAAGCCCCTGTTTTTCAAGGTCGCTAAGATCGCGGCGCAGCGTATCCGCAGATACCTGCAGTTTATCAACCAGTTCGCTGATGGTGACCTGGCCTTTTTCACTAAGGATATCAATGAGGTATTTTTGTCTGGCCGTTTTATGCACTATTATGACCCCGCAAAATGCTGCAATAACTCGCATAATACAGCATTTTGCGCAAAAAGAAATCGGCAGCATCGGCGGTCTGGCGCTAACGATGCAGCTGCCGCGTTTTGTCCCGGCGAATAATAATCCTTCGCGTAGTCCAGATCGGGCTGAGTAACGGCTGCGGTATTTAAAATCGGGTAGGTAGGTGGTGTATGGCCAGGAGTTTGCCATTTTCCAGCTGGATATAGTGACCTTTTTTTAATTCGGCGAGCATTTTCATAATACTGCTGCGTGATAACCGAGTACGGTCAAGAATATACTGATAGGCGGCTGTACTGGCGCGGATTTCGTCGGGTTCCTGAATCAGCATCAGCAACTGATAACGCAAAATATCAAAGCTGGTGGGCGCCGTCAGCATCTCGTTATAAATGAAAATTTTATTTGTCACAAACATAACGTGTTTAGCAACCAGGTCCCAAATCTGCTTTTCTTCGACTATCGCCATCACCTGTTCATAGGGAAGCGTAGCGATTTCAGATTCAGCCATCGTACGCAAATGAAGGTGTTCCGACAGTGGAACGGTAAAACCCAACGCCAGCGGGGCGGAAAGAATGCCGAGGGAGAAGGCATCTTCATTGCGCACGATCAGCACACTGCCTTTACGCACGAAGTGGCATAAAGGTTGCGATCCACGGCGGAAAAAAAGTTTGCTGCTTTTTTTCCATAGGCGGTAATCCTCATCGTGGGTTATCGCGGCAAGCAGAGGCGTCAGATGAGGTGACGGTACTTTGATATCGATATGACGATCGCGCGCAGCCATAGAACATTCTGTTTAATCTGCCATGACATTAAATCTAGCAGAAGATAGTCGTTGGGCAACAGGACACAAGTTTGGCGTAACTTTCAGTATTTCAACGGGATTCCCTGTTTGATCTGCAACAAAATCCCGCGTTCGGTGGTGATATAACTGCCTTTTTTTAGTTCGGCAAGGATTTTCATAATGCTGCTGCGAGAGAGAAATGTCCGCGACTGGATATAGTTTGCCGCAGTAATGCTCTGCCGAATCTCAGCGGACTCCTGCATCAGCTCATATAATTGTGAACGGATAATCGCGTATGAGCTTGGTGCGGAAATGCGGGTACAGTGATCGTAAACGCGTCCGGCAGTATAAATAAGTAAATGCGCGAGGCTTTCCCACAGGTCTTTTTCGGCAATAATGGTATTGGCGGTAAATAAAGACAGGCTGGCGATACGAGAAGGCTCCATCGTTTGCATATAAAGATAGTCGGCTGCGGCCAGCTGATTGCTTAGGCCAAAAACGTAAGGCGCGGACTCTGAGTTCATCATAAAACCATCCCGGGTGCGAAAAAGCGCAATACTGCCGGAGAGCAGTAAGTAACATTTACGAGAACTATCATTCTCGTAGTTAATTTTTTGTCTGGGATGTGTTTCAAATATGTTAGACCCGGGCTTGAGGTGAGTAATAAGATTTTCAATATGCGACGTTGGTTTGAAAGATAAAGCCCCATACATACTTGTTTTCACTGTGTTTATACTATCAGACACGTTTTTATATCTCCAAAAGAATAGCCTGGCATCAATGTGCTGATTCAACTGAGAGTGAAATTATGAGCCAACCGCTAGCGGAGAGTGAATATCTCAGGCGGTGTAAAATTACACCGAAAAATCACTTGAGATAATGGGTGGGTTTATATCAAAATTTAAATCAGGAGCAATGAGGTTGGTTTTTTAATATCACTATTTGTACAGGGCAATATCGCCTGAATGCAGATTTTAATACAAGTATGTTCTTGTGCATTGCCTCCGGCAGGATAATTTATTGTCTAAACAAATGATGAAGCAATGGAACGTCTGCGAAATGATGACGGGCGAATTTGATGCCATGTTTTTATCCGCGGAACGAGAGTAAATTAATTAAGGAGTATCAAAATGAATAATAAAATAATCATGGCGACATTTGCTATCAGCGCCGCTCTGTCGGCGGCAGGCGCTCACGCTGCTGATGGCACCATTAACTTTACCGGTGAAATTCTTGACCAGGCCTGCACCGTAGATATCGGCAGTAATAATACGATGACGGTCGATTTGGGCCGCGTGGCGCGCACCTCATTCCAGAGCACAGGAGATGAGTCTGACGCAACTAAATTCACGATTAAGCTGATTAACTGCCCGGCGAGCGTTAACTCAGCGAAGGTGAAATTTGATGGTGCCAATGATTTAAACAATAGCGATCTTTTAGCTATTACCCAGGGGCCGGCTGCGGCAAGCGGCGTCGCCATTAAGCTGATGACGGCGGATAAAAGTTTGCAAGGGCTAAATCAGGTCAATAGCTATAGCTACCCGTTGGTCACCACGGCTGATAACAATCTTGATTTTTATGCCTCTTATCAGGCGACTCAGGCAGTTGTTACTGCCGGTCCGGCAAATGCGGTTGCCAACTTTACCGTTAACTACAACTAATTTTTGAACGTTAATCAGGGCCACTGCTCGGCCCTGATTATCGCTGGAGTGTGCAATGAAGTTTTTTACCGCAATGGCGACGATGGCGCTTTTAACCCTTACTTCAACATCTTACGCGGGGGTGATTATCGGCGGGACGCGGGTGATCTATGCGGGTGATAAAAAAGAGGCTTCATTGAGCGTGACCAATCCTGACGGCCTGGCTTATCTCATCCAGTCCTGGGTCGAACCTTCAATACCGGGTGGGAATAAAGCCCCTTTTATTATTACGCCGCCGCTTTATCGGCTGGATAAAAATCAGCAGAACGTGATGCGTATTATTCTGGCCGGACAGTTATCTCAAGATCGCGAATCAATGTACTGGCTAAACATTAAATCTATTCCGTCGGTGACGCCTCGGGATAATACTTTACAGGTGGCCGTAAAAACACGAATAAAGCTGATTTATCGTCCCGCGGCGCTGAAACAAAGTAGTCCTGAAGAACAGGCGGATAAACTCAGATGGCAGCGAACGGGCGATCGACTTCAGGTCACCAATCCCACTCCGTACTATATGAATTTTAATGAAATAAAAGTAGGAACAGTAAAGATAGACGATGTGACATTCGTCGCGCCAGGTGCAACCCGTTCATACGCTATTCCCTCAGGCGGAACCTCTACGCCAGTTGCATTTAAGCTCATTAATGACTATGGCGGAATTGGGGTAATACATAACGTCATGCCGTAAACAAAGGATTAAGGCGATAGCGACAGAATAACAATAAAAACTATCGTAATGGAGTGAATGCTTATGAAAGCACAAAAGCGAAAGCCGGAGCATTATCCAGCATACCTGGTGGTTGGCGTCACGCTGTTATTCTCCGTTATGGGAAATGACGCGCAGGGCCGTGATTTTTTTAACCCGGCGCTGCTTGAAATTGATAACCCCGAAAAGAAAGGGGCCGACCTTTCAGCTTTTGAAAACGGCGCTCAGGCACCGGGTACTTATCATGTCGATGTGATTATAAATGACAAGGTGGTTGATGCGCGGGATATCGTCTTTTATGCCGTTGAGCGCCAGGGCGGAGTGCCAGAACTAAAACCTTGCCTGACGGTGGACCTGCTACAGAGCTATGGGGTGAAAACGGCGCAATTTGCCGCCTTATCCGGCACCGGGAAATGTGCGGATCTCTCCGCTATCCCGCAGGCAACGTCCGAATTTCTGTTTAGCACGCAAAAATTGCGATTAAGTATTCCGCAAGCTGCGCTTTCACCGGTAGCACGAGGTTATGTCCCCCCGGAACGTTGGGACGAAGGTATTAACGCTGTCATGCTGAACTATATGCTTAGCGGAGCCAACGATTGGGGGCGCCATCAGGACGAAAAGAGCAGCAGTCAATATGCCAACCTGCGTCCGGGCATAAATTTGGGACCGTGGCGGCTGCGTCACTACTCCACCTGGAATCGTGATAGCCAGGGGGAAGAGAAGTGGGAGACGATTTACAGCTACGCGCAGCGCAATATTATTGCGTTAAAAGCTCAGCTGACGCTGGGCGACAGTACGGCGCCAGCGGATATTTTCGATAGTATGCCTTTTCGCGGCGGCCAGCTTGCGTCTGATGATGACATGCTGCCGGAGTCGATGCGCGGCTATGCCCCGGTGGTTCGCGGGATAGCAAGATCGCATGCGCAGATCGTTATTCGCCAGAATGGTTATGTTATATACCAGGACTACGTAGCTCCCGGCGCATTTGAAATTAATGATATGTATCCCACCGGCGGTTCCGGGGATCTGAACGTGATCATTAAAGAAGCCGATGGCAGCGAGCAAAATTTTATTGTTCCCTATGCTTCGTTACCGATTCTGCAACGCGAAGGACGATTAAAATATGCCCTGACGGCCGGCCAGTACCGCTCCTGGGACCGCCGCGTCGATAAAACTCCCTTTGGCCAGATGACGGGTATTTTGGGGGCAGGCGGTGGGTTCACGCTATATGGCGGCTTTCAGGAATCAGCCAAATATCAGTCAATTGCCGGCGGCTTAGGAAGAAACCTCGGCGATATCGGCGCGCTCTCCAGCGATGTGACGCAGGCCTGGTCGCATCCTCAGGGGGAGAAGAAACAGGCCGGACAATCGTGGCGCATACGCTACAGCAAAAATATGCTCGCCACCGGCACCAATTTCGCTATTGCGGGATATCGCTACTCTACCGGCGGTTACTACGCTATGCAGGAAACGCTGGACTCGTGGGGGAGTCCCGGCGCGGTGAACGAACATCGGCGCAACAGAATGGAGATGACGCTGAGTCAGGCGCTGGGTGAGCGCGCAGGGTCATTAATGATGAGTGCGATCCGTGAAGATTACTGGCATGCCAGTCGCTCAGCCTCATCGCTGAGCGCCGGTTATAACAACGCCTGGCAAGGGATTAGCTACGGCATTAACTGGACGCGAAGTCAAAATGGCGGAGCATCGGGTGGACAAAACCGCAGTACAGGGAGCGCCGAACAGCTTATTTCACTGAATATCAGCGTTCCGTTGCCGCGTCTGGCCAGCAATACCTGGGCAAATTATGCCCTGAATAGCAGCAAGAGCGGCGGTGCGACCCATTCCGTCGGAATAAACGGCATTGCCCTGGAAGGCAATTCGCTGAACTGGAGCGTTCAGCAGGGGTATGGTTCCGGAGGCGACGGATACAGCGGCAGCGCGAATGCAGATTATCGAGGCACCTATGGTGAACTGACGAGCGGCTACAGTTATGACAGAAATAGCGAGCGGCTGAGCTATGGCCTGGCGGGCGGGGTTCTGGCGCATGCCGACGGCATCACGTTCTCGCAACCGTTGGGTGAAACGAATGTGCTGGTAAAAGCTCCTGGCGCCTCCGGCGTCGACATTAATAATCAGAATGGCGCGAAGACCGATTTTCGCGGCTATACCGTAACGAATAATGTATCACCCTATCGTAAAAACGATATTGGCCTGAATACGACGACCTTACCGGAGAATGTCGATTTGGCGATTACCAATAAAACGGTTATTCCGACGCGGGGAGCGGTGGTCCGCGCCGATTATATTGCTAATGTGGGTTTGCGGGCGCTGTTAACGCTAAAACAGAATAATCAACAGCCGGTGCCATTTGGCGCGCTGGTTAATCTGATGGGTAATGAAGGGCGCAGCGCTATCGTCGATGAGGCAGGTCAGGTCTATTTAACCGGCATGCCGCCGCAGGGAACCTTAGACGTTGCCTGGGGCCAGAAAAACTCGCAGCGCTGTCAGGTGGATTATTCTCTGGCTGCAGATAATAGCATTAGCGGAATTAGCATGGCGCAGTTTACCTGTCGCTAGCGTTATTTTTTCAAGCACAAGAGTACTTCTATGAGAAAGTTTATATCTCTCATTATTTTAATGTTGAGTTTAACGGCTGGCTGCTGTTCCGCGGTGACCTGTGAGGTATTACTGGCGCAGATCAATACCGTTGGTTTTGGTACGGTGAATGTTCAACGCGATATCCCGGTAGGGGCGACTATCGCTTCTACCGTCTCCCCGGGCTATGCGCAAGCTGCCATTACTTCGGATAATGGAGAGTCTTGCCCCGGAAATTATTCCATGGTGTATTTGTCGGGTATTGAATCGCCAGTCAGCGGCGTTTATCAAACCAACCTTGAAGGGGTAGGGATCAAAGTAAATGGCATGCCCGGAGATTTTAGCTTACCTCCGGTAACCCCAAACTACATTTTTTACCTGGGATATTATACGGTGTCGCTGGTGAAAACCGGAAATATCACCTCCGGACAATTAACGCCAGGGTTAATTGCTCAGGCGTGGTTTGGTTCTCCTGGCAATTATTTTACCAAAATCTCCCTGGACGCCAGTTCACAGGTAAATGTGCTTAGCTGCTCTATTTCGAGCCAGGTATTGAGTTTTGATCTCGGCAGCGTAAGCGCGGCCGAGTTTGGGTCTGCTGCGGGTTTTTCGCCTCCGCACACGGACACGCAGAATTTGGGACTTAATTGCAACGCCGGAGCAAATATCCATATACAACTCCAGGGGACGCAGAATCCGGACGCCAGCGGCGACCGCAGCGTGCTGGCGTTAACCGGCCAGGGCAGCGAGACCGTTGCGGATGGCGTTGGCGTTCAGCTGCTTTATAACAATGCGCCAGTGCAGCTGAATAATCGCCTGATGCTAAAGCAATCCTCGGGCGGCCTGGAAAGTTTGCCGATTACGGCTCGTTATTATCAGACCAAGCCGGTGGTTAAAGCCGGCGAAGCTAACGCGACCGCAACTCTGGATATGACTTATCAATAGGAGAGGCAATGATCGCCAAATTACATGATTTATGTCTGGTTCTGGTATTGTTTTCCGCTCCGCTACTGGCCGGCGATGTGGTTTCGTTGAATATCAAGGGTAAAATAGTTGCCGCCCCCTGCCAGATCAGCAGCGATAGTGTTGCAAGAACAATTTCCTTGACCGATTCGCAGGGTATCCGGGCGTCTTCTCTCTATACGCCTGGCTCCGCGACGGAGTGGGTACCCTTTGATTTTAATATTGAACGCTGTCCCGCGGGAACGACAACGGCCACGATGCAGTTTTCCGGTAATGCTGATAACGCTGGCCCGGACGATCTTTATCAGAATAGCGGTAGCGCAGGCAATATTGCCATACAGCTACAAACGGCAGAAGGGCAGCCTTTAGGTAAGGATAAAACGGTAAGCGGGACGATTGTGAATAATCAATATCGCTACCGCCTGCGCGCGCGGGCATTCAGCCCGCGAGGTGGTGTTACGCCCGGTACGATTAATGCAGTTGTCACCGTGACCTTTACCTGGCAATAAAAGGAAGTACCATGCTTTTCTGTACGCTATTTTGTAAATCGGCGATCGCCGTAATTTTGCTGGCGACTATCGTCTGGCTGATGCTTGATATACTATCACCGGGTATCCAGGGGCTATCGTGACCATGCTGAATGTCATTTATAAAAATGATAATAATTTTTTTAAATTAGGTTTTAACGCTCTGCTGGAGAGTTTATTCCCTGCGGCTATGTTTAGCTCGTTGGCAGTGAATAAAATATATAAGGGGAAAGATACCGCAACCGATATTATGGTGCTGAGTTTATGCCGCGGGGAGGAGTACATTTGTCATCCCGAGTTACAGCATCGCCGGGGAGGCATCCTTATTGGCCTGGTAGGTAAGCAGTTCCGCTGGCGCGGAGGGATCTTGCCCTCATGCCTGAAGGAGATGATATTTATTCAGCAGGATGAGAAAATTTACCGGATGATTGCGCAAATTAAGCGGGCCCGGATGCAGGAGGCGACTCCCTCGATGAATCAATCCGATATTCGCTGTCATGATTGTCGTCATCGCAAGCTCTCAAGACAGCAGGAAAAAGTGGCCGCAGCACTACTGGCGGGGCTTTCGGTCAGAGAGATTGCCGGCAAGCTGGCGCTGAGCGAAAAAACGGTTTTCTCCCATAAGCGCATCATCATGTCAAAATTCAAGTTACGCCATGATGTCGACCTCGTGCTGCTGTTAAATTATTTGCGCAGAAGCTCAGCGGGCCATAATGACTAACTTGCAAAAAGCTATTTCTCATCTATGTTTATTCTGCTTGTAACAATGGAGGATAAAAGCATGTGTACCCATTTGCATGATAACGCGCGTCAATACGCCGAAGAGAAAAAATGAACGACTCCCGTTAACCTGTCTTGCCGCCGGCATACGTTCTGGCGACGGACGATCGCGCAGGTTAACCGCTGTATCGCAAAGTTTATCCACGACCCGCCGCCGGCGGGTTCTTCGTTTTTGCGTCCCCACTTTTCGCCAGTGAATTCAGCAGGATGGGCTTATTAACTCTTGCGTAACCGTCGCGTAAGGCTAGACTACGAAAATGTGCATGAGTTAACGGAGGTCCAGTGGACGCCATAAAAGGATCGGAACTGAACGTGCCGGATGCCGTTTTTGCATGGGTGTTCGACGGGCAGGGCGGCGTAAAGCCGCTGGTCGACAGCGATACCATTGATAAAGAGCATCCTTGTTGGCTGCATCTCAATTATACCCATGTAGATAGCGCGGAATGGCTGGCATCGACGCCGCTGCTGCCTAATAACGTACGCGATGCGCTGGGTGGGGAGAGCACTCGTCCCAGAGTGACGAGGATTGGCGATGGGGCATTAATTACGCTGCGCTGTATTAACGGCAGCACCGATGAGCGCCCGGACCAATTGGTTGCGATGCGTCTCTATATGGACGAGCGGTTAATTGTTTCTACCCGGCAGCGCAAAGTGCTGGCGCTGGACGATGTGCTCGGCGATTTGCGTGAGGGCAACGGGCCGGTTGACGGCGGCGGCTGGCTGGTGGAAGTCTGCGATGCGCTGACCGATCACGCCAGCGAATTTATTGAGCAGCTCCATGACCGGATTATCGATCTGGAAGATGATTTACTCGATCAGCAGGTGCCGCCGCGCGGCTTTCTGGCGCTGTTGCGTAAACAGCTTATCGTCATGCGCCGTTATATGGCGCCGCAGCGTGATGTCTATGCAAGGCTGGCCAGCGAGCGGCTGCCGTGGATGACCGATGACCATCGGCGGCGGATGCAGGATATTGCTGAGCGTCTTGGCCGCGGTCTGGATGAAATTGATAGCTGCATCGCCAGAACGGCGATTATGAGCGATGAGATCGCGCAGATTATGCAGGAGTCGTTATCGCGAAGAACCTACACGATGTCGCTCATGGCGATGGTTTTTCTGCCCAGTACCTTTTTAACCGGGCTGTTCGGGGTTAACCTCGGCGGCATTCCCGGCAATAGCTGGCATATGGGTTTTTCTATTTTCTGCATAATGTTAGTCGTTCTCATTGGGGGTGTTACATGGTGGTTGCATCGTAGTAAATGGTTGTAAAGAATCGTCTTTTGTCGCGATGGCGATGATGAAAACCCGGCAATGTTTGAGCGAAATCAATAAACCATCTACCCATTCAGGGCAATATCTCTCTCGCAGGTGAATGCAACGTCAAGCGATGGGCGTTGCGCTCCATATTGTCTTACTTCCTTTTTTGAATTACTGCATAGCACAATTGATTCGTACGACGCCGACTTTAATGAGTCGGCTTTTTTTTGCGCTCTGTTTCCCAGCTTCTACGCTTAATTGGTGTACCCGTCCATCACCGGGAGTCAATATGCGTTATCAACCGCTGAACTCAATACCCATACCGCCGGAACCCAACGATCCTGTGCCGGTCCACGATCCCAAGCCACGTCCGCGCCCGTTGCCCGATCCGCCGCCTGACGATGAGCCGATTAAATTGTCGCATCGGGAGCGGAGATCTGCGAGGATACGCGCCAGCAGATTGTCCGCCCCTCAATGTAATGCGAGAAATTATTGTGACCGCTTTTTCAACTCTGAATGTTTTGCCCGCCGCCCAGCTCACTAATCTGAATGAACTGGGGTATCTTTCGATGACCCCGGTTCAGGCAGCGGCTTTACCCGCGATTCTTGCGGGCAAAGATGTCCGCGTGCAGGCAAAAACCGGCAGCGGTAAAACGGCGGCATTCGGCCTCGGGCTACTCCAGCACGTTGACGCCTCGCTGTTCCAGACCCAGTCTCTGGTGCTGTGTCCGACCCGCGAGCTGGCGGATCAGGTGGCCGGTGAACTGCGTCGCCTGGCGCGTTTCCTGGCGAATATCAAAATATTAACCCTCTGCGGCGGCCAGCCTTTTGGCGCTCAGCGCGACTCGCTGCAGCACGCGCCGCATATTATCGTCGCCACGCCGGGACGCTTGCTCGATCACCTGCAGAAGGGCACCGTGTCGCTGGACGCTCTGCAAACGCTGGTGATGGACGAAGCGGATCGCATGCTGGATATGGGTTTTAGCGATGCCATTGATGACGTGATCCGCTTTGCGCCGGCGTCGCGCCAGACGCTGCTGTTTTCCGCCACCTGGCCGGAAGCAATAGCGGCAATCAGCGGCCGCGTGCAGAATAATCCGCAGACTATTGAAATTGATGCCGTTGATGCGCTACCGGCTATCGAACAGCAGTTTTTTGAAACTTCGCAAAAGGGTAAAATCGCGCTGCTGCAAAAGCTACTAAGCCAGCATCAGCCCGCCTCCTGCGTGGTGTTCTGTAACACCAAAAAGGATTGCCAGGCCGTTTGCGATTCGCTCAACGCCGCCGGGCAGAGCGCGCTATCGCTGCATGGCGATCTTGAACAGCGCGACCGCGACCAGACGCTGGTACGTTTTGCCAACGGGAGCGCGCGCGTGCTGGTGGCGACCGATGTCGCTGCCCGCGGCCTGGATATAAAATCGCTCGAACTGGTGGTGAACTATGAGCTGGCCTGGGACCCGGAGGTACACGTGCATCGCATTGGCCGTACCGCTCGCGCCGGTGAAAGCGGTCTGGCGATTAGCCTCTGCGCGCCGGAAGAGGCGCAGCGTGCGAACATTCTTGCCGAAATGCTGCAAATGAAGCTCAACTGGATGGACGGGCCGATGAATAGCTCGATTACGCCGCTGCAGGCAGAGATGGCCACGCTGTGCATTGACGGCGGTAAAAAGGCTAAAATGCGTCCGGGCGATGTGCTGGGAGCGTTGACCGGTGATATCGGTCTTGATGGTGCTGACATCGGAAAGATCGCCGTTCATCCGGCACATGTCTACGTTGCCCTGCGTCAGAGCGTAGCGCATAAGGCATTCAGGCAGCTTCAAAACGGCAAAATTAAAGGCAAGGCCTGCCGGGTACGTTTGCTGAAATAGACCCGGCAGCGGCGTCTCAGGCGATTGCCTGAGACGCAGGAGGATTATTTCACTTCCACCACGTTCAGACGCAGAGCGTCCAGCTGCGCATCATCTTCTTCCGGTTGCCAGCCGGCCGGCTGCGTCGGGAGCTCTTCGCGATCGAACGCCAGGTCGCCGCCGTCAACGACCGCAGAGCCGTGATGAATGCCTTTGAAGTCGAACAGATTAACGTCGCTGAGATGAGAAGGCACCACGTTCTGCATCGCGCTAAACATGGTTTCGATGCGTCCGGGATAGCGTTTGTCCCAATCGCGCAGCATATCGGCAATCACCTGACGCTGTAGGTTCGGCTGTGAACCGCACAGGTTGCACGGAATAATCGGGAAACCTTTCGCCTGAGAGAAACGTTCAATATCTTTTTCCCGGCAGTAGGCCAGCGGGCGAATAACGATATGTTTACCGTCGTCGCTCATCAGCTTCGGCGGCATCCCTTTCATCTTACCGCCATAGAACATATTCAGAAACAGAGTCTGCAGGATGTCGTCGCGGTGGTGGCCAAGGGCGATTTTGGTGGCGCCCAGCTCAGTCGCGGTGCGGTAAAGAATGCCGCGGCGCAGGCGCGAACAGAGAGAGCAGGTGGTTTTGCCTTCCGGAATTTTTTCTTTAACGATGCCGTAGGTATTTTCTTCAACAATCTTATATTCAACGCCCAACTGCTCAAGGTATTCCGGCAGGATATGTTCCGGGAAGCCCGGCTGTTTTTGGTCGAGGTTCACCGCCACCAGTGAGAAGGATATCGGCGCGCTTTTTTGCAGATTGCGCAAAATCTCCAGCATGGTGTAGCTGTCTTTACCGCCGGAGAGGCAAACCATGATGCGGTCACCTTCTTCAATCATATTAAAATCAGCGATCGCCTCGCCGACGTTACGGCGCAAGCGCTTCTGCAATTTGTCGATATTGTATTTTTCTTTCTTTGTAACTTGCTGATTATCAAGCATTATAAACGTTCTCTGAAACAAAAGGCATGTAAGGGGCAAAGTTAACATTACGGTGCAAGTCTGGCGTCAGGCATTTAAAGCCTATCGCCGTTGATTTCTTCCATCCCTGTATTGTCGACGTTGAACACCATTTTTTACGTTTTCATGCCCCATCTGGTTAGCAATGGGTTAGCTCCGGCTTACCGCAGCCGGCAGGCAAAAGTATGTCGCGTATGGTACGGATTCCGACGACGAATACCAGCGCGTTTTACGGCAGCTTTCCATTTTAGCCCTACCCTGACTATACGGATGCAAGTACAACATTGTTGCCACAGGCAAAATTGCCTTTTATTGAGATAACAGCCGTTGCTAAAAGGAATAATGGTGAAATGATAGGCAACAGATAAATATTCTATGGCCACCGCGAAGGCGATCTTCGGGTGGCTTTTATGGAAGAGTAACTAAGTGTGTTGACCGATCAACGCTGACCCGGCCCGTGGAAATGCCCCCCGCCCGGTCCACCACCGGGTCCACCTGGAGGCAAAATACATCCGGACAGAGACAACGCTCCGCAGAACACAAATACGACTAAAATAATTTTTTTCATAATAACTCCTGAACTGGCGAGACCCAATTCCAATATAAAAATGTGAATATTTTAAGGAGATGCCATAGATACTCCTCTGCCGGCGCAGCAAATAGGAGTAATCCGTGGATACTCTGGCTTTAGCGAGCTGCTAGCCGATTGCGCTTAGCAGGCATTGTTGTTATGTGAATGGTCGGAATTAGCAAAGGGGGAGCACAGGGAATCTACTGTCAGGCGAGCAAATAAAAGCCCGCACGGCGGCGGGCAGGATAGGTTTATCGTACGACCAGTACCGAGCATTCCGCATGGCGGACAACGGCGGCGGCGTTAGAACCCAGCAGATAGGTGGTGATATCGGGACGGTGCGAAGAAATGATCACCAGATCGGCGGGAAGGGATTTCGCCATAGCGAGAATTTTATCTTTCGGCGAACCCTCGGAAACGTGTAAATGGACACGGTCTTCCGGAATAGTAAATTTTTTCACAATCTCTTTCAGCCGCGACTCCGATTCGGCTTTGAGGTCGTCCATCGCCGGCAGCTCTGCAGTATAGGCCATTCCCAGCGAAGCGTAATAGGGAAGGGAGGGAATGACGGTCAGGAAATGCACCTCGGCATCATCGATTCTGGCTTCAGCCTCAACGTGCTTGATAACACGGTCAGTTAATTCTGTATCGGAAATATCGATGGGCACAAGAATCATTCTGTTCATATAACCTCCTGTTTAAGTAACCACTTAAAGTGTAGGCCATCCGGACGAATATTGTATATTGAACCCAATCACACTTTCGCTATCAGGCGCGGCGGCGTTCGGTAAATTTGCCTTTAATCACACCGTCGTAAAAACGGCCCTTAGAAACAACCTGGAGAAAATCGCGAAAAATGCGTGGCGGGACGCCGAGATACTGTAGCGTTTGGTTATCGCGGAAACGGATTTCAAGAATGCCAGAGGATTCATCATAGGCGATGGAGTGGATGCGGGATGATTTTACGCAATGATGGTGCATGGCAGGCGTCCTCTACGGCTACGGCAGTTCCTGTCAGTAATATATCATTCATCGGACGATTATTTTAAAGCAATTGATATATTGTTTTGCTTTGAATGCAGCTTCAGAGGCAAGGGAAGAGAGCCCGCCGTTGCCAGCGGGCCCGCAGCTTAGAACTGGTAAACCAGGCCTAAAGCAACCACGTCATCGGTAGAGATGCCATTGTTGGAATAGAAGCTGTCGTCTTCGTCAAGCAGGTTGATTTTGTAATCGACATAGGTAGACATATTGCGGTTGAAGTAATAAGTCGCGCCGATGTCAGCATATTTCACCAGATCTTTGTCGCCATCGGTATTGGTCAGATCTTTGCCTTTAGACATCAGGAAAGAGACCGCCGGGCGCAGGCCGAAGTCGAACTGATACTGAGCAGTCACTTCAAAGTTCTGAGTTTTGTTGGCTACGCCGTTACCGTTGCCGTAAGGCGTCATATTGCGGGTTTCGGAATACATGGTCGCCAGATAGATGTTATTGGCGTCATATTTCAGGCCGGTGGTCCAGGCTTCCGCTTTATCGCCCTGCGCGGTGGTCTGGGTCATCTGATCGTTGGTACGGTCAGAGGAGGTGTAGGCGGCAGCGGCGCTGATACCCATACCGAAATCATAAGAAGTGGATAGACCAAAACCATCGCCGTTAGCGTTACGTACGCTGCGATCGCCATTGTTGGTGCCTTCTCCGCTGCCGGCATTTTCGTTTTTACCCTGGTACTGCAGGGCAAAGTTCAGGCCATTAACCAGACCGAAGAAGTCGGTATTGCGGTAGGTTGCTACGCCGTTGGCGCGGCCGGTCATAAAGTTATCCGCCTGGGTATAAGAGTCGCCGCCGAATTCTGGCAGCATATCGGTCCAGCCTTCTACGTCGTACAGCACGCCGTAGTTACGGCCATAATCGAATGAACCGTAATCAGCGAACTTGAGGCCAGCGAACGCCAGACGGGTCCAGGATTGGTTGTCCGCGCCTTCGGTGTTGTTCGCCTGGACGTTATATTCCCACTGACCGTAGCCAGTCAGCTGATCGTTAATCTGAGTTTCGCCTTTGAAGCCAAGACGGACGTATGACTGATCGCCATCTTTTGATGCATCGTCAGAGAAATAATGCAGACCGTCCACCTTGCCATAGAGGTCCAGTTTATTTCCGTCTTTATTATAAATCTCAGCGGAGTGTGCAGCGCCAGCAGCTAATAATGCCGGGATAACGAGGGCCAGTACTTTTCTTTTCATTTAGACAATCCTTTAACTGTTTTTGTTTTAACTTCCTCCAGGGAAGTAAACTCATGCTAAAGGAGCAGATTGAGATCTGGTAAATATCAATTGTTACGATATAAGTAAAATCTAAAATAAATAATTCGAATGAAATGATGATAATTGTAATGAATGAATTCGCGTAATGCATATAAAATAAAAATTATACATATCGGTATTAATGCCGTATTATCCGCCCGTTATATGCCTTTTATTGTCATCCAAATTTTTATGTTGCCGCCCGTTCCTGAGAATGGTTTTATTGATCGGTAAAATGACAAGCCCGAATTCATATTCGGGCTTTTTTTATGGGCTGAAAAAAACGTCAGCAGATTAGCTTTCGGTAGTCGGTTTTTCTGCCTTACCGGCCAGCTGCGCGAGGAAGTCGTAGCGTTTTTGCAGGTCTGCCGTTGCATCCTTCCACAGTTGTTCCGCGACTTCCGGCTGTTGAGCGTTCAGGCGACGGAAGCGCTGCTCGTTCAACAGTGTCCCAGCCAGGGCATCTGACGGCGGGCGGGAGTCCAGCGCCAGCGGGAGTTTGCCCTCATCGGCACGACGCGGGTCAAAGCGATACAGCGGCCAGAAACCGGTGGCGGTCAGCTGACGCATCTGATCGTGGCTCAGCGCCAAATCGTAACCGTGCTCTTCGCAAGGGCTGTAGGCGATAATCAGCGACGGACCCGGGTAAGCTTCCGCTTCCTGAATGGCTTTTACCGTCTGATTCAGCTGGGCGCCAAGCGAAATCTGCGCCACATAAACATGACCGTACATCATCATGCTCACGCCGAGATCTTTACGCGCCTTGCGCTTGCCGTGCTCGCCAAACTTCGTGACGGCTCCCAGCGGCGTAGCCTTCGATGCCTGACCGCCGGTATTGGAGTAGCACTGGGTATCGAGCACCAGAATATTGACGTTTTCGGTCAGACTCAGCACGTGGTCGAGACCACCGAAGCCAATATCATAGGCCCAGCCGTCGCCGCCAATCAGCCAGATCGATTTTTCCACCAGCGCGTCGGCGTCGGTTAACAGCTCCTTCGCGCCTTCTTCATTTGCCAGTACCTTGCGCAGCTCGGCTATCTGCTCGCGGCGCACCTCAGGCGTTGCTTCTGCGTGCAGCGCATCGTTAAGCTCGGGCGGAAGTTTATCGGCGAACTGCGCCAACAGACGCATGACGCGCTGCCGATGCTGATCGACGGTAAGTCGGAAGCCAAGCCCAAATTCGGCGTTATCCTCAAACAGCGAGTTGGCCCAGGCCGGCCCGCGACCATTGGCATCGGTGGTGTAGGGCGTGGAAGGGAGGTTGCCGCCGTAAATCGATGAACAGCCGGTGGCGTTGGCAATCAGCATTCGATCGCCGTAGAGCTGAGTCAGCAGTTTGATATATGGCGTTTCGCCGCAGCCGGAGCAGGCGCCGGAGTATTCAAACAGCGGGCTGATCAGCTGTGAGGTGCGGATATCGATACGTTCCAGCTTGCTGCGGTCCATTTCCGGCAGGTTGAGGAAGTAGTCATAATTCACTTTCTCTTCTTCAACATGCTCAAGGCGCGACATCATATTGATAGCCTTGATTTCCGGGTTCTGCCTGTCTTTTGCCGGACAAACTTCGACGCAGAGATTACAGCCGGTACAATCTTCAGGCGCGACCTGCAGAACGTATTTCTGACCGCGCATATCGCGGGATTTGACATCAAGGGAATGCAGGCTGTCCGGCGCATTTTCCATTGCCTCCGGGGAGACCACTTTCGCACGGATTGCCGAGTGCGGGCAGGCGGCCACGCAGTGGTTGCACTGGGTGCAAAGCTCTTCCTTCCAAATCGGGATCTCTTCGGCGATGTTGCGTTTTTCCCAGCGGGTAGTGCCCATTGGCCAGGTACCATCCGGCGGCAGAGCGGATACCGGTAGCGCATCGCCGAGCCCGGCCAGCATCGCGGCGGTGACGGTTTTTACGAAATCCGGCGCGGCGTCGGAGACGACCGGTGGGCGATTCGGGCTGTTGCCGTCAACCGGCCGTAGCGGCACTTCCGCGAGCGACTCGCGGGCCATCGCCAGCGCCTGCCAGTTACGCTCCACCAGCTCCTGGCCTTTGCTGCTGTAGCTTTTGGCAATGGCCCCCTGTAGCTCCGCCAGCGCGTTATCGCCCGGCAGGATCCGCGTCAGGTGGAAAAAGGCCATCTGCATAACGGTGTTGATACGCGCCCCCAGGCTGCATTCACGGGCGATTTTTGCCGCGTTGACGATATAAAAACGCGCTTTTTTCTGATTGAGGGTGGCCTGGACTTCTTGTGGCAAACGGGACCAGACTTCATCGGCGCTGTAGGGCGTATTAAGCAGGAAAATACCGCCGGGCTTCAGACGTTCCGCCATCTGATATTTATCGATAAACTGCAGCTGGTGACAGCCGACAAAGTCGGCCTGCGAAATCAGATAAGAAGAACGAATCGGCTTCTCGCTGACGCGCAGATGTGAAACCGTCAGCCCGCCGGCCTTTTTCGAGTCATAGACGAAATAGCCCTGCGAGAACCACGGCGTAGAGTTACCGATAATCTTGATATTGTTTTTCGTAGCCGAGACGCTACCGTCGCTGCCGAGCCCGTAGAAGAGGGCTTCCAGTTTCGCTTCCGAGGGGAGCGTATTTTCGACCAGCGGCAGGGAAAGATTAGTGACGTCATCGTAGATGCCGACGGTAAAGCGCGGCTTGGGTTTAGCGGCGCTCAGCTCCTTGAAGATGGCCAGGACACACTCCGGACCGAACTCTTTTGAAGAGAGGCCATAGCGTCCGCCAATGGTGCGCGGCAGGGTTTCTCGCTCGCCGCGGTTAAAGGCTTCGGCCAGGGCGGTCATGACGTCGAGATAGAGCGGCTCGGCCTGGGACCCCGGTTCTTTGGTGCGGTCCAGCACCGCCACGGCTTGGGTGCTCGGCGGTAAGGCTTCAAGCAGGTGCGCGGCAGAGAAGGGGCGGTAAAGACGAACTTTTAGCACGCCGACTTTTTCACCGCGGCTCAGCAGCTCATCGACCACTTCTTCACAGGTACCGATGGCGGAGCCCATAATGACGATTACGCGCTCAGCCTGCGGATGACCGTAAAACTCAAAGGGTTTGTACTGACGTCCGGTGGCGGCGGCAAAATCATCCATTGCCGTTTCGACACACTCATAGACCGCGTTGTACCACGGATTCGTCGCTTCACGTGACTGGAAATACGTATCCGGATTAGCTGAGGTGCCGCGGATAACCGGATGTTCCGGGTTCAGGGCGCGCTGGCGATGTTCTTCAATTCTATCCTGCGGCAGCAGGCTACGAATGGTATCGTCTGCCAGTGGAGCGATTTTGTTGATTTCGTGCGAGGTACGGAAGCCATCAAAGAAATGAATGAATGGCACGCGACTTTGCAGCGTGGCGATATGTGAAATCAGCGCAAAATCCTGAGCTTCCTGAACGCTGCTGGCGCAGAGCATCGCGCAGCCTGTCTGACGTACGGCCATCACGTCGGAGTGATCGCCGAAGATAGAGAGCGCGTGGGTGGCCACGGTACGGGCGGCGACGTGCAGCACAAACGGCATCAGCTGGCCCGCCAGTTTGTACAGCGTCGGGATCATCAGCAGTAAACCCTGCGATGAAGTAAAAGAGGTTGAGAGCGCACCGGTCTGCAGCGCACCGTGTACGGCGCCGATCGCCCCGGCCTCCGACTGCATCTCGACGACGCGGGGGACATCGCCCCAGACGTTTTTCAGCCCGTTGCCAGCCCAGGCATCCGCCTGCTCCGCCATTGTGGAGCTGGGCGTGATCGGGTAGATGGCGATAACTTCACTGGTGCGAAACGCGACTGAAGCAACCACGCCATTACCGTCAATAGTGATCATATCAATACTCACATTGCTAAATATTTGAAAAAAACTTTTTATGCCCAGTGATGCAATCTGGGCACTCGCTTATCTCTGCTTTAAAACCGCTTTCGGCGCGATCCTGTCGCTGGCTAAAAATGCATCTCTGATCAGCCTGAGCGCGCTCAAAACGCGACCCGCTTCAGTTCGCGCAGGGCGTAGGGTTTGCGATACCGTGTTTAAGTATAGACCCCTGAGCAACAGGCTTTTTTGATCTCCGGTAGCGATAAAATCCATAATTTAGATAAATTAATTCAACTTATTACAGCGTTGTTTGCTTATAAACGACAGCCTACACCAAAATCACAGGCACCATTTTTCCATAAGTAGCAGTGTTGACGGTGGGGGGAGCAAAGCGTTGAGAACGATAATTTCGCGTACATTACCTATAGGTAATTTAATGGCACTTTGCTATATTTTAGATACCTGCTGGTAACTGGTGTTAGACAGATTACGATGGATAAATACGAAATCAGACGTCAGCGCTTGATCTATATCCGTGATAATTTATGCGGCGGTAAAGCTGTTGATGTAGCCCGAACCCTTGGGCGGGAGCCTTCTTACGTTTCCAGGATGCTCTACCCGGAAGGCAAGAAACAAAAGAAAAGGATAGCTGACGAGATGGTCGATCTTATTGAATCTTCTTTCAATTTGCCCCGCGGCTGGATGGACGGCATTAGCGGAAGTATTGATATCGAACGAGAACCGGTGGAAGACACACCTCAGATGCAGTACGTCATTGAGGTTCTGGACGCGCAGGCCAGCGCGGGACCAGGATGTATTGTCTCAAGCGAGGTTGATGAAACGGTCAACAGTATCACCTATGACACTGCCGGCGCGCTGAGGCTTTTTGGTAACCGGCCCGCAGAGCATATCAAGGTGATTACGGTTTCCGGCGATAGCATGTCCGGCACCATCGAGACCGGTGATTACATCTTTGTTGATGTCTCAAAAGATTACTTTGAAGGTGACGGTATCTATGTCTTTTCGTTCAAAGGGGCGGTGTTGGTGAAGCGTCTTCAATTCACGGCGGATGGCCTGCTTGTGCATTCAGATAACCGCAAATATGCCGACTGGACGATCGGCGAAAGCCATGAACAGTATCTGAAAATTATTGGCCGCGTGATCTACAGCCATAGCGTTAAACGGTTTGTTTAACGTTTTACTAGCGTTCAAACCCTCCCTCCGTTCCAGCCTTAAGTATCAAGTCCAGCAGGTAAAATTTCCCGGCAAGTTGTTTAAGCACCGGGTTTACCTGCGCTGGATGCGAGAAATCATGTCCAGAAGCCCTTTTATGCTGGCAATCTGGCGCATCGCCCGCCTGCATCGTTTCCCTCCCGGCAAAACCCTGCCTTGTAACTAAATTTTGAATATTTTCAGAGTGTTATTCTAATTGCACCATAAAATATACCCATAGGTATTTATTTTTAATTAACCCTGAGGTATTCTTTCTTCATCGACTTGAAACACACCGCGCTATCGTCGGTGAAATACAACGATTCGAAAATGAATCTACGTGGCTGAAAAGCCAGCACCATAACGCAATGCGCTTTGGGGTGAAGCCAGCGGGAGAGGATTCATCGCTGACGCACCGTCAAAGCTCATTCAGGAGACCGCAATGTCCCGTAAAACCGCGTTTCATGGTTCCGCTGCCGGTCGTCGCCGTGCGCAGCGCTCGCACTTACAAAATCCACAAGCCCTCAGTTCAGAACGCCTCCACCGGCCTACGCCTTCTCGCGCTCAGATTCAGGCTAAGGGAAAGCACCATACGCCAGCGCGTATCGAGGACGCATTGCCCATTAACTTTGTTGCCCAGGATATTTTTTGGCAGCTTGAGGAATATAAACGGCAAATTGCGCGTGCCACCGTTGTTTATCAGCAAGAATTTTCACACCACTATGCGCAACCTGGGACCTGGCTCTGTCACAGGGCCATCTATGCGCTGGGTTTGCAAAAAAGAAAAAAGATTACGGCAAAGTAAAAGCATTAGCATGATGCTGCTTTCCTTCGCCATTTGTTATGACCATCAGGAATGTCAGTGAAAGAAGGGAGGGTGAATGTCCGATCCTGTTTCCGGTACGTCGGCAATTGTTACTGGAGGATTAATGGCAGCGAGTCTATTTGGCCTGATCGCAGGTATTGATTATGGCGTTGTGTTCGGCGCATTTGCTGGCGCCGTGTTTTATGTGGCGACCGCAGTAAATATTTCACGTTTCAGACTGGCTGCCTATTTTATGACTTCCTTTATTGTCGGCGTATTGGGCGCCGGGTTAATTGGTACGAAGCTGGCAATCTGGACCGGATACAGTGAACGGTCTTTAGACGCGTTAGGCGCCGTACTGCTATCCGCGCTGATTATTAAGATACTCACATTTCTGAATAATCAAGATCTCACCGAATTGTACAAAATACTCACTCGCAACAATAGTGAACGGCCAAATGGAAAATGAACTGCCGGCGCTGATTAACGCAATTGTCTGCGCTTTGATCACTCTGAACTTGATGTTTTATCGCCGCGCGTGCTACCGAAGACATCGGCCATGGATATCATACACGGCATATTTACTGGTACTTACCTATGCCAGCATACCGTTTCGCTATCTTTTTGGCCTGTATGAATCGACCCATTGGTTAGTCGTCAGCGTCAATTTTTTTATACTTATTACCGTATTCCTCGTCAGGGGGAATATCGCGCATTTAATCGATAAATGAGGGATGTATGAATAAAGATGAGATTTTTAACGCCATTTTGGATAAGGAGGGCGGCTATGTAAATCATCCGGACGATCGAGGTGGCCCAACAAATTGGGGGATTACTCAGGCCACTGCCCGCGCGCATGGTTATGATGGACCTATGCAAAAACTGACGCGCCAGCAGGCGCTGGATATTCTCACCGCGGACTACTGGATTGCGCCCCGGTTCGACCATGTTGCTGAGATATCTACCCCGCTTGCTGAAAAACTGTGTGATGCCGGGGTCAATATTGGCACTATTCTGCCGGGTAAGTGGCTTCAGCGATGGCTAAATGCCTTTAATCATCGCGGAGTGCTGTATCCGGACCTCATGGTCGATGGTGCTATCGGCCCCAGAACGATTAACGCCTTAAGCCAGTATCTTATTCGCAGAGGCAGTGAAGGTGAGACGGTACTATTACGAGCATTAAACTGTAGTCAAGGGCAATATTATCTGGAGTTGGCTGAAAGAAACGATGCTAATGAATCCTTTATCTATGGTTGGCTCAGGGTTCGAGTAATGAGTTGACCGGCAATAAAATCTGCTAATCCAAAGCAGAATATCCCCTTTTACAGGAATTACCTTAAAGCACAAAGTTTATACTACAGCAAATGGAGGGTATGCCATGCTAATTTCATTTTTTTAATAGCAGATGAGCCGATAATGTATCGCAACGTTATGATATAACCCAAGGTTAATATGTCGATGATTAATCTATCAAGAAAACCAGATTACTAAATTTTATTAAGGATGAAAATATGCAATTCATAGCACTGCCGTGGGCAACTTTGCAGGCTATCTACAGAGCAAAAAATGGTGAGGTTGTTGAAGGGAAATATGTCCGTGTGGCAGGGAACTTCATTAACCTTTGGGACCCCTCTAATGAAAGTGCCGATCGCGTCAATATTACGCCGGTCTTTCAGATGGTTTTTCGCAATCTTGATGATGGTGTTCTTTATTTTTCCGGGCGTGTGATGTTTTTTGATAAAGCAAAATCAGAGCACGATGCCTATTTCCGTCACCCGTTTGATGATGTCGATTCAAGCGTGATGACACAAGCCTATGCGGTAACCAATACGCAATATCTGGCTGGAACATTCTATTCTGGAGTTGTGCCAAATTAATGACCCTACGCCCGGCTAAATCGGCATAGCCCTTAGCCGGGCATTTTTATTGAATGACAGGAAGAGAAAACAGCTCCGCTGTAGAAGATATGTTTGCAGAATAAAGAATGATATCTTTACGTGCAACGACCCAATCGCATCATGACGATGTGTCACACCCACACTGAGAGATTAATGCGTTCATGCAGACAAACTGCTATCGCGAAAAAATTGCTAAAAAATGTTAACACAACGCATAAATACGTACTTCGCCTCTCGACGCGGCGCGCTGAGCTGCCTATTATTCTTGAGCTTGTTCATTTTAAGATGTATCTGAGGGGAGAGAAGATGCGAGCTGCGTTTTTAGTGGGATGTGCTGCGCTGTTACTGTCGGCGTGTAGTAGTAATGATGAACCTGTTCAGCAGGCAACGGCGGCGCACGTGACGCCAGGGATGCGTGCCGCGATGAGCAGCAGCGGGCAGGCGAACTGCGCCATGGTTGGCGGCTCGTTATCCGTAGCCCGCCAGCTTGATGGCTCCGCTATCGGCATGTGCGCATTACCGAACGGCAAGCGATGCAGCGAGCAGGCGCTGGCAGGCGGAAGCTGCGGTAACTATTAATTCATCAGGTCGGCGAGCTTATACACCAGCGTCTGGTCGGCGGTTGCCAGCGTCAGCTGCGTTTCCGTCAGGTCGACCTGCGCACCGTCGCGCAGCATTTTGCTCAGCGTGGCGTCCAGCGCGCTCAGCTGCGAGTCCGTGCAGAGCATGCGGGTCATCGCCAGCTCTTCAACCTTCAGCTCGCCGTCAGAGACTTTACCCGTGCCGCTAAAGCGGTTGCACATATTGCCTGAAACGTACATATTGCCTGTTATTGGCATCTTTTCGCCAAAGCTCAGCTCCAGCGGCTTATCGGCGGCTTTCAGCGGTTGACCGTTGACGCTGGTCAGCACAAAACGGTGGTGCTGAAGCTGTTCCGCTCTGGTCGACACTTTGCTGTTATAAACGCAGCCCGATAGCAACATTCCCGCCGCCAGCAGCGCAGCAATCTTGTTCATTTAATCTCCATAAATATTTATCACATCAATAAATGAAGGGGATTGTAACTTTATCGCAGGGGATTTCTGTGGGGATTATCTGAATGTGCCCCCCGCGGAAGGGGAGCACAAAAGGGCAAGGAAAATCAGACCAGTGCGTTAGGGCAGGTTTCGCCAGCATCCACCTGACGCAGGTTGTCGAGGGTGGTCTGCGAGATACTGATCAACGCCTCTGCGGTCAAAAACGCCTGGTGACCGGTAAACAGAACGTTGTGGCAGGCGGAAAGACGGCGGAAGACATCGTCCTGAATAACGTCGTTAGACTTATCTTCAAAGAACAGATCGCGTTCGTTCTCATACACGTCCATCCCCAGCGCGCCAATTTTCTGGTGCTTCAGGGCATCGATCGCTGCCTGCGAATCGATAAGCGCGCCGCGACTGGTGTTGATGATCATCACCCCATCTTTCATCCGATCGAACGCGGCATGGTTCAGCAAATGATAGTTCTCATCGGTCAGCGGGCAGTGCAGGGAGATAACATCGGACTCCCGGTATAGCGTTTCCAGATCGACATACTCCACGCCCATATCCAGCGCGGCGGCGCTTGGATAGGGATCAAACGCCAGCAGGCGCATACCGAAACCTTTAAGGATGCGCAGCGCGGCAACGCCAATCTTACCGGTGCCGATAACGCCGGCGGTTTTACCGTGCATAGTGAAGCCGGTCAGCCCCTCAAGGGAGAAGTTAGCATCGCGAGTGCGCTGATAGGCGCGATGAATGCGGCGGTTCAGCGACATCATCATGCCGATTGCGTGCTCAGCGACCGCTTCCGGCGAGTAGGCCGGGACGCGTACTACCCGCAGGCCCAGCTCTTTCGCGGCGTCGAGGTCAACGTTGTTGAACCCGGCGCAGCGCAGCGCGATGTACTTCACGCCGTGGGCTTTCAGTTCTTCAAGTACCGGGCGGCTACCGTCATCGTTAACGAAAATGCATACCGCTTCACAGCCGTTGGCGGTTTTGGCGGTCTTTTCGGTGAGCAGGAAGTCAAAAAATTCCAGTTCAAAGCCGTATGCATCATTGACATGCTGCAGATACTTCTTGTCGTACTGTTTCGTACTGTACACAGCGATTTTCATAAGACTTTTCTCCAGTGATAATACCGTCACGGTAGCATAATTAAAATAATCTTACAATTATTAAAAAATAGTTTAATTACCAGGCTATAGTAATAATTCTAGAGCATATCGCTGAGTTAAGAAATCTCTTTAAAAGACAATACGTTTCACCAAAAATTGAGGCTTAAAGCGCCTGGCGCCAGCAGGATTAACGGCCACAGCAAGCCGGAACTGACGTTGGCCAGCTGGAAACGGCGGAAGGACGTCCCGCTGGCGCCGGTTACCAGCGGCACGGTGGCGCGCAGGGGGGAAAGAAAGCGGCCAAAAAAAACCGCCCATGCGCCGTGGCGGCGCAGGAACAGCTGGCCGCGCGCGAGACGCTCGGCGTTAAGCCAGCGAATACGATACAGATGATGCTGGTAATGACGGCCGGTTAGCCATGACAGCCAGAATCCGCCGATTGCGCCGAAACTGGCACTCATCCACATTAACAAGAAATGCCCGGCGCTGGCCGAAGCCAGAGTGCCGAACAGCAGCAGACCGGAAGTTCCCGGGATCAGCAGCGAGATAACGGCGCAGGATTTGGTGAACGTCAGCAGGAAAACCATCAGTAATACCAATGAATAGTGGCCCTGAGCGTACGCCATTAGCGAGATAATTAAGTCCACAGCAGCATCCGTTTACGTTCCCGGTGGGTGACCAGTGTCGCAGGAGAAAACTAAACCCCGGCTAAATGGCCTGCTGGTGAATCACAGGGCGGCGACTACGCTTAAACGGGATGGGAACTTTAACTCGCAGGTCGAACGTGCCACAATGACGGCCTCTCGGCTTTTACTTATTTCGAATCAGGATATTAGCTGCCCATGAAGGGTAAATATAAAGCCGCCATCGCGCTATTATTAGCACTCGTGCTGCTACCGCTGGCTTTGCTGTTGACGCTCACCCACTGGGTGCCCACGCTGGCTGGCATCTGGCTACCTGCGGGCACCCGAATCTCTCTCAGCGAGAGCCCGCGCCTGACGCGCTCTTCCCTGCGTATTCCGGATTTACGCTACCTGGTAGGCGACTGCGAAATCGCGCGTGTCACTAACGCCGAGCTCTCCCGCCCCAGCCGCTGGCGTTTACATATCACTGAGCTGGATATTAACAGCGCCTGCCTGAATAAATTACCGCACAGCGAAGCCGCGCCGGGGGCGCCGAAAACCCTTGCCGAGTGGCAATCGATGCTGCCATACAGCTGGCTGACGATTGAAAATCTGCGTCTGTCGCCGTGGGAGAAATGGCAAGGGCGTCTGGTGATGTCGTTGACCCCGCAGCAACAGGATATCGGTTACGCCGGAGAAGAGGTCTCTCTCCAGGCGCGCCTGCGCGGCCAGGCGCTGACGGTCAGCGACTTTTCCGCGCGTCTGGTAGAAGGCCAGGCGCCGGTGAAGCTGGTGGGCGAGCTTCAGATGCCGCTGGTGCCGGACGGTTTGCCGGTTGATGGTCATCTGTTTAGCACTTTTGAATTTCCTCAGACACCCGGCCTTGTCGACGCCGAACTGGAGTGGCATGAGAATCGCGGGCAGCTGTTGGTCACGCCGCGTGGTGAAGTGGAGCCGATTCTCGATCTGCCGTGGGAAATCACCCCGGATCGTATCGCTATCAGCGATGGCCGCTGGCACACCGAGTATGCGGGCAATGCGTTAAGCGGTCGCGTTGCGCTTTCGGTGGGTAACTGGCAACAGGGCACCGAACAGATGAAGGTCAGCGGGCGGTTGAACGTGCTTACCCAGGGTCAGGCCGGTAAGGGTAATGCCGTGCTCAATATTGGCCCCGGTAAGCTGAGTATGGACAGTAGCGACATGCCGCTACAGCTGACCGGCGAGGCCAAACTTGGCGATCTGATTTTTTACGCCAGACTGCCCGCGCAGCTGAGCGGTCCGCTTATCGCGCCGGTCCTCAACTTTCATCCTGGGGCGCTGCTGCGTTCGCGCGGGCGGGTCATCGACTCACTGAACATCGATGAAATTCGCTGGCCGCTGGCGGGCGTCACCGTGACGCAGCAGGGCGTGGATGGCCGCCTGCAGGCCATTCTCCGCGCCCATGAGCAGGAGATGGGAGATTTTACCCTGCATCTCGACGGCCAGGCCGACAATTTTATGCCAGACCGCGGCCGCTGGCAGTGGCGCTACTGGGGCGATGGCCATTTTACCCCGATGCAGGCGCGCTGGGACGTTAAAGGCGCGGGTGAATGGGTTGATAGCGCCATCGTGCTCAATAGCCTGTCGACCGGTTTCGATAAGCTGCAGTATGGTTCCATGCTGGTGAGCACGCCGCGTCTCACCCTGGATAAACCGATTCACTGGCTGCGCGATGAGCAGCATCCGCGACTGACCGGCGCGCTGTCGCTGGATGCCGGAAAAACCACCTTCAGCGGCGGCAGCGAACTGCCGCCGTCAACGCTGAAATTTAACGTTGAGGGTCGCGATCCAACCTGGTTCCAGTTCAATGGTTCCCTGCATGCGCAAAAAATTGGCCCCGTCCGCGTCACCGGACGCTGGGACGGCGAGCGCCTGCGCGGGCAGGCGTGGTGGCCGAAACAGTCATTAACCGTTTTCCAGCCGCTGGTGCCGCCGGAATGGAAGATGAACCTGCGCGAAGGTTCACTGTACGCCCAGGTCGCGTTCTCTGCCGCCGCCGGTCAGGGCTTTGAGGCGGGGGGGCACGGGGTGCTCAAAGGCGGCAGCGCCTGGATGCCGGATAACCAGATCAACGGCGTCGATTTCGTGCTGCCGTTCCGCTTTAGCGAAGGCATCTGGCAGCTTGGCACCCGCCATCCGGTTTCGCTGCGCATTGGCGAAGTCGTCAACCAGTTTACGGCGCGCAATCTGACGGCAGATCTTCAGGGAGCCTGGCCCTGGAGCGAAGACGCTCCTTTACAGTTGAGCAACGTCAGCGTCGATATTCTCGGCGGCAAGCTAACCATGCAGCAGCTGCGGATGCCGCAGCACGATCCGGCGCTGCTGCGCCTGCAGAACATCTCCAGCAGCGAATTAATTAGCGCCATTAAAGTGAAGCAGTTCGCCGTTTCCGGCCCGTTCAACGGCGCGCTGCCGCTGTGGCTGGATAACGATAAATGGATCATTAAGGACGGCTGGTTCAGCAATCCGGGGCCGATGACGATGCGCCTGGATAAAGACACCGCTGACGCGCTGGTGGCCGACAACGTCTCCGCCGGGGCGGCCATTAACTGGCTGCGCTATATGGAAGTGGCCACCTCGTGGACGCGGATCAATCTCGATAACCTCGGCGTACTGACGCTGAAGGCGACCATCAGCGGCACCAGTCGGGTAGAGGGCAAAAGCAACACGGTGCACTTAAACTACTCCCATGAAGAGAATATTTTTGACCTGTGGCGCAGCTTGCGTTTCGGCGACAATCTGCAGGCGTGGCTGGAGCAGAACGCCAGACTGCCCGCCCAGCGCTGCCAGGACAGTCATACCTGTAAGGAACAACAATAATGATCAAACTATTCACCGCTTTTCTGGCAACCATGCTGCTGGCGGGCTGTACGCCGCGTATTGAAATTGCGGCGTCGAAAGAGCCGATCACCATCAATATGAACGTCAAAATTGAACATGAGATTCATATCAAAGTGGATAAAGACGTTGAGAATCTGCTGAAAACCCGTAGCGATCTGTTCTGAGGCGATGATGAGAAAACGATGGTTAATCGCGACGCTGGCGCTGGCGTTGTTGAGCACTCAGGCGCTGGCGTTAACCCTAAGCGAAGCGCGGCAGCAGGGGCGAGTCGGCGAAACGCTGAACGGCTATCTTCAACCGCTGCGCCAGGATAAAGAAACCCTGGCGCTGGTTAAACAGATCAACGCCGCCCGCAGCGACAGCTATCAGCAACTGGCGGACGACAACAACCTGCCGGTGGATCAGGTGGCGAAAATGGCCGGGCAGAAGCTCGTCGCCAGGGCGCAGCCTGGCGAGTATGTGCAGGGCCTTAACGGCAAATGGCTGAAAAAATAGCTATCGGCAGCGCTTGCGATACTCCCCCGGCGAGACGCCGAAGCGCTGCTTAAAGGCGGTGGAGAAATGGCTATGATCGCTGAAACCCCAGCTGTAGCCGATCCCCGCCAGCTTTTCATCATCATGGGCGCTTTCCAGCGCGCGGGCGCAGAGATCGAGCCGACGATTCTTGATATATTGCGCCACCACCAGCCCCTTTTCCGCAAACAGGCGGTAAAGACTGCGCACCGACATACCGGTTTCGCTGGCCAGCCACTCCGGGCGCAGATGTTCCGCCTGAATCGACTCATCGATTAACGCCATGATTTTCTGAAACTGTTTATCGCGCCGGGTGGGCTGGGCCTCCTGATGGTGCAGCATGGGGCGCAGCAGGCAAACAATCGCCTCCAGCGCCGCTTTGCTTTCGCTGGCCGATAGCTCGGGGCTGTTCATGCTCTCATGCAGCAGCCGCTGACTGAGCTGGACCATCGGCAGGGTTTTTGCCAGCCGGGTGGCAATGCTGATTTCACTGCCGCGCAGCTGCTGTTCCAGCAGCGACCTTGGCAGCAGCAGGGAAGCCTGACGCGAGGTTTGCTGCCAGATTATTGAACAGGGGCGAGAAGCATCAATCAGGGTGATATCGCCGCTCTCCAGCATCGCCTGGCGACCGTCCTGCTCGATTGTCGCCTGACCTGAGAGCTGGAAGACGGTATAAAACCAGGCGTCGTTATCGCGCTGGATCTCCTGCCGGGTACGGTAGAGGTTGATGCCGCGAGCGGTTACCGTGCTGACTTTCAGGTCGCCCGCATAGCTGGCGTCTATCTCACCGTGAAAATTATCATCCAGCGGGCGAGCGGCGAACTGGCCGCACACCTGATTGATTTTGGCTAACCAATGCTGGTAATCCTGTCCACGATTTGCCGTACTCATCGCGCATCCCTTGTAATGGTAATGTTTATGCATTGTTGCATTTATGATGCCGGAGACAAGGGTAAAAGGCGGAGTATATGAAAGAACTATTACCTGCTGCACATTTTTTGTGCGCGAAATCCCCTTAATTGCGGCGCCTGTCACAGCGGCAAAAGCGAATGTCACAGAGAAAAAAGCGTGAATCGCGCCCCCGGCATAGACTGAAACCACTATCCGCGAACAATAAGGAAGGGGTATGTCCACATCAGAGGTCGCGCTGCTCGCCAGCGTACAGCAGTTTTTAGACAGGCAGCATGGTTTATATCTCGACGGCGCACAGCAGGCGGCAGAGAGTGAAAAGCGCTTAACCGTCTGGAACCCGGCAACCGGCCAGGCTATCGCCAGCACCGCGGACGCCAGTGCCGCCGATGTCGATCGGGCAGTGATGTCTGCCTGGCGCGCCTTCGTTTCCCGCAGCTGGGCAGGGCGAACGCCCGCCGATCGCGAACGTATTCTGCTGCGCTTCGCCGATCTGGTTGAGCAGCATGGCGAAGAGCTGGCGCAGCTGGAGACGCTTGAACAGGGGAAATCGATAAACATTTCCCGTGCCTTCGAAGTGGGCTGTACCCTGAACTGGATGCGCTATACCGCCGGGCTGACCACTAAAATCAGCGGACGGACCCTGGACGTGTCGATTCCCTTCCCGTCGGGTGCGCGCTATCAGGCGTGGACCAAAAAAGAACCGGTGGGGGTTGTCGCCGGGATCGTACCGTGGAACTTCCCGCTGATGATCGGCATGTGGAAAGTGATGCCCGCGCTGGCTGCAGGCTGTTCTATCGTCATTAAGCCGTCGGAAACCACGCCACTGACCCTGCTGCGGGTGGCGGAGCTGGCAACCGAAGCCGGCGTGCCGGACGGCGTCTTTAACGTGGTGACCGGTAGCGGGACCGGGTGCGGTGCGGCGCTGACCTCTCACCCACACGTCGCTAAAGTCAGCTTTACGGGATCAACGGCGACAGGCAAACAAATTGCCCGCGTCGCCGCCGACCGTCTGACCCGGGTCACGCTGGAGCTGGGCGGTAAGAACCCGGCTGTCGTGCTGAAAGATGCCGATCCGCAATGGGTTATTGAGGGACTCATGACCGGTAGCTTTCTCAATCAGGGGCAGGTATGTGCCGCCAGTTCGCGCATTTATATCGAAGCGCCGCTGTTCGATACGCTGGTGAGCGGCTTCGAGCAGGCAGTGAAGTCGCTACAGGTGGGGCCAGGCATGCTGGAGAGCAGCCAGATTAACCCGGTAGTGTCGCAGGCGCATTGCGCCAAAGTGGCGGCCTATCTTGATGAAGCCCGTCAGCAGAAGGCAGAACTGATTAGCGGTAATATAGGGCCAGATGCGCAGGGATACTATATTCCCCCCACGCTGGTGATTAATCCCGACGCCGGGCTGCGCCTCAGCCGGGAAGAGGTTTTCGGCCCGGTGGTAAACCTGGTGCGCGTGGCCGACGGCGAAGAGGCGCTGCGCCTGGCCAACGACAGCGATTTTGGCCTGACCGCCAGCGTCTGGACCCGCGACCTGAGCCAGGCGCTGAGCTATACCGATCGCCTGCAGGCGGGAACGGTGTGGGTTAACAGCCATACGCTGATCGACGCTAACCTGCCGTTCGGCGGCATGAAGCAGTCCGGCACCGGCCGTGATTTCGGTCCCGACTGGCTGGACGACTGGTGCGAAACGAAGTCGGTCTGCGTGCGCTATTAGCGGCCTGTCTTCCCCCGGTGGCGGCTGGCGCCCTACCGGGGTTACAGGCGTGCAGTTTGTGAATTCTGCTGCTATGCCTGTGAAAAACCTCGCTGCCCAATACTTTTTTAGTTCGGTACCTGTTGATGTCACTCAGAGCGTTAGGGTGGCTAATGCAGCAGGTATTCAGTGATTGCAAAGCGGTTGTCTAACACATAATGTAAATATATTGTGATAATAAAAGTTGCATGGTTCAGGTCTTATGAATATCAAAGTTGCAAACACTGGAAACGCAGAGGAATGCTGGGCGCTAAGGAATCAAGCCATTCGGTTTGGATGTAAGGGCAGTTATAGTGATGAGGTTATCAGCGCCTGGACGTCAGATTTGATGCCGGATGGATTTCGTGAATTAATGACCAAAGAATTTTTTTTCATCGGGCAAGATGATGAAGGAAAGATCATCGCTACCGCACTCCTTGACGTGGCCACCAACACTCTGAAAGCCTTCTACGTTCTCCCCGAGCTCCAGGGGAAAGGCATCGGGACCAGATTTCTCTCTGCACTCCTGGATGAGGCGAGGAAGTCAGGAATGAAATGTCTGGAGTTATCATCTACGCCAAATGCTCGTTTTTTTTATGCCAGCCGGGGTTTTGTTTTAATCGGCGAAAAAGCGTATACATCCTCTGTCACGGGGACAGACCTACTCTGTTTTGATATGAAAATGGTGCTTTAACGAATTTAAAATTTTCTAAGGTATCATGGCAACGCTGGCAGTAAACCCCGCCGCTAGTTCAATCCCTTCCGGTACCTTTGCTAAGTGAATACGCACAGCCCCTCGCTTTGCAGGCCGCACCGAGATAAAGCCGGGATTGACATCCCGCAGCCCCAGCCGCCCGTTTCTTCATAGGCATCATCGCTGCGTCTCCGCGCTGCCGATGCTGCGTCGCCATGCGCCGGGCGCCTGGCCGAACTGACGCTTGAAGCTGCGGTTGAAGGACTGCTGGGAGTCAAAGCCGAGGGCGATCGCCACGTTCAAAATCGGTTCATCGCTGTGGGCTAAGCGCTCGACCGATTTTTGCAGCTTTTGCGCGCGAATATACTCGCCGAGAGGATAACCGGTATGCTCTTTGAATATCCGCTGCAGGTGCCATTTCGAATAACCGGCTCGCCTGGCGACGGTCTCAATATCCAGGCGGCTATCGAGATTGTTGTCGATCCAGTCGAGTAAATCGTGAATGAATGCGCCAGTGTTCATCCGGTTCCCCCCGCACAGCTTAGCAAAAAGTATTTGTGTTTGTTGCATTTAAAAATGGATCGCTTTTAGACTAATTGCAAGTTTTATTGTTGCATTTAAAACCCTGGCAGCATTGCACCTTTTCTCTGCGCCGGGAATAGCACATAAAGTGCAACAATTATTCTTGCACTAAATTTAGCGCCTTCCTACAATCGCCGCGAATAGTGTATTCGCAACTGTTACATTTTTGTGGCGATGACCGACACAAATAGCCTAAAGCCTGTCCGGACAAAGGAAGTGGCGCGGCGTCTCCCGCTGCGTCTTGCCCGGCGGCTACCCATACCGGAATAAAAATAATGAGCCTGCAAAAAAACTGGGGTAACGTTCATCTGGCTGCGCTGGGCGCGATGCTCCTCTCCGCGCTCCTTGTCGGGTGTGATGAGGGGGCCGCGCAAAACGCCGCGCCGCAAGCGCCTGTGGTGAGCGCCGCTGACGTGGTTGTGAAATCCATTAGCCAGTGGGACAGCTTTAACGGGCGGATTGAAGCGGTGGAAAGCGTCCAGCTTCGCCCCCGCGTTTCCGGCTACATTGATAAAGTGAACTACGTCGATGGCCAGGAAGTGAAAAAGGGGGAGGTGCTGTTCACCATTGATGACCGTACCTATCGCGCCGCGCTGGAGCAAGCGCAGGCGACGCTGGCGAGAGCCAAAACGCAGGCTAGCCTGGCGCGAAGCGAGGCTAACCGCACCGATAAATTAATCAATACCAACCTGGTCTCCCGCGAAGAGTGGGAGCAGCGCCGTGCGGCGGCCACCCAGGCGCAGGCTGATATTCGCGCGGCGCAGGCGGCGGTTGACGCCGCGCAGCTTAATCTGGACTTTACTAAAGTGACCGCGCCTATCGATGGCCGCGCCAGCCGCGCGTTGATCACCAGCGGGAACCTGGTCACCGCCGGCGACAGCGCCAGCGTACTTACCACGCTGGTATCGCAGAAGACGGTTTACGTCTACTTTGACGTGGATGAGTCCACTTACCTTCACTATCAACATCTCGCCCGCAGCGGGCAGGGCGCGTCCAGTAATCATCTGGCGCTACCGGTAGAAATTGGCCTGGTTGGCGAAGAGGGATATCCCCATCAGGGCAAAGTGGATTTTCTGGATAATCAGTTAACGCCGAGCACCGGCACGATCCGTATGCGTGCGCTGCTGGATAATGCCCAGCGTCAGTTCACGCCTGGACTGTTTGCCCGCGTCCGCCTGCCGGGCAGCGCGGAATTTAACGCCACGCTAATCGACGATAAAGCGGTGCTGACCGATCAGGATCGCAAATATGTTTATGTGGTTGATAAAGATGGGAAAGCGCAGCGTCGCGACATCACGCCGGGACGCCTGGCCGCCGGTTTACGCATCGTGCAGAAAGGCCTGAATCCGGGCGATAGAGTCATCGTCGATGGGTTACAAAAAGTGTTTATGCCGGGGATGCCGGTTAACGCGAAAACCGTCGCCATGACCACCCGCGCCGCCCTTAACTGATCCCCTATCTGAGAATCCGACCCATGGACCTTTCCCGCTTTTTTATCGACAGGCCGATCTTCGCCGCGGTACTGTCGATTCTGATTTTTATCACCGGATTAATCGCCATTCCGCTGCTGCCGATCAGCGAATATCCTGACGTCGTACCGCCCAGCGTGCAGGTGCGCGCGGAGTATCCCGGCGCCAACCCGAAAGTGATTGCTGAGACCGTGGCGACGCCGCTGGAAGAGGCGATCAACGGCGTTGAAAACATGATGTACATGAAATCCGTCGCCGGCTCTGACGGCGTACTGGTGACTACCGTTACCTTCCGCCCGGGTACCGATCCCGATCAGGCGCAGGTTCAGGTGCAAAACCGGGTCTCGCAGGCCGAGGCTCGTCTGCCGGAAGATGTGCGGCGTTTAGGCATCACCACGCAGAAACAGTCGCCGACTCTGACGCTGGTTGTGCATCTGTTTTCGCCCGGTGGTAAATACGATTCCCTGTATATGCGCAACTATGCCACGCTAAAAGTGAAGGATGAGCTGGCGCGACTGCCCGGCGTCGGGCAGATTCAGATTTTTGGCTCGGGCGAATACGCAATGCGCGTCTGGCTCGATCCCGACAAGGTAGCGGCGCGCGGGTTGACCGCCTCGGATGTGGTGACGGCGATGCAGGAGCAAAACGTCCAGGTTTCCGCCGGGCAATTGGGCGCCGAGCCGCTGCCGCAAGAGAGCGACTTCTTGATCTCCATTAACGCCCAAGGGCGCCTGCATACCGAAGAAGAATTTGGCAATATTATCCTGAAAACGGCGCAGGACGGCTCGCTGGTCCGCCTGCGCGATGTGGCGCGTATTGAAATGGGTTCCGGTAGCTATGCGCTGCGCTCCCAGCTGAATAATAAAGACGCGGTTGGGATTGGTATCTTCCAGTCTCCGGGGGCCAACGCTATCGATCTGTCCAACGCGGTGCGCGCTAAAATGGACGAGCTGGCGAAGCGTTTTCCGCAGGATATGCAATGGGCGGCTCCTTACGATCCGACGGTTTTCGTTCGCGATTCCATTCGCGCGGTCGTGCAAACGCTGCTGGAAGCGGTGGTGCTGGTCGTGCTGGTGGTGATCCTGTTCCTGCAAACCTGGCGCGCGTCGATTATTCCGCTGATCGCGGTGCCGGTCTCGGTAGTGGGGACGTTCAGCATCCTCTACCTGTTAGGGAAGGTGCGAATAAGCAGGTCATTTCTTCCCAAGCTGACTCGCTGATTAAAATTTCGCGGATCTGGGCCGATTTTTTTCCCGCAAACACATCGAATTAGCCTATTTAGGCTATTTTTTCCACC
>NZ_JAIFJY010000026.1:0-52033 GCF_051835185.1 Klebsiella sp. K5-306
GGAAGTTCTTCAGCTCTTCGATTGGCAGATCGTAGCCGGTGAGGTGCAGCAGGCTGTAGATCAGCATCGAGCCGTGACCGTTGGACAGCACGAAGCGGTCGCGATCGGCCCAGGACGGGTTCTGCGGATTATGGTTCAGGAAATCACGCCACAGGACTTCGGCAATGTCAGCCATACCCATCGGGGCACCCGGGTGGCCGGATTTGGCTTTCTGTACTGCGTCCATGCTCAGCGCACGAATAGCGTTAGCAAGCTCTTTACGTGAGGACATTTTGACTCCAGATCGGATAATGAAGGCCATGCCCGCAGCGACTTGACGACAGCGCGTTTTGGGCTACGCCGGAAAAAAGTGTGAACAATGTAACCTAAGCGGCAAAGCATGTACATGGAGCATCCTTTTACCGTTTAAGAAATCTCTGGAACACGTTGTGCTACGGCGTAATCCTCTCGCCCGCATTCTCATATAGTATTTATAATTTGCACAGGATACGGCAGGTCAGCCATCGCCGTTTTTTCGGATAAAGAACCATAAGATTGTGGATGATAAAAAAATGAAAATTCGCTCAGCTCTTCTTGCCCTTGGGATCGCAGCAACGCTTACCGGATGTCAGAACATGGACTCCAATGGTCTGCTTAGCTCCGGCGCAGAAGCTTTCCAGGCTTATTCACTCAGCGATGAGCAGGTCAAAGCCCTAAGCGACAAAGCCTGTCAGGAGATGGATGCGAAAGCGACTATCGCGCCTGCCAGCAGTGAATACAGCAAACGTCTGAGTAAAATCGCCGCCGCGCTGGGGGACAACATCAACGGCCAGCCGGTGAACTATAAGGTGTACCAGACCAAGGACGTTAACGCCTTCGCCATGGCTAACGGCTGTATCCGCGTTTACAGCGGACTGATGGATTTGATGAATGATAATGAAGTCGAAGCGGTTATCGGCCACGAAATGGGTCACGTCGCGCTGGGCCATGTGAAGAAAGGCATGCAGGTGGCATTAGGCACCAACGCGGTACGCGCGGCGGCGGCCTCCGCTGGCGGTATCGTCGGCAGCCTGTCGCAGTCGCAGCTGGGCGATCTTGGCGAGAAGCTGGTGAACTCACAGTTCTCCCAGCGTCAGGAGTCCGAGGCGGATGACTACTCGTACGATCTGCTGCGCAAACGCGGAATTAATCCTGCGGGCCTCGCGACCAGCTTCGAAAAACTGGCGAAGCTGGAAGCCGGACGCCAAAGCTCAATGTTTGATGACCACCCGGCATCGGAAGAACGCGCTCAGCATATCCGCGATCGCATGAAGGCCGACGGGATTAAATAATCGACAGCGGGAGGCATTATCGCCTCCCTTTTTTATCGGTTAGCGAAAAATAGTTAGCCGCATTAATTGATAATTTAAGCGCACAAACCGTTAATTATTTTTAGCGTTCATTACAGCCAATTATTTTATATCCATTCACTCAATAAAATATTATTTCGTAAATTTAAAACGCGACACCCGATCCCTCTTTGAGTTGCGCTTTGCAGCAAATAATTAAATAGTCCACCCCTGTCGTCCTGCGGGCCGGCAACATGGGTATACCGTTTGTTTCCTGTCGATACACCTGCTCACACAATGATTGCTTTCAACATTATTTCAGGAGAATATCCGGGCTGCAGTGATTCCCTTGAATATATCGACAGCAGAGAAGTCCCATCAGTGAAAAAAGAATTATCGTTAATCGCACTTGGCTTTATTGCCACCGCGCCAACCTTTGCCAGCCAACAATCAACGAGTCAGGGCTTTATCGAAGACAGTCATCTGGATCTGTTTTTACGCAACGCTTATATCAAACGTGATTATCGCGATGGGCTGGCGGATAAAGCCGAATGGGGACAGGGGATTATCGCCACCTTCGAGTCCGGCTTTACTCAGGGACCGGTCGGCTTCGGCGTGGACGGTATTGCCCAGTATGGCGTAAGGCTTGACGGTGGCCGGGGGCGCAGCGGCGCGGGGGGCATCGACTTTTTCGCCCAGGACAACGACGGCCGGGCAAAATCCGATCTCGCTAAATTCGGCGCCACCGCCAAAATGCGCTTCTCTGATACCGTGCTCAGCTACGGCAACCAACGCCCCATGCTGCCGATCGTCTACGCCGACGATTCGCGACTGCTGTACGAAAGCTACACCGGTACTCTGCTAACTTCGAAAGAAATTGACGGTCTGGAAATCAACGCGGGCTATCTAACCGATCAACAGCGTAAGAGCGACGACAGTCATGACAGCGGTTTGAAAAGCCTGACTTTCGGCGGCGCCAGCTATCAGTTCAGCGACCAGTTCAGCGGCGCGCTTTATGCCTCTCACGTCGAAGACGTGCTGAACAAGCAATATCTCGGCCTTAACTATAAGCAGCCATTCGCTACTGGCCAGCAGCTGATACTCGATTTTAACGGCTATAATTCACGTCTGGAGCAAGAATACGCCGATGCCCAGAACACCGGACGCAGTAACAGCATCTGGAGTCTGGCCGCCAGCTATATCCGGGATATCCATACCTTTAAAGTTGCATACCAGCAAAGCAGCGGTAGTACGGGCTATCACTACGGCGGCTATCGCAACCAGGGCGGCGTCGGCGACGGCGGCAATACCATCTGGCTGGCTAACTCCTACTGGTCTGATTTTAATGGCGAAGATGAACGTTCCTGGCAGGCCTCTTACGGACTGGATTTTGCCGGGCTGGGTTTACCAGGACTGACCTGGACTACCGCCTACGTGCGCGGCGATAACATTAAAACTGCGGAAACCAGCAATGGTAAAGAACACGAATGGTTCAACCAGCTGCAATATCAGGTTCAGAACGGCGTGGCGAAAGATTTGAAGTTCAGATTGCGCTACTCGGTGCTGCGGGTTTCCAGCAATGCCAGCGACTATAACGTCAGCGGCAATGAAGTGCGTTTTTACGTCGAATATCCGTTTAACGTATTTTAACCCTGTCATGAACCCGACCCTGCCGCCTGGCCCTCTCCCGGCGCGCAGGAGCCGCCGCCCGACGCCTTGATTAACCCCCTGTGCGGTGCGGTACCCTCTCCATGGAAGGGAGAGGGTTTTGGGTCATGGAGTCGCAGACTTTTCCCAAAAGACCGGGGAAGTATGTCGCCCGGCTACACGCTGTGTAAACCGGGTTGTTCTCCGGCAATGGCGCTATCGATGATGATTAATACAGCGTCTTTTGCGGCGGCCCGGCAAAACGCAGCGCGCCGATCTGTCCCATCTTCACTTCCACCACCGAGGGCCCCGGCATCGCCAGCGCTTCAGTCATCACCGCCTGGAAATCATCCGCCCGATCGACGCTCCACGCCTGCAGACCGATGGCCTGCGCCAACAGCGTAAAGTCCGGCGTATGCAGCTCGTTATAATACTGGCGGCCGCCAAAGTACTTATCCTGAATACCGCGCATCACGCCGTAGCCGCCGTCATTCATAATCAGCAGCGTCACGTTAGCCTTCTCCTGTGCCAACGTCGCCAGCTCGCCGAGGTTCAGGCTCAGTCCGCCGTCGCCGACCAGCCCCACCACTTTACGCTGCGGATTAGCAATTGCGGTGCCGATCGCCATCGGCAGCCCCATACCGATAGCACCGGCCAGAGAATGAATATTCATCAGCGGACCGTGGGCGCGAAACAGGCGGCTCCCCCACAGGCTGCCAGACACGGTAATATCGCGAACCAGGATACCGTTCTCCGGCAGCGCCTGCGCGATAGCGTCATTTAATCTGGCGTAATCACCGCACTGTTCGCGCAGCCCCTGCTCCGCCATCGCCACCGCTTCTTTTATTTGGCTATCCCAGCGCGCGTCGCCCCATATTCGCCCCTGCGCTCGTTCCGCCAGCGCGTCTAAAAACGCGCGGCAGTCCGCCACCAGCGTATTGTCCATCAGATAGTTACGGCTGGCCGCCGCCGGGTCGATATCAATCTGCACCCGCGGCGCGGGCAGTTCCAGCGTCCATGAGCGCGTTTCGTTACTGCGCAGACGTGAACCAGCGACAAGTGTGAAATCACATTGTGAAATCAACGCTTCAACCGATGGGGAATTGTGAAATGCGCGCAGGCTGGCGCGGTGGCTATCCGGCAGAATACCGCGGCCATGGGTGCTGGAAATCACCGTCATCCCGGCATCGGCCAGCGTCTTCACCGCCTCGCAGCTCTCTAAAGCTCCGCCGCCGAGCCACAGCAGCGGCCGCTTCGCCTGCTTAAGCTGCGCCCACAGCGCATCAACCATTGCCTCTTCAGCTTCCGCCACCGGTGGCGTTTTCAGCGGCGTGGTCAGCAGCGAAAGCGGAATTTTCACGCTTTGAATATCGATCGGAATTTCAACCGAGACCGGACCGCACGGCGGCGTCTGCGCATCCTGAATCGCTTTATGCAGGAGCGCTACCGCCTGATTGGCGTTACTGATACGGTATGCGCGCTTTGAGCTGGCTTTCAGGAAGGTCAGCTGATCGCGGGTTTCGTGAATAAACCCGGTGTCGGCATCCAGCCAGGCCTTTTCGACCTGACCGGTCAGGTGCAGCAGCGGCGTGCCGGCGTTCATTGCCTCAACCAACGCGCCGACGGCGTTGCCCGCCCCGGCGCCGGTGCTGGTCAGCGCCACGCCGAGCCCGGAAAAACGCCCGTGGGCGTCGGCCATGGTCACCGATCCCGCCTCCCCGCGCGCCGGGACGAAGCGGATTTTTTCCCGCTGGCCGACGGCATCGGCGATCGGCAGATTGTGAATAGAAATGACGCCATATATGGCTTCAACGTGATACTGCTCCAGCGTTCTGGCGATGGCGTCGCCGACGGTTATCATTTCACTCATTGCTCACCCTTCTCTCAATCGCACCAGTGGTTGACGCTATTACCCGTCGCCAGATAAATACTCTTCTGCTGCATCCAGGCCTTCAGGCCCTGGATACCTTTTTCGCGGCCCAGACCGCTCTCTTTAAATCCCCCAAACGGGGTGGAAATAGAGAAAACCTTGTAGGTGTTGATCCACACCGTACCGGCCTCCAGCTGTTCGCTCAGGCGCAGGGCGCGGCCGGTATCGCGCGTCCAGATCCCCGCGGCCAGCCCGAACACCGAATCATTGGCCTCGCGGATCAGCGCCGCTTCGTCGCGAAAGCGCATCGCCACCAGTACCGGCCCAAAGATCTCTTCCTGACAGACGCGAGCCCGGTTGTTGAGTCCCTCGACGATCGTCGGCAGGAAGTAGCTGCCCGCCGCCAGCGCCGGATCCGCCGGGATCTCGCCGCCGCACAGCACGCTACCGCCTTCGCGCTTCGCCAGCTCGACATACTCCAGCACGCTCTGACGATGCTTATCGTTAATCAGCGGTCCGACGTGGGTATCCGCGCTAAATGGGTGGCCCACCCGCAGCCCTCGGGTTAATTCCAGCAGGCGGGCCATTAATTGCGGATAGACTTTTTCATCAATGAACAGACGCGATCCGGCGATGCAGGCCTGGCCGCCGGAGCTGAATATGCCGTAGCAGATACCCCGCGCCGCCTGTTCGATGTCGGCATCTTCCAGCACAATAGTTGGCGATTTGCCGCCCAGCTCCAGCGACGCCGGGATCAGCTTTTCCGCCGCCACGTGCGCCAGATGCCGCCCGGTAGCGGTACCACCGGTAAAGGAAATTTTGCGCACCTTAGGATGGCGAGCCAGCGCATCGCCAATGACCGAGCCTTTTCCGGGCAGAACGCTCAGCAGCCCGGGAGGTAATCCGGCCTGTGCAAAAATCTTCGCCAGCTCCAGCGCCATCAGCGGCGTCGCTTCCGCCGGTTTGAGGATCACCGCGTTACCGGCGGCGATGGCCGGCGCAACTTTTTGCATTTCGCTGGCGATGGGCGAGTTCCACGGCGTAATCGCCGCCACTACGCCCAGCGGTTCATAGCGGCTCAAGGTCAGCAGATCCGCCTGACGCGGCGTCGGCAGCTCGCCTTCCAGCAGTTCGCAGGCGGCGGCAAAATAGCGCGCGGTGCCCGCCGCGCTCATGACCAGGCCCCGCGCTTCCGCCAGCGGTTTACCGTTGTCGCGGCTCTGTTTACGGGTTAACTCGTCAATTTGCGCTTCAATCAGATCGGCGACCTTATGCAGGATCTTTGCCCGCTGATGCGGCAGCATGGTCCGCCACGTCGGTTCCCGCCATGCGCGATCGGCGCAGTCGATCGCCTCCTGCAGGTCGTCCAGGCTGGCCGCATATAATGAAGCGTTAAGCGATCCATCCGCCGGAAAGCGGCTGTGCATCAGGTTGCCGCCGCCGCGCCGCCACTGACCGCCGATAAAAATGTCTAACTCGTCCATCTCAGCCTCTCTGCGTTATGTCAGTTCGCAGCAGGCGCGTACCGCGCTCAGTGCCGCCAGGGTCGACGTTTTGGGATTGCTGGCGAGCGGCAGACCGCTCAGCTCCAGGTGAAACTCGCCGAACAGTCCTTCGGCGTGCAGCGTATGGGTGTTGCGTTGGGTCGTCGGATCCACCATCAGCTGCACCCGGGTGGCATCGAGACCAATACCGCCCAGCGCCACGGTCGCCGCCACGTTGGCATTCGCCGGAAACAGCCGCGCCGCTTCGCGGGCGCTGCCTTCAAAGAAAATGCGCGTTTCATGTACCGCGCTGAGATCGATAAGCTGCTCAGCGTAGCTGCCGCGCCAGCTGGCCGGACTTTTACGCGACTGATAGGTCACGCGCTCAAGGCCGCCCTCTTTCGCCGCCGCCAGGCCATCAATACCGGCTATCGCGCCCGCCAGCAGCGTGAGCTTTCCGCCCGCCTGGCGAAGGCGCTGTTCCAGTTCGCTATCCGCCAGCGCGCCGGTGGAGATCACCGCCAGATGCCAGCCGCGGGCCAGCACCGCCTCGGCGTACTGCGCTACCGCCTGCTGGCTGGCGCATTCAAGCACCAGATCCGGCGTCCGATCGCACTGCTGCGGATCGCTCAGCGGCGTAACCGCCCCGGCAAACTGCTGGCGGATCGCCGCATGATGCGGCTCGCGAGCCACGATCCAGCCCAGCGACACCTGCGGCGGTAACCGCTCAATGACCGCCTGCGCCATCGCGCCATAGCCGATTAACATCACCTTTTTCATCATCTTTCCTTACAGGTGACGGCAAAAGCCGCCGGACACATCCAGCGCCGCGCCGGTGGTAAACGAAGCCAGCGGCGAAGCGAGAAACAGCAGCGCCTGCGCCGGTTCCTGTGGTTTGCCAAGCCGCGCCATCGGGATCCCGCGCTTACGGGCTATGTCGGCGGTCCACTCTGGCCAGCTCTGGCTCTTATCGCTGCGGTCTGCAAAACGGCGCTGCCACTGCCCGGATTCGACCATGCCCAGCAGAATGGAATTGACGCGAATCCCTTTGCCAATCAGATCCTTCGACAGGGTCAGCGTCATATTAAGCAGCGCGGCGCGGGCGGCTGAGGTGGCGATCATGTGCTCTTCCGGCTGCAGCGCCAGCAGCGAGTTCACGCAGGTAATTGAAGCGATGTCCGACCGTTCAAGCTGCGGCTGGAACGCCCTGACCGGATTAATCACCCCGAACAGCTTCAGTTCGGCTTCGTGCAGCCAGGCCTCGCGCGGCGTATCGGCGAAATGGGCGACATAGCCCTGGCCAGCATTGTTTATCAGCATGTCAGCGCCGCCAAAGTGGGCCCCGACCGCATCTGCAAAGGCCTGAACCTCTTGTTCGTTCAGAACGTCGCAGCGCCAGGAAAACACGTCTCCTGCGGGATATTCGTTTAACAGCGCCGCGTGAGCGCTGGCCAGCCGGTCCGGGTTGCGGCCACAAAAGGCGACTTTCGCCCCTTCGCCCAATAGCAGGCGCAGCGTTTCGAAGCCAATCCCTGACGAGCCGCCGGTGACCACCGCGACGCGTCCTTCAATTTGTGCATTCATCGCGCACCTCTTCCCCTATGCGTAAAAGCTGTTGGTTAAAAAACGTAGCGTTATCGAGATAGCTGGCGTGCCCGGCCTGCGGGATGGCGAGATACGGCATGCCGTAGCGTAGCGCCACTCCCTGCACCAGCTCGGGCTGGGTGATGGCATCCTGCTCGCCGCACCACACGGCGAAGCGGCCGCGATACCCGGCAAGCCAGCGGTGGATGTCCTCGTGCGCCAGCATCCAGGCGGCGGCGAGATAGCCTTCACTGCGCAGCCTGCGCATGCCTGCCGCGACCGTCGCCACATCGGCTTCGCGCGCGCCGGCGCGCAGCAGCTTCGCCGCCCGCCCCTCGGCCATCGCCTCGCCGCCCAGAGCCATTTGCTGCTGACGCCCCTGCCAGACTTTTTCCCGCTGCGCGGCCTCCGCCTGGCCGTAGCCCTGGGCGACGTCGGCCAGCACCAGATACCGCACGCGCTGGGGATATCTGGCGGCGAAAGCGGCGGCGACCAGCGCGCCCAGCGAATGGCCGAGCAGAACGGTTTTCTGCACCCCGGCGCGGTCAAGCATCCGCGCCAGCGCATCGGCGTAGGCGCCGGCATCCGCCCTCGCCGTCGCAAGCATCGGGCTTTCGCCATAACCGGGCATATCCCAGGCCAGCACGCGGTAGCCGGGAAGCGCCATCTGTTTATGCCAGGAGGCCGCGCCGGAACTGATGCCGTGCAGCAGCGTCAGCGGCGTACCGCTTCCTTGTTCACGAAAACCCGTCATCATCCCCCCTTAGCTACGCTTCACTTTCGACAGCGGATGATCTTCCGGGTAGGTCGGAATATGCGGCTTTGGCGTACCGAGCATCACGCACATCAGCGCTTCTTCCTCGCCGTGGTTGAATAGCCCGCGATAAATCCCGGCAGGAACAGAAATCAGATCGCGTTCGCGCAGAACGGTCTCGGTGTAGTTGTCGCCATCCTGAATCATCAGGGTGATCTGCCCTTTGAGCATGAAGAACACCTCTTCCACATCATCATGCAGGTGCAGCGGGCCTTCGCACTTGGACGGCAGTACCATGGTGGAGAAGGTAAAGTGTTCCGCCTGGACGGTATTGCTATCGCTGGCGACGCCGGTCGCGCCGGTGCCAATGTAGCGCATCTGCGCGCGACGATATTTCGGGTCAAAATCTGCCTGGAACTTCAGCGCATTCCAGTCGTATTTACGGCCTTCAAAGCGCGCGATACGCGACTCGACCCACTCCTCCATCGTCAGATGTTCAGGTTTGAGACTCGGTTTTGCAGTTACGGTTGAATCAGTCATCGTTTTATCCTCAGTAACGTCTTAGCAGCGGCAGTAACAGGACGCAGCCCACCGCCGCCATCACCGCCAGAAAAATCAGCCCGGAATCCATGCTGTGGGTGAAGGCGATCAGCGCGCCCATCACCGCCGGCGATAGCGCCCCGGCAAAGTTTCCCAGACCGTTGAAAATCCCGCCCGCCGTGGCGCTGACTCGCGGATGGGTTGCCTTGGCCAGCAGCGCAAAAATATTCGGTGCGCCGGTCCCCCACATAAAGGTGCTAAAGCTCATCGCCGCAATCACCGGCAGCGGGGTAGTGAAATGCATCACCGCCGCCAGGCCAATGCCTGCGCCCGCCAGGGAAATAAAGCAGGCGGCGGCGCGCTTATCGACGCGGTCAGACAGCCAGGCGCCGATGATTTCGCCGAGCAGCATGGCGATAAACGGCATCGACGACAGCCAGCCGGCGTGTTCGAGATGAATGCCTTTACCCTTAATCAGGTAGCCGGGCAGCCAGCCGTTGATGCCCCACAGATAGGCGAGAAAGGCGATGTTGAAGATGCAGATCATCCAGAAGTGCGGGCTGACAAACAGCTCGCGGCGCGCGCTGCGGCGTGCCTCCTGCGACGTTTGCCCGCCGCTGGCTTTTGCCCCCAGCGTGATGCCGCGCAGCCCGATGCGCACAAAAATCAGTACCGGTACCGTCAGCATCGCCATCACAAAGAAGGTGCTCTGCCAGCCGAAGGTGTTAAGCAGCCAAATCGACAGCGGGAAGCCAATCGCCGCGCCGACCGGCGTCCCGAGCAGCCAGAGCATGGTGGCGCGCGCCTGCAAATGCTGGGGAAAGGTATGGCGGACGATAGCGAACGCCAGCGGGAACAGCGGCCCTTCGGCGATACCCAGCAAAATTCGCAGCGTCACCATCAGCGTATAGTTATGGGTAAAGCCCATCACCAGCATCAAAACGCACCACACCGCCATCATTCCGGTAAGCAGGCGCAGCGGCGCAATACGGTCGCCCAGGCCGCTTAGCAGCACCGAAGAGAATCCATAGCTCAGCAGGAAAGCGCTCATCAGTATGCCCAGACGGGTGGTGTCGAAATCGATCCCCATCGCCTGCTGGAAGTGGCTATCGGAAAACAGCGCGGCGATGCTGATTTTGTCGAAGAACGCCAGCAGTACGCAGGCCAGCAGCGACAGCGGAATGGCCCAGCGAACCGCTTTTTCAGGCGTGCGGACGCCCTCGCCGCTCGCCTCAGCAGGCGCGGCGTTAGTCTCTAATGTGGTCATTTCTCCCCCTTAAGGGTGCGGGTTAGCTATCGCAATGACATCAGTGAAAAAGCCGGGTCGGCGAGCGGTACAGCGGATAAATCTCGCCCCGCCGCCATCCAGCGCTTCGCCAGCTTGACGGTGCGCGCATCATTAAACGCCACCAGCTGCGTCAGCCGCCCGTTTTCGTCCAGCGAGAAGTACAGCGAATCTTCACGCGCTATCGTTCTGCTGCCCGGCTGCGGAATACCGAGGATCTGGATATTGTGCTGATATTGATCCGACCACAGCCACGGCGCGTCGTCGTAGCCTGGCGCATCGGGGTTGAGAATCGCTTTTGCCGTCGCCACCGCCTGATTCTGGGCGAAGGCCCAGGACTGGATGCACAGGCCGTAGTGATGATGCTGCGCCACATCCCCGGCAGCAAAGATGAACGGATCCGACGTTCGCCCCTGGCTATCCACAACGATCCCGCGCTCGGTTTTCAGCCCCGCGTCGCGCGCCAGTTCGAGATTAAGATCGACCCCGATCCCCACCACCACCGCATCGAAGGTTTCCCGCCGGCCGTCGCAGTGCAGCGTTGGCAGAGCGTTATCCTCTTCCAGCTCCAGCGCGCCGCAGCCGCAGCGAATATCGACACCCTGCTCGCGGTGCATCTGCGCCAGCGCCTGCGAAACTTCCGCGCTCACCGAACGCATGCACAATGCTGGCTGCTGCTCATAGAGGGTTACGGCCACGCCGCATTTGCGCGCCGAAGCGGCAATCTCAAGGCCAATCCAGCCGCCGCCGACTATCGCCAGTTTTTGACTTGCCGCCAGACGACTTTTCAGACGCTGCGCATCCTGCCAGTGACGCAGGGTATAAACCTGGGGATGCGCCGCCCACGACTCGTCCGGTAGACGCGCTCGCCCCCCGGTGGCGATTAAAAGGACGTTGTAACTCAGGCGTTCGCCGTTGCTTAAAATCACCGTTTTAGCTAGTCGGTCAATCCGCTCTGCACGCAGCGGACGGTACCAGGTCAGGTTCAGCGCCTGCTGCGCCTCGTGCGAAAACAAGCGCGGTAGCTGCGCATCGGTATCCAGCAACGCGGCTTTGGACAGCGGCGGCCGTTCATAGAAATCCCATTCCTCTTCCGCCACTACGCAAATCTCGCCCCCGAAGCCCTGGTCGCGCAGCGTTTTCGCCGCCCAGCCGCCCGCCTGGCCACCGCCGACTATCACGATCCGCGCCGTCATACCGCCTCCGTTTTTTTCTGCTGGCGGCGGGTATCGTGGTCGATTCCGCCCTCCACCGCCCACTCGGTAAAGGAGACCAACGAGTGCTCCAGTTCGCGCGGCTGCCAGTTTTCCGTCAGATAATCATCGTTGGTGTAGTACTCGAAGGCGCCGCCGGTGGGGCTGTTGACGTACCAGAAGTAGGCCGAGGAGACCGGGTGGCGACCGGGGCCGATGAAAGTGCTCCAGGCATTTTTGTTCATCGCGATGCCGCCGCCGATCACCTCGTGAATATCGCGGACGGTGAAAGCAACATGATTCAGCCCGCGCTTACGGTTCGGCAGTTGCAGCAGGAAGAGGTTGTGATGGCCACCGCGCGCGCCGCAGCGCAGGAAGACCGCGCGGTTAATGTAGCGGTCTGACACCTGGAAGCCGAGCACCTCGCGATAGAAGCTTTCGACCGCCGCCAGCTCTTCAACGAAGAACACCACGTGGCCGACGTTGATCGGCTGCGCGCGGTCGTAAACCGGACTCGGCGTGTCGATACGACGAATATCGCCCCACTGATTAATTGGCTCGACGTTCAGCTCCACTGCCTTTTGCTGGCTGACCTGCACTCGCAGCGTCATACCGTTCGGGTCGAGGCACTCCAGCGCGCCGTCGACCCTGCGGAAGCCAGGCTGACGTTCCAGCTTTGGACGCAGCGCTTCCAGCGCCGCCTGGTCCGCTACGCCCCAGGTCATGCGGCGCAGCGTATTGCCGGTTTCAAAAGCCGGCGGCAGGTCGGCGGCCTCCAACGGGTTAAGCTCAATGCGCGCGCCGCTGAGGGTGGTGAACACGCGGCCGCTGGCGTCGCCAGCCAGGCCAAAATCGTGCATAAATTTGGCGCTATGGTTCAGGTCATCTACGCCAAATTCCAGCTTTTCAATTCCGGTAATACTCATTTTTCGTCGCCTCTTTACCGTTCAGTCGCCCGAATTTGGGCGTAAAACATGCCCGACGCACTCAAGCGCCTGCCGTTAAGTTTTTGATTTAACTTGCCTGGGACAAATATCCCAGGAAACCGGAAATTTTGTCCGCCGCCAGGCTGACGTCGTTCTGCAGCCGCTCGCGATCGCTTTGCGGGATCTCATCGGAGGGCACCAGGATACTGACGACTCCCGCCACCCGGCCGCTGCGGTCATACACCGGGTAGACAATCGACGAAATGCCGTGGCGAAAGAAAGACTCGCCAATCACATAGCCGCGGGCTTTATCCTGCTGCACCATCTGCCACAGCGCTTCGCGATCGTGCAGCTGGCCCGGGGTGTTGCCCGGCAGCCGCTCGTTGGGGAACAGCTGTTCAAACTCGCTGCGTGAAACATCGGTCAGCAGCATGCGGCCCAGCGAGGTGCAGTGCACCGGCAGCCGGGTGCCGACGCTGACCTGGTTTATCCGCGAACCGGCCGCGCTGACGCGAGCGATGTAGATGATGTCCCGGCCATCGCGGATTGCCAGATGGCTGCTGCACTGGCTGACATCACGCAACTGCTCGATAACCGGCTGACCTACCTGGGCGATATCCAGCGAGGCAATATATTCAAAGCCCAGCCGCAGCACGTTCATCCCCAGCGAAAAGGTATTGGTGCGCGCGTTGCGTTCGAGAAAGCCCATATACTCCAGCGTTTGCACCACGCGATAGGCGGTCGCTTTCGGCATATCCACCAGCCGGTGCAGCTCGGCGAAGGTCAGATCGCGATGCTGTTCGCCAAAAGCCAGCAGCAGCTGCAGGCCGCGCTCAAGCCCCGGCACCAGATACTTCACTTCCTGCTCGTTCGCCATACCGCCTCACTTATTAGTTAAAAACAAAACCGCCGTTGACCGGGATCAGCTGGCCGGTGATAAACCGCGACAGCTCGCTGAGCAGCCAGACTACGCTGCCGGTGACGTCTTCCGGCTGCTGAGCGCCGCTGAGCGCGCGACCGTTTTCATACAGCTGATGGCGTTCCGCGGGCACGTATTCCGTCGCCTCAACGCGGGTCAGCCCCGGCGCGATGGCGTTTATGCGGATCCGTTTCTCCCCCAGTTCGCGGGCCATCGAGCGGGTCATCGCGATCACCGCACCTTTACTGGCCACGTAGGCCATCAGCCGCGGCGCTCCCCACAGAGCGGTATCCGAAGCGACATTGACGATCCCGGCCCCTTCACGCAGCAGCGGCACCGCCGCGCGGGTCACCAGCCAGGTGCCTTTGACGTTAACCGTCATCACCCGATCCCACAGATCCGGATCGTAATCGAGCATGTTTTTCCCGCCGACGCCGGTGGCCATCGCCGCATTATTCACTAACCCGTCGATCGCCCCCCGCTCGCCGATAGCGCTGAATACCCGGTCGATCGACTCGCTATCGGCGAGATCGATCTCATGGGATTCAATGCAGTAGCCCTTTTCCTGCAGACGATGAGCGCTTTCCGCCAGTTCGCCCCGCAGAATGTCGCACATCACTACCGCCGCTCCCTGCCCGGCACAGGCTTCGGCAAAGTGGTAGCCCAGGCCGCGCGCCGCGCCGGTGACGACGATACGTTTTCCGTTCAACAGACCGTTCATCAGGCGGCTCCCTGCTGCTCTTCCAGGGCCGCCAACTGCTCTTTTGCCGCTTTCTGCATCATGCGGCGCAGGCGGGAAAGGCCGACGTCGTGCTGATAAAGATATTCGCGATCGCGGGCATTCGGCGCCAGGCTTTCCAGCACCACGCGATCCTGTTCGAGCACTTCCCAGTGCAGTTTTTCCAGGCGGTTGCGGTACATAAATCGCCATAGATCGCGCTGCCAGCCCTGTACGCCGCGGATGCGCCAGAAGAAGACGCGGCAGTTGTCGTTATCTTCCGGCACCACCATGCCGACAATCCAGAAGTGGCCGCCCGGCCCGAAGCGCTTTTTGTACGGAATAGAGAGGCGCATCCAGTAGGCCCCGCTGCTGCCCAGTTCGACCCAGTCGAAGTTAACGCCAACCTGCCCTTTTTTCTCAAAAATAAACCCGGTTTTCGTCGGCTGCAGCACCATGTCGGCTTTACGATCGCCTTCCGCCATCGAGTGCGAGGAGGAGTGAAGATAGGTGCCGTGCATCGGGTCCATCACGTTTTCCAGCGCGTACTGGTAGTTGCATTTCCACGCTGCGGTACACAGGAAGTGGCTAAATTTGTCGCTATTGGCCAGCTCTTCCGGAAAGCTCAGCTCATCAGGCTGCTGGTCGGCGGTGACGCCAAACCACAGGAAAATGGCGCCATGCGCTTCCTGAACGCTGTAGCGGCGAACGCACTGCTGACCCACCAGCGGGCAGCGGTCAACCGCCGGGACGTCTTTCACTTCGCCGTTACCGGCCACTTCCACGCCGTGATACCAGCAGGCAATGCGATCGCCCAGGTTCCAGCCCATCGACAGGCGCGCGCCGCGGTGCGGGCAGCGGTCTTCCAGCGCCTGCACCTGGCCATCTTTATTGCGCCAGACCACAATCTGTTCGCCGAGGCGGGTAATCCCCACCGGCGCCGACTGCACTTCCCAGCTCGCCAGCACCGGATACCACAGGCCGCGTAATCCTTTATCAAGATAGTTCTGTACCGTTGTTGTCATCGCTGTGTCCTCAGTATCCGTTTACCTGCAGAAATGCCTGGAAGCTGCTCTCGCTCCACGGTTCCCCCTGCTGGTCGTGCATTCTGACGCCGTTCAGGCCGTTCACCAGCTCACCGAGGCTTTCTGCGCCCTGTTCAAAGAGCGTCTCGAGGGTGGCGATAAGCTGTAGCTCCCAGCTTTCCGGCACCCGGCTGCGGGTTTGCCAGATCAGATTGGTGTAGTCGCCGGGTTTGTGAATGTTGCCGTTTCCGCCTTCCGCCGGCGGCGTAAACTGACGGCTTTCCGGCAGCGCCGGGTTAAAGTCCAGGGTTTCGCTCATGCCACGTTCTCCTCGATAAAAGAAATCTGGATCTGCTTGTCGTATACCCGCACCGGGTAGCGATGCAGGTTGCGCCCGCCGGGGCCGTGCAGACACTGGCCGGTTTTGACGTCGAATACCGCTTCATGCAGCGGGCACTCCACCTTGCCATCTTCGACAAAGCCCTGGCTCAGCAGCGCATACGCATGGGGACAAACGTCTTCCAGCGCGTAATATTCGCCATCAATCAGATAGATACCGATTTCTTTACCGTCGATACTGCCGCTATAGGGGAAATCTTCCTGTACTTGCTCCGCGTCACACACGCCAATCCAGCTCATCGCATTCCTCCGGGCTTTGTTTCATATATGAAACTCTGTTTCTTATTTAATACGGTCAATATAAAAGCGATGAATCTTTCGTCAAGCAGCAATGTGACTAATTTGTTAATGAATGGCTTTTTAATTAGCTAACTGTGGAATTGATCACGAAAAAAAGCAGCCAGATGAAATGATGATATTTAAAGCGCCCTTTCATTATAAAAAACGCTATCTCTTCAGAAACAAAATGCGCTATTGACTTCTTTTCATGAATATCGTTAAAAATGAACAGGAAGGGAGCTTGCGGTGTTTCACATATGAAACAAAAATAAAATTAAACCTTAATAAACAATGAGTTTCATAGGTGAACCATTTTAGTTAAGTGATTATTTCTGGCGTCAAAAAAAATAATAACCAAAATGTATTAAATTTAAAAAGAGGTAAATCATGGCGGCAAGATGGCAAGGTACTATCGCATTACTTTTGTTAATAATTATTTCTTACGTCGATCGGGTAAATATCTCAGTGATGATTCTGAACCCCGAATTTGCCGCTCACTTTCATTTAAATGAAAACAGAATGTTACAAGGCATGCTGATGACATGCTTTCTTCTTGGTTATGGTTTATCGGCTTTAATATTAACTCCCCTTATAGAAAGTAAGCTCAACTATCGCCAGGGGCTGTTAAGCAGCGTAGCGATATGGGCGCTGGTTTGCGCGGTTTCTCCGCTGCTGGGCTCCCTGCTGGGCATGTTAATCGCGCGCATCGTTCTCGGCGTTGCCGAGGGGCCGCTATTCTCGCTGAAAACCCGCTTTATCAGCGATAGCTTCGCCGCCGATGAGGTCGGTAAACCTAACGCCGTGACCGCTCTCGGCGTTTCGCTCGGGCTGGCGGCTGGCTTTCCGCTGGTCACCTGGCTGATGGCGCACGTCGGCTGGATGGGATCGTTTTACGCCCTGGCGCTGCTCAACCTGCTGCTCGGCGGCGGCTTAGTCTGGCGCTTTTTACCTGCTCCAGTCGTCAATGAACGCCGCGCCAGGCCCGGTATGATTACAACCTCGACCCTCGCCTGGCGCACGCCGCTGCTGGGCTGGATCCTGCTGGTGGAGATCGCCACCCTCAGCTATCTATGGGGCAGCAGCGCCTGGCTGCCGGCCTGGCTGCGCGACGAGCATCACTTCTCGCTACAGGCTACCGGCCTGCTGGCGGCGGTTCCGTTTCTGCTGAGCCTGGGTTCAAAATTTCTCGGAGGGGTACTTCTCGATAAAATGCGCCCGGAGCAGGCGCCGGTGCTGTTTATTATCGGCGGCCTGCTGACCGCTCTGTCGGTACTGGCGCTGATGCTCAGCCACCAGCAGGCGATGCTGGCGCTGTTTATGCTGGCGGCGAACGTTTTCTGGGGGCTGCAGGGCGCGGCGATCCCGGCGGTCGTGCAGCATCATGCGCCGCGCGAAGCGGTAGGCAGCGCCTATGGCATTATTAATGGCATCGGTAATATCTGCGCGGCGTTTATCCCGCTGCTGATGGGAATGGTTATGAAATCGGCGGGATCGGTAAGCTCAGGATTCTCGGTGCTGGTAGTATCGCAGCTGATAACGCTTTGCGCCGGAGGCATGCTGCTGCTGCGCATGCGTCGCGCAGCAGCAGTCAGCGTCTGAGGCTTATTCGCCTTTTTTCGCCGCCTGAATGTAGAGCATTTCCAGCGCCAGCGTCGCCGCCGCCAGGGCGGTGATTTCGGACTGGTCATAGGCCGGAGCGACTTCCACCACGTCCATACCGACGATGTTCAGATCCTTGAGGCCGCGCACCAGCTTGATCGCGCGATCGGAGGTCAGTCCGCCGATCACCGGTGTACCGGTGCCCGGCGCAAATGCCGGATCCAGGCAGTCGATATCAAAGGTCAGGTATACCGGCATATCGCCGACGATCTGTTTCACCTGAGCGATCACGTCGTCGACGCTGCGGTCGTTAACCTGACCCGCATCCAGCACGGTAAACCCGTTGTCCTTATCAAACTCGGTGCGAATGCCGATCTGCACTGAATGGTGCGGGTCGATCAGGCCTTCGTTCGGCGCGGTATAGAACATGGTGCCGTGGTCAAATTCGCAGCCGTTGGCGTAGGTATCGGTGTGGGCATCGAAATGCACCAGCGCCATTTTGCCGAAGTGCTTAGCATGAGCACGCAGCAGCGGTAGCGTCACAAAGTGGTCGCCGCCGAATGAAAGCATGCGCTTACCTGCCGCCAGCAGTTTTTCCGCGTGCGCCTGCAGCTTTTCACTCATTTCACGCGCATCGCCGAAAGCGTAAACCAGATCGCCGCAGTCCACGACGTTCAGCCGCTCGCGCATATCAAAGTTCCACGGGAAACGGTTATGCTCCCACGCAAGATTAGTCGACACCTGACGGATCGCCGCCGGGCCATGACGCCCGCCCGCGCGTCCGGAGGTCGCCATATCAAACGGTACGCCGGTGATGACCCAGTCCGCATCGCTGTCGTACGGCATAAAATTCATCGGTAGACGCAGAAAGCCAAATGCGTTGGATACCAGGGAGTTATCGTATTGATGACCTAAGGTGCTCATGGGTATGACCTCTTTTACAGTCGTTGTATTGAAATACAAATATAAAAAAACCCCTCCGCGTCGTTAGGCCCGACGAGGAAGGGTTTGAATAAGTTTGCTGCTTAATTGGGCGAATTATCGCCGCAAATGTCTACGTGTTCAAGTGAGTCTGGCGAATGGCGTAATGAGCCTTCCCCTCTCTCTTCCCTCTCCGCTACGGAGAGGACGTATATCACTCGTCTTCCAGATAAGTGTAGCCGTATAAACCCGCTTCGAACTCTTCAAGGAACTGCTGCTGCAGGTCAGCGTCGAGATCGGTCTTTTTCACCTGATCGCGGAACTGCGTCAGCAGCGTGTTCGGATCCAGCTGGACGTACTGCAGCATATCCGCGACGGTGTCTCCCTCATCCGACAGTTCCACTTCGACGCTGCCGTCAGGGAAGACAAACACGTCTACGGCTTCCGTATCGCCGAACAGGTTGTGCATATTGCCCAGAATCTCCTGGTAGGCGCCTACCATGAAGAAGCCCAGCATCGGCGGATTTTCCGGATCGTATTCCGGCATCGGCATGGTGGTCGCAATGCCATCGCCATCGACGTAGTGGTCAATTGCGCCGTCGGAGTCGCAGGTGATATCCAGCAGCACCGCGCGGCGTTCCGGTACCTTGTTCAACCCTTCCAGCGGCATCACCGGGAATAGCTGATCGATACCCCATGCATCCGGCATCGACTGGAACAGAGAGAAGTTGACGTAAATCTTATCCGCCATACGCTCCTGCAGCTCATCGATTATCGGGCGATGCGCGCGGTTGCTGGGATCGAGCTGTTTCTGCACTTCATGGCACATATTCAGATACAGTTGCTCGGCCCAGGCGCGTTCCTGAAGATTAAAGGTGCCGGAGGAGTAGCCGATATGAATATCGTGCAGATCCATCTGGCTATCGTGCAGCCATTCGCGCAGCGAGCGGCGGTTGCCGGTTTCCTGCATCTCCAGCCAGGTTTCCCACATGCTTTGCAGCGGACGCGCGGCATCTTCCGCGGGCGGGGTCGCCTCGGTATATTCGTTACGCTCAACGCCGATGATGTTGGATACCAGTACGGTGTGGTGCGCGGTGACCGCACGGCCGGATTCGGTAATCACCGTCGGATGCGGCAGACCGTTCTCTTCACAGGCATCGCCAATTGCCCAGATAATGTTGTTGGCGTATTCGTTCAGGCCATAGTTCACCGAGCAGTCGGACTGCGAACGGGTCCCTTCATAGTCAACGCCGAGACCGCCGCCAACGTCGAAGCACTGAATATTCACGCCCAGCTTATGCAGCTCGACGTAGAAACGCGCCGATTCACGCACGCCGGTGGCGATATCGCGAATATTGGCCATCTGCGAGCCAAGGTGGAAGTGCAGCAGCTGCAGGCTGTCGAGATGCCCTGCAGCGCGCAGAATTTCAACCAGCTGCAGAACCTGGGTCGCCGCGAGGCCGAATTTGGATTTTTCGCCGCCGGAGGACTGCCACTTGCCAGAGCCCTGCGAAGCCAGACGCGCACGCACGCCAAGACGCGGCACCACGTTCAGCCGCTCGGCTTCTTCCAGCACGATGGCGATTTCCGACATTTTCTCAATGACCAGATAGACCTTATGGCCCATCTTTTCACCCACCAGCGCCAGGCGGATATATTCACGGTCTTTATAACCGTTACAAACAATCACGCTGCGGGTCATGCCGGCGTGCGCCAGTACCGCCATCAGCTCGGCCTTCGAGCCGGCTTCCAGACCCAGCGGTTCGCCGGAGTGGATCAGCGATTCAATCACGCGGCGATGCTGGTTAACCTTGATGGGATAAACCAGAAAGTAGTCACCGTTATAGCCATAAGACTCACGCGCCCGTTTAAAGGCGGCGTTAATTGAACGCAGGCGGTGCTGCAAAATCTGCGGGAAGCAGAACAGTGCAGGCAGGCGCTGCCCCTGAGCTTCACGCGCTTTCACCAGCTCGGCAAGGTCAACGCGCGCTTCCGGAACGTCAGGATCCGGGCAGACGCTGATATGGCCCAGTTCGTTAACGTCGTAGTAGTTATTACCCCACCAGGCAATATTGTAAGTACGTAGCATCTTGCTGGCTTCCTGGGAGCTCATCGCAACCTCCTGCATGGAACGTAGTACACCGTGATCGCCTGCTGACGAAGGCGAAGATAAAGACATGTCGTCAGACATAGCGAACCTCAAATTTTAGTAACAAGTGTAAAACAGTTGACTACTATCGCAATCCGAAGAAGCGATAACAACCCATAAACAGTCCGAAATCCCAGTAGATAGTGCTGGACTTGCGGCTGAGCGACCGGTTTCTTATTCATATCATCGTAAAACACGTACCCGAACGGAGTATGACAGTCCGGAGAAACCACGAGAAAACCCTTGCTATCGCAAGAGCGCCCTTGTTCAGTTTTCCTGTAGCCTGCCGGCCCTGGAATCCTGAGAAGCGCCGAGATGGGTAGAACATCGGCTGGTTTGCATGAGAGAGATGCGGATTGAGGAATAGTGACGCGCGACGGAACGACGCGACGAGTCAGGCGAAAAACGTGGGTTCATTATCTGGTATCACCTCCACACTGCCCCGGTACGGGCCAGCGACAAGCCAAAGCTATAGGTTCCGGACAGCCAGCAAAAACGCCGCTGCGGGACTCTGTCAATACAGACTGCTTAACCCGGCTGGAAGTGGCGTCACGAGGTGAGTGCTCGTGCGCTGTTTTAATGAGCCGCGCGCGGCGTTTTATACCGATAAGCGGGGTAAAAAGCAAAATAAAAATATGCGCGTTGCCGGGCATTGTCAGGAAAAATTGCCACCGCCCTTTTTCTATAAATGCGACGAATATCAAAAAAGGCTGGAAATGGGGTCAAGAACTGCCCTAAAATAGCCGTCCAGAAGTTAATCCATCTATACTGATTAACACTCAGACTGCTCGTGTCACTACCTGCAAGCTTTGGTAGAGTCATCCGTCAAAGCCATTCTACACAACAGTATGAGCTACCCGAATCGTCCACAGGTGAAATAAAACATGGCAAAACACCTCTTTACGTCAGAGTCCGTATCCGAAGGGCATCCCGACAAAATTGCTGACCAAATCTCCGACGCCGTGCTGGATGCGATCCTTGAACAGGATCCAAAAGCGCGCGTAGCATGTGAAACCTACGTCAAAACCGGCATGGTTCTGGTGGGTGGCGAAATCACTACCAGCGCCTGGGTTGATATCGAAGAGATCACCCGCAATACGGTCCGTGAAATTGGCTACGTGCATTCCGATATGGGCTTTGACGCCAACTCCTGCGCGGTGCTGAGCGCTATCGGTAAACAGTCTCCGGACATCAACCAGGGCGTTGACCGCGCCGATCCGCTGGAGCAGGGCGCGGGCGACCAGGGCCTGATGTTTGGCTATGCGACTAACGAAACCGATGTGCTGATGCCTGCGCCGATCACCTACGCTCACCGTCTGGTGCAGCGTCAGGCTGAAGTACGCAAAAACGGCACCCTGCCGTGGTTGCGCCCGGACGCAAAAAGCCAGGTGACGTTCCAGTACGACGACGGCAAAGTTGTCGGTATTGATGCGGTCGTTCTCTCCACACAGCACGCCGAAAGCATCGATCAGAAATCGCTGCAGGAAGCGGTAATGGAAGAGATCATCAAACCGGTGCTGCCGACCGAGTGGCTGAACAGCGCGACCAAATTCTTTATCAACCCAACCGGCCGTTTTGTTATCGGCGGCCCGATGGGCGACTGCGGCCTGACCGGGCGTAAAATCATCGTTGATACCTACGGCGGCATGGCTCGCCACGGCGGCGGCGCGTTCTCCGGTAAAGATCCGTCTAAAGTCGACCGTTCTGCGGCCTACGCGGCGCGCTATGTGGCGAAAAACATTGTTGCCGCCGGTCTGGCCGATCGTTGCGAAATTCAGGTTTCCTACGCCATCGGCGTCGCAGAGCCGACCTCGATTATGGTTGAAACCTTCGGTACCGAAAAAGTACCGTCCGAGCAGCTGACGCTACTGGTTCGTGAGTTCTTCGACCTGCGTCCGTATGGCCTGATCCAGATGCTTGACCTGCTGCACCCGATCTACAAAGAGACGGCGGCTTACGGTCACTTTGGTCGCGAACATTTCCCTTGGGAAAAAACCGACAAAGCAGCTCAGCTGCGCGAAGCGGCCGGCCTGAAATAAGCCCCTGCTCTTCTCGCTCTTAAGGCCAGCCTCGCGCTGGCCTTTTTATTTTCAACCGTATAACCGCAGCCTCTGCATCCAGCCCTTTGCAAAGCTTCCTATGGAAGCGATTACATCCCATGTGCAACATCCTTTTCCCCGACGTGCGCGAAAAATGTAATAACCCTTGGCTTTGTTACACAATATTTCAGCAAACTCTGATTAGCGCTTTAAATTTCTTGAGCTAAACTTTATTAAAATGCTGATTTAAATAAATTAAATGTGATTACTTTTCTTTACGATAGTGTAACCGATTACACCAGCGTGATTATTATCACATTTTTTTACTACGCATTTACCTACCCTATGCCTCGACAGAATCAATAACTCAACCGGAGGGCGTTATGCCTGACAACAAAAAACAAGGGCGTTCAAACAAGACGATGACGTTCTTTGTCTGCTTCCTCGCCGCACTGGCAGGCCTGCTATTTGGCCTGGATATTGGTGTTATTGCGGGTGCCTTACCCTTTATTGCCAACGAGTTCCAGATAAGCGCTCATACGCAGGAATGGGTAGTAAGCTCCATGATGTTCGGCGCCGCGGTCGGCGCGGTCGGCAGCGGCTGGCTCTCCTTCAAACTCGGGCGTAAAAAAAGCCTGATGATTGGCGCCATCCTGTTCGTTGCCGGTTCCCTGTTCTCCGCCGCCGCCCCGAATGTGGAAGTCCTGCTCATTTCCCGCGTGCTGCTCGGCCTCGCCGTTGGCGTCGCTTCCTACACGGCCCCGCTATATTTGTCGGAAATTGCGCCGGAAAAAATTCGCGGCAGCATGATTTCGATGTACCAGCTGATGATCACCATTGGTATTCTCGGGGCGTATCTTTCGGATACCGCTTTCAGCTACAGCGGCGCCTGGCGCTGGATGCTCGGGGTGATCATTATCCCGGCGGTGCTGCTGCTGATTGGTGTAGTTTTCCTGCCGGACAGCCCGCGCTGGTTTGCCGCTAAGCGCCGCTTTGTCGATGCCGAACGCGTTCTGCTGCGCCTGCGCGACACCAGCGCTGAAGCGAAACGCGAGCTGGATGAGATCCGCGAAAGCCTGAAGGTAAAACAGTCCGGCTGGTCGCTGTTCAAAGAAAACAGCAACTTCCGCCGCGCGGTATTCCTCGGCGTCCTGCTGCAGGTGATGCAACAGTTCACCGGTATGAACGTCATCATGTACTACGCGCCGAAGATTTTTGAACTGGCGGGCTATGCCAACACCACCGAACAGATGTGGGGGACCGTCATCGTCGGTCTGACCAACGTTCTGGCGACCTTTATCGCCATCGGACTGGTTGACCGCTGGGGCCGTAAACCGACGCTGATCCTCGGCTTTATCGTCATGGCACTCGGCATGGGCGTGCTGGGCAGCATGATGCATATCGGCATCCACTCCGCCACGGCGCAGTACTTTGCCGTCCTGATGCTGCTGATGTTCATCGTGGGTTTTGCGATGAGCGCCGGCCCGCTGATTTGGGTGCTGTGCTCCGAAATCCAGCCGCTGAAAGGGCGTGATTTCGGTATCACCTGCTCAACGGCGACCAACTGGATTGCCAACATGATCGTCGGCGCGACCTTCCTGACGATGCTGAACTCGCTGGGCAGCGCCAACACCTTCTGGGTCTATGGCGGCCTTAACATCCTGTTCATCTTCCTGACTCTGTGGTTGATCCCGGAAACCAAAAACGTTTCGCTGGAACATATTGAACGTAATCTGATGAAAGGCCGTAAACTGCGCGAAATCGGCGCGCGCGACTAGTACGATACACGCTTCCTCCCCTCCGGGAGGAAGCTTCTTCTTGCTCTCCTCATCCCGCCGCACTATCCTCTGGCGCTATGAAAACACCCCGAATTCCCATTGCCCTTCAACAGGCCGTTATGCGCAGCCTGCGGGAGAATCTTGCCAAAGCGAACCTCAAGCTGGGACGACATTACCCTGAACCGGTGCTGGTTTATCAGCAGCGGGGAACCTCCGCCGGTACCGCCTGGCTGGAGAAAAACGAAATTCGCCTTAACCCGGTGCTGCTGCTGGAAAACCAGCAGGCTTTTATCGACGAAGTCGTGCCGCACGAGCTGGCCCATCTGCTGGTATGGAAACACTTTGGCCGCGTGGCGCCGCACGGAAAAGAGTGGAAATGGATGATGGAGAGCGTACTGGGCGTACCGGCGCTGCGTACTCATCGTTTCGAACTCGATTCTGTCCGTAAAAATACCTTCCCCTACCGCTGCCAGTGTCAGCAGCATCAGCTTACCGTTCGCCGCCACAATCGCGTGATGCGCGGTGAGGCCACCTATCGCTGCGTGCGCTGCGGCGACGTGCTGGTGGCGGAAAAGTAATCTCCGGAAATAACTGGAAATTTTCTGATCTGACTGATTGCATCAGGCAATCACATTCGTTACGTTGCGGGCTCGTTTTGACACGGAGTTAACGATGTCCCGTATTTATATTTTTGCTGCCGCGTTTCTTAGCGCGGCGGCGTGTGCCCCGCTTGCTGCGGAGGGAATCAACAGTTTTTCTCAGGCCAAAGCCGCTGGCGTCAAGGTCAACGCCGACGTCCCCGGCGATTTCTACTGCGGCTGTAAAATCAACTGGCAGGGGAAAAAGGGCGTTATCGATCTGGAATCATGCGGCTATAAAGTGCGTAAAAATGAGAACCGCGCCAGCCGGGTAGAGTGGGAACACGTGGTTCCGGCCTGGCAGTTTGGTCACCAGCTTCAATGCTGGCAGGACGGCGGGCGGAAAAACTGCGCCAAAGATCCGGTCTATCGCAAGATGGAAAGCGACATGCATAACCTGCAGCCGGCGGTTGGCGAGGTCAACGGCGATCGCGCCAACTTTATGTACAGCCAGTGGAACGGTGGCGAAGGCCAGTACGGCCAGTGCGCGATGAAGGTTGATTTTAAAGATAAAGTTGCCGAGCCGCCGGCTCGCGCCCGGGGCGCGATTGCCCGCACCTACTTCTATATGCGCGACCGCTACCAGCTCAATCTTTCCCGCCAGCAAACCCAGCTGTTTACCGCCTGGAATAAGCTGTACCCGGTAACACGCTGGGAATGCGAACGCGACGCGCGTATTGCAAAAGTTCAGGGCAACCATAATCCTTACGTCCTGCAGGCTTGCCAGGCGCAAAAGAGCTAACCTACACTAGCGGCAATTGTTAATTTGCAGCTTCACGCTTCCCTCTTTAATTAGGGAAGACAATATCTGCGCGAAGAACGGAATATCAAGCATGCGCATCCCTCGCATCCATCACCCGGAACGCATCACCACGGGTAGCCAGATAGCCCTCTCCGACGACGCGGCCAACCATGTCGGTCGCGTTTTACGGATGGGTAAAGGCCAGGCAATCGAGCTTTTTGACGGCAGCAATCAGGTCTTCGAGGCGGTCATTGTCGAGGCAGGTAAGAAACATGTGCTGGTTGAAGTACAGAGCGGCAAAATCGATAACCGCGAATCCCCTCTGCATATCCATTTAGGCCAGGTGATGTCACGCGGCGAAAAAATGGAATTCACCATCCAGAAATCGATCGAACTTGGCGTAAGCCTCATAACGCCACTGTTTTCCGAACGCTGTGGCGTTAAACTGGACGCCGAACGTTTGCACAAGAAGATTCAGCAGTGGCAGAAAATCGCCATTGCCGCCTGCGAGCAAAGCGGCCGCAACGTGGTGCCGGAGATCCGCCCGGCAATGCAGCTCGAAGCCTGGTGCGCGGAGCAGGACGAGGGCCTGAAGCTCAATTTACACCCTCGCGCCAGCGCCAGCATCAATACGCTGCCGCTGCCGGTCGAACGTATCCGACTGCTGATCGGTCCGGAAGGCGGGCTTTCGGCAGAAGAGATAGCGATGACCGCTCGCTACCAGTTTACTGATATCCTGTTGGGACCGCGCGTTCTGCGTACAGAGACAACTGCGCTCACTGCCATTACCGCCCTGCAGGTGCGTTTTGGCGACTTAGGTTGAAGCGTTAACGGAGAAGAACAATGATTAAGCTCGGCATCGTGATGGACCCCATCGCAACCATCAACATCAAGAAAGACACCAGCTTCGCTATGTTGCTGGAAGGGCAGCGTCGCGGCTATGAACTCCACTATATGGAGATGAACGATCTGTACTTAATCAACGGTGAAGCCCGCGCCCGTACGCGCAAGCTGAGCGTCGAGCAGAACTACGACAAATGGTACGAGTTCAACGGCGAGCAGGATCTGCCTCTGGCGGACCTGGACGTCATTCTGATGCGTAAAGATCCGCCGTTTGATACCGAGTTTATCTATGCGACCTACATCCTCGAACGCGCCGAAGAGAAAGGCACGCTTATCGTCAATAAGCCGCAGAGCCTGCGCGACTGTAACGAAAAGCTGTTTACCGCCTGGTTCTCCGAGCTGACGCCGGAAACGCTGGTCACCCGCAATAAAGCTCAGCTGAAAGCCTTCTGGGAAAAGCACGGCGATGTCATCCTCAAGCCGCTGGACGGCATGGGCGGTACCTCCATTTTCCGCGTGAAAGAGGGTGACCCTAACCTCGGCGTGATTACCGAGACCCTGACCGAGCTGGGCAGCCGCTACTGCATGGCGCAGAACTATCTGCCGGCCATTAAAGACGGCGATAAGCGCGTACTGGTCGTGGACGGCGAGCCGGTTCCTTACTGCCTGGCCCGTATTCCGCAGGGTGGCGAAACTCGCGGCAACCTCGCCGCCGGCGGCCGTGGCGAAGCGCGCCCCCTGACCGAAAGCGACTGGGCTATCGCCCGCCGCGTAGGCCCGACGCTGAAGGCCAAAGGCTTAATCTTCGTCGGCCTGGATATCATCGGCGATCGCCTGACGGAAATTAACGTCACCAGCCCAACCTGCGTACGTGAAATCGAAGCCGCCTTCCCGATTTCCATCACCGGGATGCTGATGGACGCCATCGAAAAGCGCCTCAATAAATAACGCGCTCATTCAGGCTATGGGCCAACGCCTGTAGCCTGAAGCTCGCTTCAGTGATTCACTTTCAGGCTCAGACAGGCAATGGCCGTGACGCCTGCAAGATAAAGTGAATCGACACTCTCTTGCTTTACCCGCATACTGGGTGCTGCTTTTTTGAACCAGGAACAGAACCTCTGACAATGAATTTACAGCATCACTTTCTGATTGCCATGCCTGCTCTCCAGGACCCGATGTTCCGTCGCTCCGTAGTCTATATCTGCGAGTATAACGATGACGGCGCCATGGGCATCATCATCAATAAGCCGATGGAAAATCTGCAGGTTGAAGGAATCCTGGAGAAGTTAAAAATCACGCCTGAGCCGCGCAATCCCGAGATCCGCCTGGATAAACCGGTGATGGTTGGCGGCCCGCTGGCCGAGGACCGGGGTTTTATACTGCACTCGCCGCCCTCTGACTTTTCTTCCAGCATTCGTATTTCCGATAATACGGTGATCACCACCTCCCGCGACGTGCTCGAAACGCTGGGCACGGATAAACAGCCGGACAACGTGCTGGTTGCGCTGGGCTATGCCTCCTGGGAGAAAGGTCAGCTGGAGCAAGAGATACTGGATAACGCCTGGCTCACCGCACCGGCGGATCGGAACATTTTGTTCAATACGCCAATAGCCGACCGCTGGCGCGAGGCTGCGAAGCTGATCGGCATCGATATCGTCACCATGCCGGCCGCAGCGGGGCATGCCTGATGAGCGGAACGTTTTTAGGCTTTGATTTTGGTACCAAAAGCATCGGCGTCGCCGTAGGGCAGCGCATCACCGGCACTGCCCGCCCCCTGCCCGCATTGAAGGCGCAGGACGGCAAACCTGACTGGAATATTATCGAGAAGCTGCTCAAAGAGTGGCAGCCCGAAAAGGTGGTTGTCGGCCTGCCGCTGAATATGGACGGTACGGAGCAACCTCTGACCGCGCGCGCGCGCAACTTCGCGAATAAAATCCATGGCCGTTTCGGCGTGCAGATAATCCTGCACGATGAGCGTCTGAGCACGGTGGAAGCCAGAGCCGGGTTATTTGAACACGGTGGATTCCGTGCGCTCAATAAAGGCAGCATTGATTCAGCGTCCGCTGTCATTATTCTGGAAAGCTACTTCGAGCAGGGTTTCTGATCCTGAATGCTGGCGCCACATCGCAGCGACAGGCGCCATCATCCTGATTCAGTTTTTAGTGACGCAGATGCTCATTCGCCCAGCTGACCGCCTGGGTTCGGTTCTTCACGCTTAGCTTACGGAACACGTTGTACAGATGGGTACGCACCGTGTTTTCGCTGATAAACAGCGCGCGAGCAATATCCATATTGGTCGCCCCGCAGCGAAGTTCATTAAGGATTTCACATTCGCGCTCGGTCAGCGGCGAACTTTCCACAGGCGCCGATTGATGATCCGCTGCGTACATAGCCGGGTGCATTACGCTCAATTCAGCCGTCTGTTCGCCGTTAAGCACAGCTTTAACGCCCTCAATTAAGCGCAATTCATCATCGTCGTGACGGAAAACGCCATAAAGCGCTGGCCACTGTGCCATTTCGTAGAGCTCATACTTTTGTGCGCTGTTGATAATCAATAAACGGGGGTTATCTACCTGCAGGCGAATAATATCACGCCACACGCTATTCAACTTTTTATTTGAAACCGCAATATCAAATAATATTACAGAATCTTTCATAAGTCGTTGCGCGAGGGGTTTGTTAATATTTTGCAGGATCACTGTAGCAGATAACCTGTCAGCCAGCCAGGTTGCAAATGCCTTGCTTTGAATTGAGGGGTGAGTAATAAAGGTAACCTGATGAGAAAGAACTGAATCCTCAGAAAAATTAATCACTTAAAACTCTCCTTAGTTGATACCCGCCTTCATAGCGGTTAAATGAATTAACAAGAATACTATCGCCGGTGTATTTATAAATAAAAACCAAATTTACACTTTGAAACAATATTCCATGGGAATTTTCCTATCCCTGTAAACAGCATAAATCGAATACCTTGAGAGAGTCAAAAGATTATCAAACTTTTTTCCTGGTTATGGGAGGTTTATGTCAATTCGTTTTTCATAGCCTACATTATTCGGCTTAATTCCATATGGTTCTTTGTAATATAAAATAATAATACCGAACATTAATAAAACATTATCATAACAAGCCATTGGTAAGATGTCTGAATATAAAAAATGCAGCTATAAAAGACCCGCTGCCGTACGTTGCTGAAAGCTTTGCGTAAATGTTTGCATGCCAGATTGCTGCCCGGTTTGCATCACGCCGGGCAGCTGATGCGTTTTTCCCTCCCGGATCAAATTCGCCACTGCTGGGGTATTAACTAAAAGCTCGTATAGCGCAACTCTGCCGCCTGCAGCATCCGGAAACAATTTTTGTGCCAGTACCGCGCACAAACTTCCCGCCAGCTGGCTGCGAACCTGCTCTTTCTCCTGGGCGGGAAAAACATCCACCAGCCTTTCAACCGCCTGCGCCGCGCCGCGCGTATGCAGCGTCGCCATAACCAGATGTCCGGTCTCCGCCGCCGTAAGTGCCAGGCGGATAGTTTCGCTATCGCGCAGTTCCCCTAACAGAATGACGTCCGGATCCTGGCGCAGCGCAGCGCGTAACGCCGCGGCAAAGGAGGGGCAGTGGCGGCCGATTTCCCGCTGCTGGATCAGGCAACGCTCGCTGTGGTGAATAAATTCGACCGGATCTTCCAGCGTCAGGATATGACCATTGAGGCGCTGATTAAGATAGCCCACCATCGCCGCCAGGGTAGTTGATTTCCCGCTGCCGGTGGCGCCCGTGACGAGGATAAGCCCGCTCTCCTCATTGAGCAGCTCGCTTAAGGCGGCTGGTACACCGAGCGCCTCCAGCTGCGGGCAGGTTTCCGCCAGCAAACGCAGCGCCAGCGACAGGCCGCGGCTGTGGGCAAATGCGCTGGCGCGAAGGCGTGGCCCGCCAGCCGGCGCTAAAGCGAAATCGACCTGCCCGCTGGCCTGCCACTGCGCGAGCTGCTCGGCGTTGAGCCAGTCATGGAGTATTTTGCTGATATCAGGGGAGGTAAAAGGCGCAGGCTCCAGCGTTCCCTGGCGACGCCAGCGCGGCGCTGAAGCATTGCACAGGTGTAGATCGGAGACGTTATGCTTTACACTAAGGGCCACTATTTCTTCCAGTTCCATAACTCATCCTCGGTATATGAACGATATTGCGCATAACCTGGCACAGGTCCGGGACAAAATCTCAGCCGCTGCCGCACGCTGCGGCCGTGCTCCAGAAGAAGTTACGCTGCTTGCAGTCAGTAAAACGAAACCTGCGAGCGCTATCGAAGAAGCGATGGCCGCAGGCCAGGTCGCGTTTGGCGAAAACTATGTTCAGGAAGGGGTGGAAAAAATCCGCTACTTTCAGGAGACCGGGGCAAGCGGGCTGCAGTGGCACTTTATTGGTCCGCTGCAGTCCAACAAAAGCCGCCTCGTGGCCGAACATTTTGACTGGTGTCATACCGTCGATCGACTCAAAATCGCCGCTCGCCTCAGTGAACAGCGCCCTGCCCACCTGCCGCCGCTCAACGTGCTGATTCAAATCAACATTAGCGATGAGCAGAGCAAGTCGGGTATTCCGCCTGCAGAGCTGGACGCGCTGGCGGCAGAGATCGCTAAATTGCCGAATCTGCAGCTGCGCGGTTTAATGGCCATCCCCGCGCCTGAGTCAGAATATGTAAGGCAGTTTGCCGTCGCCCAACAAATGGCGGTAGCATTTGCGCGGCTAAAAACGCACTACCCTACCGTCGATACGTTGTCGCTGGGAATGTCGGATGATATGGAAGCCGCCATCGCGGCGGGAAGCACTATGGTGCGCATCGGAACCGCAATTTTCGGCGCGCGCGACTACAGCAAAAAATAAGGAATCTGAGGAACGCCATGAAGACGTTGACTTTCCTGCTCTCAACGGTCATTGAGCTTTATACAATGGTCGTGTTGTTACGCGTCTGGATGCAGTGGGCGCGCTGCGACTTTTATAACCCGTTTTCGCAGTTCGTGGTCAAGGCTACGCAGCCTGTCGTTGGGCCGCTGCGCCGCATTATCCCGGCGATGGGGCCGCTCGACAGCGCCTCCCTGCTGGTCGCCTTTATTCTCTGCGTCGTGAAAGCTATCGTCCTGTTTATGGTCGTCACCTTCCAGCCGATTATCTGGATCTCCGCGCTGCTGATCCTTATCAAAACCGTCGGCTCGCTGATCTTCTGGGTTCTTCTGTTAATGGCGATCATGAGCTGGGTAAGCCAGGGCCGTAGCCCGGTGGAATATGTTCTGATGCAGCTGGCAGACCCGCTGCTGCGCCCTATCCGCAGGCTGCTGCCCTCAATGGGCGGAATTGATTTCTCGCCGATGGTGCTGGTTCTGCTGCTGTACGTGATCAATATGGGTATCGCCGAACTGTTGCAGGCTACCGGTAACGTTCTGCTTCCGGGGCTGTGGATGGCGCTATGAGTGCTGTCCAGGCCTGCGCTGACGGTCTGGTCTTAAGGCTGTATATTCAGCCTAAGGCCAGCCGCGACAGCATCGTTGGTTTACATGGCGACGAGCTCAAAGTCGCCATTACCGCGCCACCCGTTGACGGCCAGGCCAACGCCCATCTGGTAAAATTTCTTGCCAAACAGTTTCGCGTAGCAAAAAGCCAGGTGCTTATTGAGAAGGGCGAACTGGGTCGCCACAAACAGATAAAAATCATTCATCCGCAGCAGATCCCCGACGGGGTCGCTGCGCTGACAGAATAGACAGGATCTCTTATGCAAAAAGTTGTTCTCGCCACCGGCAATCCCGGTAAAGTGCGCGAGCTGGCCTCGCTGCTGGCAGATTTTGGCCTCGATATCGTGGCGCAAACCGAACTGGGCGTGGATTCCGCAGAGGAAACCGGCCTCACGTTTATCGAAAACGCCATTCTTAAAGCGCGCCACGCCGCGCAGATTACCGGCCTTCCGGCTATCGCCGATGACTCAGGTCTGGCCGTCGATGCGTTAGGCGGCGCGCCTGGCATCTATTCTGCCCGCTATTCCGGTGAAGATGCGACCGACCAGCGCAATCTGGAAAAACTGCTCGACGCGCTACGCGACGTGCCGGACGATAAGCGCCAGGCGCAGTTCCACTGCGTGCTGGTCTATCTGCGCCATGCGGAAGATCCCACGCCGCTGGTGTGCCACGGCAGTTGGCCAGGCATCATCGCTCGCCAGGCCGCCGGCAGCGGCGGCTTTGGTTACGATCCGATTTTCTTTGTTCCGACGGAAGGTAAAACCGCAGCGGAGCTGAGCCGTGAAGAGAAGAGCGCCATTTCCCACCGCGGACGAGCGCTGAAACTGTTACTGGAAGCCTTACGTAATGGCTAATTTGCCGCCCCTGAGCCTCTACATTCACATCCCGTGGTGCGTGCAGAAATGCCCGTACTGCGATTTCAACTCGCATGCGTTGAAGGGCGAAGTGCCGCATGATGACTATGTCCAGCATCTGCTGAACGATCTGCGCGCCGACGCCCACTATGCGCAGGGACGTGAAATCGGGACGATTTTTATTGGCGGCGGTACGCCGAGCCTGCTCTCCGGCCCGGCGATGCAAACCCTACTCGATGGCGTACGCGCGGCTCTTCCGCTGGCGGCCGGAGCCGAAATCACGATGGAAGCCAACCCCGGCACCGTGGAAGCGGATCGCTTCGTGGAGTATCAGCGCGCCGGCATTAATCGCATATCCATCGGCGTACAGAGCTTTAGCGAGCAAAAGCTGCAGCGTCTGGGGCGCATTCATGGGCCACAGGAAGCCAAACGCGCGGCAAACCTGGCAAGCGGTCTGGGACTGCGCAGCTTTAACCTCGATTTAATGCATGGTCTGCCGGACCAGTCTCTGGAAGAGGCGCTGGACGACCTGCGCCAGGCGATTGCGCTCAATCCGCCGCATCTCTCCTGGTATCAGTTGACCATTGAACCAAATACCCTGTTTGGTTCGCGACCGCCGGTCCTGCCTGACGACGATGCGCTGTGGGATATTTATGAGCAGGGGCATAGCCTGCTTAGCGCCGCGGGCTACCGGCAATATGAAACTTCCGCCTATGCAAAACCGGGATATCAGTGCCAGCATAATCTGAACTACTGGCGCTTTGGCGACTACTTGGGCATTGGCTGCGGCGCGCACGGTAAAGTGACGTTTGCGGACGGACGCATTCTGCGGACGGCGAAAACCCGCCACCCGCGCGGCTATATGGAAGGCCGTTACCTGGAGCGCCAGCATGATGTTGAGAACGCAGATAAACCGTTTGAGTTCTTTATGAACCGTTTCCGCCTGCTCGAAGCGGCGCCACGGGATGAATTCAGCCGCTTTACCGGCCTCGACGAGCGGACGATCCGCCCGCAAATCGATGCCGCTATTGCCCAGGGCTACCTGACGGAAGATGAAGGCTGCTGGCAGATTACCGAGCACGGCAAGCTATTTTTGAACTCCCTTCTCGAATTATTCCTCAGCGAATAAACCTCTCCCTGATTATCCCGTTATATAAATAGCGGGATAATTAATTATTCGTTTTTCCCGAAATATTAATATCGTAATTCCCGAAGAATCTCAGTTCAGCATTCTTAATAAAAATTAATTCACATTCATTTATAGAAAATAAATATAACCTAACGCACAAAAATACGCATTTCATCGTCTCATTGGGAAAAAGTGTGAGTCAGACAGCTTAAAGGTGTACGACAACCAGGATAATATGTCATACAGAAACAAAGAATGACTCTTTAGATATTGACCAATTAACCTAAGTGCATGGAGCCGACTCATGAAAAAACTCTCGTTTTCTCGTTCTCTGGTGTGTGTTTCTTTGCTTGCCCTGCTCTCAGCGGGCGCCAGCGCAGCTGAAAAAGTTACGTTAAAACTGGCACATAACCTTGAACGCAGCCACGTTGTTCATCAGGCGTTTGAGCAGATGGCGAAAGAGGTTAACCAACTTTCCAACGGCAATATGAAAATTCGCATTTACCCGAGTAGCCAGATGGGCAGCGCGCGTGAAACGATGGAGTTATTACAAAACGGCGCACTGGATATGACGAAAGGTTCCGCCAGCGACCTGGAGTCATTTGATAACGTCTACGCGATATATAATTTACCGTTCCTGTTCAAGGATCAGAATCACTTCAATAAAGTCGTCTTCGGTGAAGTGGGTAAAGAAATAATGGAGTCCACGAAAGATAAAGGATTCTTTGCCCTTTCCGCTTATGTTGCCGGGACCCGAAGTTTTTATGCTAAAAAACCCATTACTAAACCGGAAGATTTAAAAGGGCTGAAAATCCGCGTCCAGGCCAGTCCGACCACGTTGAAAATGATCGAATTAATGGGCGGTTCGCCAACGCCAATTTCGTTTGGTGAAGTCTATACCGCGATGCAGCAGGGCGTAGTGGACGGCGCGGAAAATAACGTACCTTCCTGGGTGCAAACGCGCCATATCGAAATCGCTAAGGTTTTCTCAGAAGATGAACATGCCTCCATCCCGGATTTCCTCGTTATCTCCAGCAAAACCTGGGACAAGCTGACGCCGGAGCAGCAGCAAATCCTGAACGAGGCGGCGAAAGCCTCAGAGGCCTATCAGCAAAAACTGTGGGACAAAATTGACGCCGACACCCGCGCGCAGGCCAAAGCCATGGGCGGCGAAATTATCAAAGTTGATAAAGCACCGTTCCGCGCCGCCGTTCAACCGCTCTTTGATGACTTCAAAAAAGATCCGAAGCAGGCGGCTCTGCTGGCCAAATTTGAAGCTGCTGCTGAATAACACTTAGCGGGCCAGCCGCTGGCCCCTTTCACCGGGAACTCAAAGATGATACTTAACCGCATAAAGCTGGCGGTGGACCGCACGATCGCCGCATTCTCCGTCGCCGTTATGATTGCGCTGGTGATCTGCGTCGTCTGGCAGGTATTTAGCCGCTACGTGCTAAACCAGCCAAGCACCCTGACCGACGAACTGGCGCGCTTTTTAATGATTTGGGTCGGGCTGCTGGGTGCGGCATATACCGTCGGCGCCCAGCGTCATCTGGCTATCGATTTACTGGCGATGACGCTCCCTCCTCGCAGGCAGGCGCTTCTCAGCGTCATTATTAATCTGCTGATCTTTATTTTTGCTGGTTCAGTAATTGTGACCGGCGGCGTGAAGCTGATTGAGAAAACGCTATCGACGTCCCAGGTCTCAGCGGCGATGCAAATCCCCATGGGCTACGTGTATCTGATCCTGCCGCTAACCGGGATCATTATGATGTTCTACGCGTTGTGTTTTATCAGCACCGGACTGAAAAACATGAAGCACTCTGCAGCGGGGGCAAATTGATGGACAGCTATATCGCACTGATGCTATTTGGCTCTTTCTTTATTCTGGTTTTTATTGGCGTACCTATCTCCTTCTCCATTGGCATCGCTACCGTCGGTTCGATGCTGCTGATGTTCCCCTGGGATATCGCAGTGATTACCGTTTCTCAGCGCCTGGCAAACGGCCTCGATAACTTCGCGCTGCTGGCGATTCCATTCTTTATCTTTGCCGGAACCCTGATGAACAGCGGCGGGATTGCCATACGTTTAATCAATCTGGCCCAGGTGATGGTCGGACGCGTGCCGGGCTCTCTGGGCCACGTCAACGTGCTGGCCAATATGATGTTCGGCTCGATTTCAGGCTCAGCGGTCGCCGCCGCCGCCGCGGTCGGCGGCACGCTCAACCCCATACAGACGCAGAAAGGCTACGATCCGGCCTTCTCTACGGCGGTGAACGTCTCATCCTGCATCACGGGTCTGCTTATTCCGCCGTCAAACGTACTGATCGTCTTTTCCCTGACCGCAGGCGGCGTCTCGGTGGCCTCGCTGTTTATGGCCGGCTATTTGCCGGGCATCCTGATGGGCCTGGCTATTATGGTGGTCTGTGCCGTCATTGCTAAACGTCGCGGCTATCCGGTTTCCGAGCGTCCGACCTGCGCCCAGGCGGCAAAAGCGTTTTTCGATGCTCTGCCCAGCCTGCTGCTGGTCATCATTGTGATGGGCGGGATCCTTGGCGGCATTTTTACCGCGACGGAAGCCTCTGCCATCGCCGTGGTCTACACCTTTATCCTGTCGGTACTGATATATCGGGAAGTGAAGTGGCGCGATTTGCCGAAGCTGATACTGGAATCGGTAGTCATGACCTCTATTGTGCTGCTGCTGATTGGCTTTTCCGTGGGCATGTCGTGGGCGATGACCAACGCCGACATTCCCTACATGATAAGCGACGCGCTAATGGGCGTTTCTGAAAACCCGGTGGTGATTCTGCTGCTGATAAATATCGTGCTGTTAATCGTCGGGATCTTTATGGATATGACCCCGGCGGTGCTGATTTTCACGCCGATATTCCTGCCAATCGCGCAGGACCTGGGGATGGATCCGGTGCACTTCGGTATTATGATGGTCGCCAATCTGTGTATCGGGCTGCTCACCCCACCGGTTGGCAGCGCACTGTTCGTTGGCTGTTCTATTTCTGGCGTCAAAATTCAGCAGTTGATCAAACCGCTGCTGCCGTTCTACGCCGCCCTGCTGATCGCGCTGATGATGATTGTCTATATCCCGCAGATTTCGCTGTTTATTCCGCAGCTGCTAGGGCTGATGTAGCGTTATTGCCCTGGAAAGGAGGGGACGCATTCCTGAGGAAGAATGGGCGTTAGACCTTGAGCTAACGCTTCTGCCGGGCGACGGCTCTAGCGCCGTGCCCGGCCGACAAAAGCTTCAATAGCAAAATATTCTGTCATCCGACAAGCTCATACGCGCCAGGCGCAGCCGGGCCATTCCGAACCTGACCCGGCTACTTTAGAACCCCGTTGCGGCGCATCTTCTCCAGCCCCTCCTGCCAGTATTTTTCGTCGAGAGCCAACTCCCGGTAGCGGATCTCCAGCGCCATCAGCTGCGTGCTCAGTTCGCCTTTTTGCTTCTGCAGCGGCGCTATCTTTTTATCGCGCGCGGCCATCTCCGCTTTGATATTTTCACTCATCTCTTTATGCTGGCGATAATAGTTACGCTTCTGCTCATTCAACACGGCATCGCGCTCGGCGCGCAGCGGCGCGGCATCGCAAACCGCTTTTTTCTGACAGGCGGCCAGTGCGGGTTCATAGAGAGTTTTGTAGTAATGATTCTCGAACTTCAGCGGATCGTTTTGCCGGTCTACTTCATACATTTTTTCCAGCATCGCCTGCTGCACGTCGCTGCGATCGAGCGGCTTGCCGTTCGCATCCGTACCCCATGAACGGTTAATCTGCTTCTCTAACGCGGCGATCTCGGTTTTCAGCGCATCCTGTTGCCCTTGCAGCGTCTTCATCGTGGCTTTGCTGGCGGCAAAGCTGGCGTCAATTTTGGCAAATTGCGCCATAAACTTGTGGTCATTGACGATCAGGGTTTTACTTTCATCCCCTCCGATTTCCTTAAAGGTTCTCCCGCCCCTCTTCGCCGCCATCTGCAGCGAAAAGAATTCGGTCTGCCAGCCGGAGTCTTTGGTCCCTACCGCGGTCATCATGGCGGAGAACTTTACCGGCCGCCCCCTGGTCCAGACTCGCTCATAAAAAAAGTAATCTCCCGCGGCGCCGACGCGAATATAGAGATCTTCCGCGGCGGCCATATCGCCTTCCAGCATATAGGTCGCCTGATTTCCCCTGACGTCGAGCTGCTTCAGCGTCACGTTTTGCAAGCGCATAATCCCGCCAGTCTGTTCAGCAAACTGCTGTTTTACCACGTCGTCTGTTGGCGTGTTGGCATCCGCCAGCACGTGACAAGGGGAAGCGATCATCAGGACGGTGAGCGTTTTCCATGCATATTTCATCAGCAAATTCCTTTTATGAATACAGCAGGCATCATAAGGAGTTCGCCACCGCAGGCAGGATAAATGAAATCTGATTTTGCTACCTGCGGACGCAGGTAGCGGAATAAAACTTACTTTAACGACCCCACCAGCGCTTTGCGGCTATCCTCAAGGGAAACCACGCGGCTGCAGACATCCTTACCAAACTGCTGGAAATCGGCTTCCTGATTTTTCCATTCATCCTGAATGGCGGTTTGCAGGCCGCCAAGGCTGCCGAGGATCCCCTGCAGCGGGTTACCGCCGCCTTTGAGAACCGCCTTCGCGCCCATCTCGTTGATGCTGTCCTGCAGGATGCCGCCCATCGCCTGGTTTACCAGCTGCTGGCCGTCGGCGCGCACCTGATCGATAGCTTTATAGTGGAACGTCAGGCCATCGTTACGATGTTCAATTATGCGGCTCATTTGCGCTTTCAGCTGCGCATCAAGCTTGGTCAGGCGGCTATGCATGCTGCTGCTGGCCCCTACCTGTTCGGTAATAATTTTATCCAGCGCGGCGCGGCCTTTTTCTACCCGCGAGCGTGCGCCTTCATCAATCCACGGCAGGCTGCTGCGCAGGCTGGCCTGATAGTCCTGAGCCTGTTCGCGCTGAGCGGCGTTCAGAGAATACGCTTTCCCGTTAAAGCTCAGGCTGCCGTCCGGCTTAATCACCAGATCGCCATTTTCGCCTTTCACCTGCACCTGCTGCGGGCTGAGGATGACATCGTCACGCGGCGTGACGCTACACTGGTAGTCCGCATGCGCGGACAAAGCGGTGACGGAAAGCGCCACAGCTAACAGCGTTTTGCGCATCATTTAACTCCCTTCAGACAAAACGGGCCGGCAGTTGCCGACCCTTGTCAAACTTAGTCCCACCAGATATCAAAAAGTTCGCTGGTGCGTACATCGGCCAGCCCGCGGTCTTCCAGCCATTTACGCACAATGGCCTGGTGCTCCTCGGTGCATTTACCGATTTCCTGCAGGCAGATCAGGCCTTCCCAGGAGAGATAGCCGCTGCCGTCAAAGGCCAGCTTATTAGGCTCAATCACCTCATCAATCAGATCGTTAACGGTCTGGTCGATCTGCTCTTCGCTGGTTCCTTCCGCGAAACGCCACGCGACGGAAAAACCCACTTCCTGAAATTCGTCGATATGCATTTTTTTACGCAGACGACGGCTACGATTCGTTGCCATTATTTCACCCTCTCGAACATTAAGTCCCATACGCCGTGGCCAAGACGATGGCCACGCTGTTCAAATTTGGTTACCGGGCGCGATTCCGGGCGCGGCACATAGTCGTTGCTTTCTGACCGGTTGCGATATCCTTCAAGCGAGGACATCACTTCCAGCATATGCTCGGCATAGGGCTCCCAGTCGGTCGCCATATGGAAAACGCCGCCCAGCTTCAGTTTACTTTTCACCAGTTCGGCAAAAGGCGGCTGAACGATCCGGCGCTTATTATGACGCGCTTTGTGCCACGGGTCAGGGAAAAACAGCTGCACCATGCTCAGGGAGTTATCGGGGATCATCGCGTGCAGCACTTCTACCGCATCGTGGCACATAACGCGCAGATTTTGCACGCCCTCTTCTTCAGCAGACGCCAGACAGGCGCCGATGCCAGGAGAGTGCACTTCAATGCCGAGAAAATTCTGCTGCGGCTTCTCTTTCGCCATCGCCACCAGCGAAGCGCCCATACCAAAACCAATCTCCAGCGTGATGGGCGCTTCACGGCCAAACAGCGCGGCAAAATCGAGCGGCGCATCGTTAAATTCAACGCCCATCACCGGCCAAATGGTGTCCAGCGCGTGCTGCTGACCTTTAGTCAGGCGGCCCTGACGACGGACGAAGCTGCGAATACGGCGCAGCGGACGGCCGTTTTCATCGAATTCCGGAGATATGACGTCGTTTTTCATAAAAGTTAAGTCTGCTTGTGAGAGTGTTCGGAAAACGGGCATTATCCAAAGTTACCCGGCGGATGCAAGGGTTTACAGCCTCTCGCCCTTGTGCTGCAATCTGCCACCTTATAATCGCTATCCCGGAGCCGTAGCTTTGACTTTTCTCGCCGCGCAATTTTCAGCCCAGGTACTGGACTGGTACGACAAATACGGACGTAAAACCCTGCCCTGGCAAATCGGCAAGACGCCCTACAAAGTATGGCTCTCCGAGGTGATGTTGCAACAAACGCAGGTGGCGACGGTCATCCCCTATTTTGAGCGCTTTATGGCGCGTTTCCCAACAATTACCGATCTGGCCAATGCGCCACTCGATGAAGTCCTCCATCTGTGGACCGGGCTGGGCTATTACGCCCGCGCGCGCAATCTGCATAAAGCGGCGCAGCAGGTGGCCACCCTGCACGGCGGAAACTTCCCGCAAACTTTTGATGAAGTCGCCGCGCTGCCGGGCGTGGGTCGTTCCACCGCCGGGGCGATTTTATCCCTTTCTCTCGGTCAGCATTATCCGATTCTCGACGGCAACGTGAAGCGCGTGCTCGCGCGCTGCTATGCTGTCAGCGGTTGGCCGGGGAAAAAAGAGGTTGAGAAACGCCTGTGGGATATTAGTGAGGACGTGACGCCAGCGAAAGGGGTTGAGCGTTTTAACCAGGCCATGATGGACCTCGGGGCGATGGTGTGTACCCGCTCTAAGCCCAAATGCGAGCTCTGTCCGCTGAATAACGGCTGCGTGGCCTACGCCAGTCATTCATGGGCTCAATATCCAGGCAAAAAACCGAAACAGACGATCCCGGAACGTACCGGCTATTTCCTGCTGATGCAGCACGGCGATGAGGTATTTCTCTGCCAGCGCCCGCCGGTGGGTTTATGGGGCGGATTGTTCTGCTTCCCGCAGTTTGAAGATGAAGATGCGCTGCGGCAGTGGCTGGCGCAGCGCCAGATTAAGGCCGATAATCTGACGCAATTAACCGCGTTTCGCCACACTTTCAGCCATTTCCATCTGGATATTGTGCCGATGTGGCTTACAGTGCACTCATCCGGCGCATGCATGGATGAAGGGGGCGCACTCTGGTATAACTTAGCGCAGCCGCCGTCCGTCGGTCTGGCGGCCCCCGTGGAGCGCTTGTTGCAACAGTTAAAAGCCGGAGCACCGGTTTAGCTTTCTGGCGATTAAAGAGGATTAAGAATGAGCAGAACGATTTTTTGTACTTTCCTGCAGCGTGAAGCCGATGGCCAGGATTTTCAGCTGTATCCGGGCGAACTGGGCAAACGTATCTATAACGAAATCTCTAAAGAAGCCTGGGCCCAGTGGCAGCATAAACAGACGATGCTGATCAACGAGAAAAAACTCAGCATGATGAACCCCGAGCATCGCAAACTGCTGGAGCAGGAGATGGTTCAGTTCCTGTTTGAAGGTAAAGACGTACACATCGAAGGCTATACGCCGCCAGAAAAACAGTAAGGGCCTGACGGCCCTTTACCACAACAAACACAACACGCACTCCCGGAATGATGAAAAAATACTTAGCGCTAGCGCTGATTGCGCCTTTGCTCGTTTCGTGTTCCAGCTCAACCAAAAAAGGCGCCGAGTATAACGAGGCGTGGGTGAAGGACACCAACGGCTTTGATATTCTGATGGGCCAGTTCGCCCATAACATCGAGAACATTTGGGGTTATAACGAAGTTCTGCTCGCCGGGCCGAAGGACTACGTCAAATACACCGACCAGTATCAAACCCGCAGCCACATCAACTTTGACGCAGGGACGATTACCGTCGAAACCATCGCCGGCACCGACCCGGCCGGGCGTCTGCGCCAGGCGATTATTAAAACCCTGCTGATGGGCGACGACCCTAACTCCATCGACCTCTATTCCGACGTCGATGACATTCAGATCTCAAAAGAACCGTTCCTGTATGGTCAGGTCGTGGATAACACCGGTGAGTCGATTCGCTGGGAGTGGCGCGCCTCACGCTTTGCGGACTACCTGCTGCAAACGCGTCTGAAAAGCCGCAGCAACGGTCCGCGCATGATCTACAGCATCACCATCAACCTGGTGCCGAACCATCTCGACAAACGTGCGCATAAATACATTGGCATGGTCCGTCAGGCGTCGCGCAAATATGGCGTTGATGAGTCGCTGATCCTGGCGATTATGCAAACCGAATCGTCCTTTAACCCCTATGCAGTCAGCCATGCCGACGCGCTGGGGCTGATGCAGGTGGTGCAGCACAGTGCCGGGAAGGATGTGTTCCGCTCGCAGGGGAAATCCGGCCTGCCGAGCCGCAGCTATCTGTTCGATCCGGCCAATAATATCGATACCGGGACCGCCTATCTGGCCATGCTGAACAACGTCTATCTGGCCGGTATTGCTAACCCCACCTCGCGTCGCTATGCGGTGATTACCGCCTATAACGGCGGCGCGGGCAGCGTGCTGCGGGTCTTCTCCAGCGATAAGATTCAGGCCGCGAATATCATCAATAACATGACGCCGGGCGACGTTTATCAGACCATCACCAGCCGTCACCCGTCCGCCGAATCGCGCCGTTATCTCTACAAGGTAAACACCGCGCAAAAAGGCTACCGCCGCAAGTAATCCTCTGCCAACGCCCTTGTTTCCTCAAGGGCGCCTTCCTTCTGCTATACACAATAGAGTTGCGCAACTGTTTTGCGATTTTCTGCGGCAGTTAACAAAAGTATCCACCCCATGAATGATAGAATCCAACCAAAATAACGCTACAAATGTTATTTAAAACACAAAACAATTCTATATCCGTGAGGATCAAAACATGAATCTTAAGCTGCAGCTCAAAATACTGTCGTTCCTGCAGTTCTGCCTCTGGGGAAGCTGGCTGACCACGCTCGGCTCATATATGTTCGTTACCCTGAAGTTTGACGGTGCGGCCATCGGAGCGGTTTATAGCTCGCTCGGTATCGCTGCGGTATTTATGCCGACGCTGCTTGGTATCGTTGCCGATAAATGGATCAGCGCCAAATGGGTTTACGCCATTTGCCATCTGGTCGGCGCGCTGACGCTGTGGCTCGCCGCCCAGGTCACTACGCCGGGCGAGATGTTCCTCGTCATCCTGCTTAACTCGCTGGCCTATATGCCGACGCTGGGGCTGATTAACACCATTTCCTACTACCGCCTGCAGTCTGCGAACATGGATATCGTGACCGATTTCCCGCCGATTCGCATCTGGGGCACCATCGGTTTTATCCTCGCCATGTGGGGCGTCAGCTTCTCCGGCTTTGAGCTGAGCCATATGCAGCTCTATATCGGCGCGGCGCTCTCCTTGCTGCTGGTGCTCTTCACTCTGACGCTGCCGCATATTCCGGTGGCCAATCAGCAGAAAAACCAGAGCTGGACCGCCATGCTGGGCCTTGATGCCTTCGCGCTGTTTAAAAACAAACGTATGGCGATCTTCTTTATTTTCTCGATGATGCTGGGCGCCGAACTGCAAATCACCAATATGTTCGGCAACACCTTCCTGCACAGCTTTGATAAAGATCCGCTGTTCGCCAGCAGCTTTATCGTGCAGCACGCCTCGGTGATGATGTCGATTTCGCAGATCTCGGAAACCCTGTTCATTCTGACCATCCCGTTCTTCCTCAGCCGCTACGGCATCAAGAACGTGATGCTGATTAGTATCGTGGCGTGGATGCTGCGCTTCGGCCTGTTCGCTTACGGCGACCCGACTCCGTTCGGCACCGTGCTGCTGGTGCTGTCGATGATCGTTTATGGCTGCGCCTTCGACTTCTTCAATATCTCGGGGTCGGTGTTTGTGGAAAAAGAGGTTCGCCCGGAAATCCGCGCCAGCGCCCAGGGAATGTTCCTGATGATGACCAACGGTTTCGGCTGCATACTTGGCGGGATGGTGAGCGGCAAAGTGGTGGAGCACTTTACCGTCGAAGGGATTACCGACTGGCAAACCGTATGGCTGATTTTCGCCGGCTATTCGCTGGTTCTGGCGTTTGCTTTCGTCGCGCTGTTTAAATACAAGCACGTTCGCGTACCAGCCGGTGCGCAGACCGTCGTACATTAAATAAACGGCTTCACCCGAAATGTACGAATAAAAAAAAGCGCCCCGGTGATATCAACGGGGCGTTTTTTTTATGCTTTCAGCACATAGCCATACAGACGCTTAATGCCGTCAGCGTCCGTTTCGCTATAGACCCCCTGGAGCTCCGGCGAGAAGCCCGGCAGCATATTGACGCCCTCCTCCAGCGCCAGAAAATAGCGCAGCACCGCCCCGCCCCAGATTTCGCCAGGCACGACGCACAGCACGCCCGGTGGATACGGTAGCGCGCCCTCCGCCGCAATGCGCCCTTCCGCTTCGCTTAAGCGCACCAGTTCGACGTTACCGCGAATAAACTCGCGGTTGGCGTCCTGTGGGTTCATGACCGCCCGCGGGAAGCTCTGCTTGCGGAACATCTCTTTTTGCAGATCCTTCACCTCAAAGCTAACGTACAGGTTGTGCATCTCCTGACACAGCTCGCGGATGGTGTAGTCCCGATAGCGCACCGGGTATTTGTTAACGATGCTCGGCAGAACCTCGGCCAGCGGCGTATCCGATTCGATATGCTGCTCAAACTGGGCAAGCATCGCCACCAGCTGCGCCAGCTTCTCCTCGCTTTCGGCGGGGGTCAGCAGAAACAGAATAGAGTTCAGATCGCACTTCTCCGGCACAATGCCATTTTCGCGCAGATAGTGGGCCAGAATGGTCGCCGGGATGCCAAAATCAGTATATTCCCCGCTCTGCGCATCGATTCCTGGCGTCGTCAGCAGCAGCTTACAGGGGTCAACGAAGTACTGTTCGCTGGCATAGCCCTCAAAGCCGTGCCAGCGCGCGCCCGGTTCAAAGCTAAAGAAGCGCCGCTCGCGGGCGATGGTTTCGGTGGGGTGATCCTGCCACGGGCGTCCCGCGACCATTGGCGGAATAAACGGCTGGATCATTTTGCAGTTAGCGATAATCGCTTTGCGCGCGTCAATACCCAGCGCCACGCATTCGGCCCACAGGCGGCGCCCGCTCTCCCCTTCATGGATTTTGGCATTCACGTCGAGAGCCGCGAACAGCGGATAAAACGGGCTGGTCGAGGCATGCAGCATAAAGGCGTTATTCAACCGCTTATGCGGGCAAAAACGCGCCTGCCCTCGCAGATGGTTATCCTTTTTATGGATCTGCGAAGTTTGCGAAAAACCGGCCTGCTGTTTATGCACCGACTGAGTAACAAAAATGCCCGGGTCATCCGGCGTCAGGTCCAGCAGCAGCGGCGAACAGTCGGCCATCATCGGGATAAACTGCTCGTAGCCGACCCAGGCCGAGTCAAACAGGATGTAGTCGCACAGGCTGCCGATTTTATCGACCACCTGGCGGGCGTTGTATACCGTCCCGTCATAGGTTCCGAGCTGGATCACCGCAAGGCGGAACGGGCGCGGCATATCAGCTTTTTCCGGCGCCGTCTCGCGAATCAGATCGCGCAGGTATTTTTCATCGAAGCAGCGATCGTCAATCCCGCCGATAAAACCGAACGGGTTGCGCGATGCTTCGAGATAGACCGGCGTCGCGCCTGCCTGAATCAACGCCCCATGATGATTTGATTTATGGTTATTGCGATCAAACAGCACCAGATCGCCGCGGGTCAGCAGCGCGTTAGTCACCACTTTGTTCGCCGCCGAGGTACCGTTAAGGACAAAATAGGTTTTATCGGCGTTGAAGACCTTCGCCGCGAACTTCTGCGCGTGTTTGGCCGATCCTTCATGAATCAACAGATCGCCAAGCTTAACGTCGGCGTTGCACATGTCGGCGCGAAAGACGTTCTCACCAAAGAAGTCGAAGAACTGCCTCCCCGCTGGATGCTTCTTAAAGAAGGCGCCGTGCTGATGGCCGGGGCACGCGAAGGTGCTGTTATCCATCTCTACGTACTGAGTCAGCGTATCGAAGAACGGCGGCAGCAGGTTCTCTTCATAGTCGCAGGCGGCTGCTTCCAGTTCGAGCCACTCCTGCTCTTTGCCGCTAACGATGGCCGTCACGCCTTCTGGTTTTTCGTGCTCAGCTTCGCTGAACAGATAGACCGGCAGGTTAAAGCCCGTGCGTTTCAGCAACGCAAGGATGCCGCTGCGGCTGTCCGCCACGGTAATGACGACTGCCGCCACATCGGTAAAATCAGTACTGTCCAGGGCCACCACGCGACGGTGGGTGGACAGGTGGGATACCAGCTCGCGGCTGGCGGCAATGTGCATTGATTTCATGAGCGCGAATACCCGTTTCCGGAGAGTAAAAGGCTTAGGCCAGGGCATCTCTGCTCTGGCCAACGAACTGTCAGGGTCTGGCTGGATCCCAGCTCCGACCGCCAGACATCAGTAAAAGCAGACCGCGTCCGATCTTACTGTTGTCCTGCAGTGAGCCTGCGTTACGCTCACCGCATGACGGGCAGAAGTTGCAGAGTAAGGGTAGCAAGACGAGGCAGCCTGCGCATCTGTACGCAGCGGCACTGGTGATGTAGTGGCGATGTCGTCATCCCGGCGGCCTCATTCAGGGGAGGAGAAAATTCGCGCAATCATGTCACCTTTAAATGTACCGTGCAAGATGAATTACGTATGCAGCGACCCCACGGATGCGCAAGCCTTTTGGCCAGCTTCGCGCCATAATAATGCAGTCGTTAGGGATAATTAACAGGAGTCATACTTTGGTTACAGGGCCATTTATTAACGCCGGTGCGGTCCTTCTGGGCGGCGTACTTGGCGCACTCTTAAGTCAAAGATTGCCGGAACGGATTCGTACATCAATGACCTCTATTTTTGGGCTGGCGTCGCTGGGCATCGGTATTCTACTGGTGATCAAATGCGCCAACCTGCCGGTGATGGTGCTTTCAACGCTGGTGGGCGCGCTGTTCGGCGAAGTATGTAATATGGAGAAAGGCATTAATACGCTGGTGAGTAAGCTTCAGCAGCTGCTTTCGCCAAAAAAGGGCCAGATAAAGAGTTCGGCGCATGAGTCATATATTCAAAGCTACGTCGCGATTATCGTCCTGTTCTGCGCCAGCGGAACCGGGATTTTCGGCGCGATGCGCGAAGGAATGACCGGTGACGCCAGCATTCTCATTGCCAAAGCGTTTCTCGACTTCTTTACCGCCACCATTTTCGCCTGCACCCTGGGGCTGGCGGTCTCGGCCATTAGCGTGCCGATGCTGGCCATCCAGCTGGCACTGGCGGCCTGCGCATCGTTGATTATGCCGTTAACCACGCCGATGATGATGGCGGATTTCAGCGCTGTCGGCGGGATGCTGCTGGTTGCCACCGGTTTGCGCATCTGCGGAATTAAAATGTTCGCCGTGGTGAATATGCTGCCGGCCCTGGTGCTGGCGATGCCGATTTCGGTAGCCTGGACGGCGTTTTTCGCCTGAAGATGCGTGCTTTTGACGCAATGTGGTGATAGATTGTTCAGTCTGCTGCGAAACAGATAAATTTCGTTGACGAGGTGCGGCGAATCAGGTTTAATGCGCCCCGTTGCCCGGATAGCTCAGTCGGTAGAGCAGGGGATTGAAAATCCCCGTGTCCTTGGTTCGATTCCGAGTCCGGGCACCACTATTTAAAGAACCCAGCCTATGGCTGGGTTTTTGCTTTTCTGCGAGCGGACTCTCCATCGAACTCCGTTCGATTATTCGCCGCACGGCGGCTCACCCCTTCGGGGCCAGCGCGACAAGCGCGCTGTTCAACGCCTGCGGCGTTAGTCCGAGTCCGGGCACCAAAATTTAAAGAACCCAGCCTATGGCTAGGTTTTTGCTTTTCTGCGAGCGGACTCTCCATCGAACTTCGTTCGATTATTCGCCGCACCGCGGCTCACCCCTTCGGGGCCAGCGCGGCAAGCGCGCTGTTCAACGCCTGCGGCGTTAGTCCGAGTCCGGGCACCACTATTTAAAGAACCTGCCCACAAGGCGGTTTTTTGCTTTTGGGGAGCCAGCACTAGCTTCCCTTCAAAGTCCCCTCCCCCTCTCTGCCAGAAAAAATTCATTGCCAGGGATTTTGCCTGCCCCACGCTCTCTCGCATCAATTGCCTGAGCGTAGGTCCGCTTGTTTTGCGGGAAAAGCCTTATCACCAGCGTCGTTGAAAAAATAAGCTATTTGTCGGTTAGTAGGGAAAGATAAAAAAAAGCCGAAGAATTTTAATAAACTTATAATGTGGCGTATTTCTCAGATTGTTTATGAATGAGTAAATAAATTAATGCCTATTAAAATGCAAAAAAGCACTACCGACAATTATTATTTCTGGCGTAAGCAGCAAAAGGAATGAAGATGCTGAGTAACGGAGCAAAAGATTATAAAGCTAAGCTATTTGAAAATCATGATGAGAATATTCATTTTCTTTTGAATACTCCACTCTCCCTTCAGCGCCAGGTCTGGGAGTCTGCAGCCATAAAGGCAACACTACCTGCGGGTGTGTGCATCGAAACGGTTAACGATACAGAGATAACTGCGGAATGGATTTCATATCCCGATTCGATAAATACCAGGATTATTCTCTATTTCCACGGCGGTGGAAATTCTCAGGGATCGTGTCTGACTCACAGAAAACTCGCTGCCTGTCTCGCACAATATTCTGGTTGCCGAACTCTGGTACTGGAATATCCTCTGGCGCCAGAAAATCGATTTCCTGCGGCCTTATTAAATTGTCATCAGGCCTATTTATGGCTGCTTGCTAATGGTTATTCAGCAGAGGACATTATCCTCGCGGGAGACTCCAGCGGTGGTGGACTGGTCATGTCGCTTTTACTCCTGTTAAAACAGCATCAAGATCCTTTGCCGGACTCGTCTGTTCTGCTGTCTCCCATGTTAGATTTCACACTTTCTGGTAAGAGCATAACGCTGTGTAAGGATCTCGATCCGCTGCTTTGCATAGAAGACCTGATAATGACCGTGAAATACTACTGTTCGGACAGTGAACGAAGCGATCCTCTTGTCTCTCCCCTGTTTGGTGATTTGTCTGGACTTCCTCCCTTATTTATTCAGGTGGGAAGCGAGGAGTTATTGCGCGATGATGCATTACGCCTCTCCCGATATGCTAAAAAGGCTGGGATGCAAGTTGAGCTTGAGATATGGGACGGGCTCTGGCATGTATTTCAGTCATCGGTGGGAAAGGTACCTGAAGCGGATGAGGCGTTACAAGCCGTAGCTAAATTTATCCGAAGCAGAGAGTCATTGCCGTGAAACGTGGCTCTCAACAATACTATGCGCCCCCATAAAATATACGCGATTTTGTGACTCTCTATTTAGAGGCACAACGAAGGTGGTCCATCTCTTTCTCTGACTGACGGCAGATACCTCTTCCTGTGCCTCTTTCCCTGCCCGATAATACCTCTACGCATAATCATTTGTCCTTGTTATTTAATAACTCGCCCAGAGCCGGTAGATTTCAGGCGTCAATAAAGATCAACCTGCTCGAGGATTTCCAAAGTTTTCGGTAGCGCGTCACGCCATGGTCTACAGTCGCCAGGCTTAATGTTGGGTTTGTTTTTACCATGAAAGTCACTGCCGCAGGTCGCCAGCAGCGATTTATCCAGCGTGTAGTGATAAAGTTCGCGACATAGCTCCTCATCATGATAGCTGGAGAACACTTCCACGCCGCGTACGCCAAGCGGCAACATCTGGTCAATCACCGCCAGCGGCTTTTCCTTCACGTTAGCGCCGATATGCGCAATGACCGGAATGCCGCCGTTGTCGATTATCAGCGCCGCCATCTCCGCCATCGGCGGCAATTCCACCGTCACCTGGCAGGGTTTGCCTCGGCCAAAAAAGTCCCAAAAAAAGTTAATTAACGGCATATCGCTGCGCGCATTCCCCGCGCGGTAAGGCAGCAGCAGATCATGATTCAGGTTGCGCGCATCCTCTAAAATAAGTTCTGCCATCTCCTCTTCCTGCGGGACCCGATCGCCGGCCATGGCATACAGGCGATCTTCATCAAGCTGGAACCCCAGCGCCCGCAGTTTCTCCAGCTTTAGCGGCGTCGCGGCAGTTTCCAGACGATGGAAGTTGTGTTCGACGGCGTCAAAATCCCGGCTGTCTCGACGAAAACCGTAGCCCAGCAGATGATAATTATTGCCCGCAAACGCGCAGTCGATTTCAATCCCGGTCATCACGCTTACGCTATTTGCTCTGCCATAGCGAATAGACTCCTCAACGGATCGCGCCGAGTTGTGATCGGTTATCGCCAGGGCCGCAAGATTCGCCGCTTTAGCCATGGTAAGCAGATCGCTGACCGGGAAATCGGCATCGTTGCTATATGCCGAATGCATGTGCAAGTCGATTAATTTCATGACTTCTCCTTTAAAAGTTTTAACATTACGCCGCTGATCGCCTGCTTTGCCCTGTTGAATCGCCGATGGTTAACGGATAGCTTTGCTTTTCAGGAAGCTAAAGTCCGTTAACGGCCCTGGAACAATCAGGCACATCGCTTATGGCAACACACGTTCAATCCTCAATAGAAATAGATTCTTCGCAAAAAGAGGAATATGGTCTGAGGTTATTATAATTTCGAGAGAAGCGAAGTCGGCTATCTATCTTTTTCACTAACATATCGGTGGACTCTTCATTCAGGAGTTTGCAAACGTGCCGGGTATCAAGGCGCAGAATTCTGCATGCCTCAAGCGTTGGGCAGAAATTCATAGAGTGGAAAGTAATTTGCTTCTCTGTTCTGTTCACCACGGGCATTTCGACCTCTGCAGCGTGGAATCGCGTTATAAGTAAGCGGTGTGCGGTGTCTAATAAATGGCTATCGCCAATATTCAACCCGGCTTTATTTTGGCAGAACCATGCAGTACGGCGGGCAATGGAATCCGCGTTCAGCGCCTTAAGGTCTTCATCGGTTGCGTTGCGCAGATGATTAATTTCGCTGCGAACGTCAGCACGATAGAGAATTGCGCATTCCCGCCGCAGAATACCTTTATGAACAATGACCTCTGTGCCCGCCTTATCAAAAGCCTCGACGCACTGAAATGCAATCCGCCGCCGCCCTTGAGCAAGTGCATCCTGAATAGAAAAACCAAAAGCTATTTCGCTTATCCCGGACCAGGCGATGGCAAATGCGCACATAGGACAAGGCTCACTGGTGGATATCAGTATGCACCCGTTTAAATTTTTGCCAATTTTTTGGCTGGCAATTTTAATCGCGTTGATTTCAGCATGTGAGGTTGCGTCTCCCTCTGTTTCCTCATAGTCATGCGCCGCCGCAACCATCTCACCATCCTTGATGATAACGGCGCCAAAACCTTTATTCCCCTCACGCAAACTCTCTTCAGCTTCACCAATGGCAACACGCATCCAGAATTCTAGTTCCATAACCCCATTCATAAAACCACATCCCACAAGTGAATTTATTTATGGCACCTGGTGACAAGTGCTATACGCTGCGTAAAAAGATAAGATGATTAATACGCATGAGATTAGTAAAGCACCAATCACAACCACGATATAATGACGCAAATCAACGTTAAGATTATTCTAAGGAAGGTGCGAATAAGCAGGTCATTTCTTCCCAAGCTGACTCGCTGATTAAAATTTCGCGGATCTGGGCCGATTTTTTTCCCGCAAACACATCGAATTAGCCTATTTAGGCTATTTTTTCCACC
>NZ_JAIFJY010000027.1:0-48702 GCF_051835185.1 Klebsiella sp. K5-306
CGAGAAAACCTGGCAACCACGTTCTTCCTCCAAAGCCTGACTCAACCTTAAAAAGGCATTGTCCAGACTCTCCACTGACGTCAGGTCAGCTTTGTTTTCAGCACGACATTTCAACATTGGCTAGACAAATGATGTAGCTCCCATATTCTAATGTCACTTTTAACCCATTTAGTGATGTCACTTTTTCTGGCATAAAGGATCCAATCCTCAGGCCATGGAGACATCAGGATGCTTGTGACCATGTCAGATAAAGAAATCAGTCGGATCAACGTCATTCAATCAGTTGTTGAAAAACGTATGCGCCGTCGTGATGCTGCTCATCAGCTTGCTTTGACCGAACGTCAGACACAGCGGTTAATGAACCGCTTTCGTGAGTCTGGTGCCGCAGGATTGGTAAACCTTCGGCGTGGACGCCCTGGTAATCACAGGCTTCCTGAGTCACTGAAGCTGCGAGTTCTTTCGTTACTTCACGATCATTACAGCGACTTTGGACCAACACTGGCCGCAGAAAAATTACGCGAACGCCACAACATCACAGTATCTGTTGAAACGCTCAGAAAATGGATGACAGCGGATGGACTCTGGGTTCCTTATTCACGTCGCAGGCCCCGCGTTCATCAACCCAGATATCGGCGTGACTGCCTCGGAGAACTTGTTCAGATTGATGGTTCCCCGCACGACTGGTTTGAAGGCCGTGCACCGAAATGCTGCCTGCTCGTCTTTATTGATGACGCGACTGGCCGCCTGATGCACCTCCGTTTTGGTGAGACTGAATCAGCTTTTGATTACATGATGGCCACTCGCGAGTATCTCGAGCAACACGGCAAGCCCCTTGCGTTCTACAGCGATAAGCACGGCATTTTCAGGGTCAATAATGGAGGATCCACTACGACCGGAGTCACCCAGTTTGGCCGTGTACTTTCTGAACTTGGGATCGAGTTGATTTGTGCCAACAGTCCACAGGCTAAAGGCCGTGTGGAGCGAGCAAATCAGACACTTCAGGATCGGCTTATCAAAGAGATGCGTCTCGAGGGAATCTGCAGTATTGAAGCCGCCAACGCCTGGCTGGATACCTTCATCGCTGACTTCAATCGTCGCTTCGCAAGACCAGCAAAATACCCCAAAGATCTGCACCGCCCGGTGTCTGAAAGCAACGAAGAGCTGGATGATATCTTTGCTTGGCAGGAACTGCGTAAGCTGTCTAAAACGCTGACATTCCGCTATGACAAAATGATATATCTGGTTGAACCTACTGAAGAAAATACTCGCATCGCTGGCGAGAAAATAACTGTCTACGACTATCCTGACGGCACGCTGGCATTCAAATACGGTTACCGTTCACTCAAATATCAGGTGTTCGACAAACTGGAATGTCTCGACCAGGGGCAAATTGTTGATAACAAACGTCTTGGGGCTGTACTGAAGCTGGCGCAAAGCAAAATGGATGAACTCGAACGCGATGGCAAGCGTGACAGGAGCAAAAAGATGCCAAAACGACGGGCTCAGGCCAGAGTTCAGGAGCAACTCAGGGCAATTAATCCGGTCCTGGTAAACCCGGATGAATTCAGGGCCAGCCTGAAACGCTAGCCCCCTGCTCTTTTTTTTGGATAGTTCAGCTGTGGCAGTGTGATGAAGTACAAGCTTTTGAAAACATGGCAGTTGAGTTTGCAACCAATAATCCCCATTACTTATCTGGTTTTACTATCACAGCAGATATATTCCAGAATATTAAGGGGAAAACAGAACATGGCCAGATGTACGGCTCCTGTACGTGGACATAGCTCAGCAGCCGCCGCTGCTGCCTGTCCAGCCTGTCGCAATCGCAGTGGTTATCGCCGCAGCAGCTACAGTTATGATAGTTATCCGTCCTACTCCTCGTCAGGCAGCGCTGGCGGAAGTCGTGGAAGCAGTAGCGGTGGTTCCAGCAGCGGTACAAAGCCTCGCTGGTCAAAATCGGGATCTTCCGTTTCCTACACAACCGCCCAAGTACAATCTCTCACACCGATTCGCCAAACGGTAGAGAAGCTTGTCGCAGAGAAGCCGGATTTGCGTGATGTATTCCTTTGCCACGCTTGGGATGATCGACAAGGCGTAGCCAAAGAGCTACACGATTTGCTCGAGGCTGCAGGCGTCAAAGTATGGTTTAGCGAAAAGGATCTTGCTCTTGGCGTTCCTATGATGCGTGCCATCGATAAAGGATTAGCAAATTCTCGAATCGGTCTGGTATTAGTGACTCCAGCGCTATTAAACCGACTGCCCAAAGAAGGCGTTGCTGATAAAGAGCTTTCAGCTTTACTGGCCGGGAACCAACTCGTACCGATCGTTCATAACACAACGTATGAAGCTCTCCGCAATGTCAGTCCCTTGCTCGCATCCCGAAGCGGTCTGGACACGGGAGAAGATACGCTGGCAGTTGTCGCAACAAAAATTGCAGAATTGATTACTGTGTAGAGTAACGACTCCCACTCAAACTAAAATATCTGGTCTACTACCGCAGGCCAGATATTTTACCTTTTATCACCTCTCCCTTCAGAACATAACTTCCGCCCATGTCCATGTCACTTCAGGTGACATTTGAAACTGGCTAAACCGAGTGACTTTTTAATCTTGTAATAACAAATGATGTAACGGCTCAATGCTAATGCCTATTTGTGGCCCATCATCAATCAGGAATGTCCAGGCTATAGTTCTCAGACCTGTATGGCTGGTCAACAACTCACTTCACTTTTCCTGATGAGGAGTTTTCTGTGGCTATACATGACGCCGGGATGTTCACAGTGAAAGAAATCAACCGCCTAAAAATCCTTCATGATGTCATCGACCGCGGCCCTGGACTTCTGAACTTAGCTTTGACAAATATGGTGTCAGCCAGATTATGCGGTTGTGACCAGAACTCAGGTTAACCCGCCAGGGATTCTGCTAATGCTCCCGGCGTTTCCATTCCCGCTGCCGGGATCTTGCGACATGTTATCGCTTACTGCCTCCCGGATGGTATATGCAGCGGTGTTGTTCTTTTACCGGCTCAAGAACCAGAACCACTCAGGATATTCTCAGCCAACGTCTGACAACAAAGACGAAAACGTATCGTCTGCATATTGCCGTGCTCTCATGCCAACATCCTTTCTGAATTTCTTAGACATGACCACCTGGCTTCACCGCAAGTCTTGCTATCTTGATTCCTGCCATCAGGATAACGCTGGATTAATCCTGGGATTGCCACGGTGTTCACCGTCATTTTTTGGCGGTACTGAAAATGGCTACTATACTTAAAATGAAAAAGCTTTCGATGAGCTTTATTTAAAGGAGATTAGATAATGAAAAAGGTATTAGCTGCATTAGCGTTATCCGCGTTTGCATTTGGCGCCTCAGCCTCTCAGTTGATTACGAAACAAGAAGTTGACCATTTTAAACTGACCCATGTAGGCAGTATCTCTGTAGGACCTTCCGGCGGTCAATTCTCTTCTCCCTCTGACTTGCACGATCAGCTTTCAAAATTAGCTGATGAAAAAGGTGGCAAGTTCTATGTGATTACCGCGGCTCGTGAGCATGGTCCAAACTTTGAAGCAACTGCTGAAGTTTATAAATAACGATCCTGATAAATTTCATCAGAGCTTAATATAGCATCTGTTATATTTAACAGCCTGTTTCTCCTCGCACAGGCTGTTTGCTTATTTTTCTATCAGCTACGGTAAATCCCATTTTCATCAGTTTATCGGGTAACCACCCTGCTCCCGGGTTTCCGCCATTACAGAGGCAGACATCAGGTTGTGTGGCCGGGTTGTCAGTCGGCTTAGATCGCTCTTTTAACGAAAAACATCGTTTTTTGTATCAGATACGGTGTAAAACATATAACAGATGAAAACAGCACAGAAAAAAACAACGTTGCTCCCTGGAGAGGAATACTGCGCGGAATTAGCCAGGTGTAGACTGCAACAAATAAAGAGTGCCAGACATGACAGTAAAGCAGAACATCAAAAGCGATGACTGAAATCACATAAATAGCCAGGGAATGTTTTCCCGGGTACTCGAGCCAGGTGAGATCTATTACGGCCATTATTTTCACTAATAGATAAAGCCAAATTGCAATGCCGACACAAATTAAGAGAAATGATGGTGTCCAGAGCTTCTTAACAATCGGTATCGAAAAATAGTAAGCCAGAACAAAACCCGTTATTATACAAACCATTCCATAACAGAACCCCCGGGCGTCACTGATTTTATTTATTTGCTCTCCGAAGATAACGCCTGACAAAGTGGTGACAAGGGCGCCGAGCGTGCTCAATACGCCTTCTGAGTCCCCAGATCTGCCAGTGTCAGTATTATAATAATTAGCATGCGCGCCAAGCAGTAAATCATCTACGACATCAGAAATATTTGCGTATTGATTATAATCTCCCCATATCATTAAAATGGCTGACCACGCAAGTATGAGCGCCAGGCATAGAGCAGGTAACTTTTTATTGCTGATAAAGTGATAAATTAAGCCTGTCACTCCATAGCAAATACCGATGCGTTGCAGCACCCCCATGATTTTGAAATGCTCCTGATCGTACAAAACAAAGACAATTGCTTTCAGAAATATTCCTGTCAGGAATAGAAGCGTTGACCTTATAAACAGGCCTCGCAGCGTGAGTTTTTTAAGACGATTTGACAGCGTCAGAGAAATACCCACAATAAAAAGAAACGTAGGAAACACGGTATCCGCCAACGATAACCCCGCCCATTCTGAGTGGATTAACGCAGAGTTCGTTATCCTCAAGTCTACTGGGCTATTAACAACCAGCATCAGAAAGACTGTGAGTCCTCTCATACGATCAATATCTTGATTACGCGTGATTTTCATACGTGAACTTTTTAAAGTGGGCTGATTTTGTATTATTTTTTACAAACACTAATGTCGATTATGCCTGGAACGTCAATGCCAGCATTAATTAAATTACACACACCCGGACCGGGATCAACAATCAGTGCTGCAATATCATCATCTGCAATAGCGGAAGTGGTAAACATAGATAGTAAAAACGCAAAAATTGACAGTTTAAACATTTTAACCTCTCAAAATATGGGATGTTGATTCGCTATGTTGTTGACTCCATCGCTGCGTCAACGTTTTAAAACTAGCAGTTAATTAAAATACTGCAACAGCGAGTAAGAATATTTAAACCATTAAGACCTTATTTTGCCTCGGGTTAAAAAACTCAATACTTTGAGCAATAAGGAATTCGATACAATCGACAAGAACATTTGAATCTAACAAAACAAAAAAAATGACATTTTTGATAATAATCAGCGCCAGGATGCCCTGAAGGAGTCGCGGCACTTCCCTGCTCCACGTTCTTCGTGTTCATAAAGTCGGTGTAAATCATATCACCTCCGGCGATCTCTGCTCCCATTTCTATTCGGATAATGAAAAAAGATAGCCACGGCACTTCTTAAGTAACTGAAAACCTCATAACTGCTAACGACCTGATGACATACGCGAAAAACAATGTCGCCACTCTCGCAAAAGAGACATTATCCACTTTATTTACAAAGTAACATGTTAAATAATCAGTTAAGAATTAATACGCAGTAGAGGAATTAAGATGCGTTTCAGTACCATGCCCGACAGTGAAATTATTTCTGAACTGTGCCGAAGAATTAAAGAAACGCGTATACAGCTGGGATTGTCACAGATTGAGCTGGCCGAACGCGCCCAGGTAGGTGCGGCAACCATTAAGCGCGTTGAATTGGGTGAGTCGGTGACCCTCAGTACGCTTATTGGCATTTTGCGCGGTCTGGATCGTCTGCATCAGCTGGAGTCGATTTTATTCGATTCGCACATGCGCACCTTTAAGGCGCAGCTCAATGCCGAGACCCCTTCCCGTATCCGTATCCGTAAAAAAACGCCTCAGGCAAAAGAGAAATTGCCCACTGCTACGCCGCCTGGCGAGGCTAATGCCACCATTAACGAGTGGTACACCTCATCGGCTTCGAACAGCGTGGTATGGTCTTTCACACCGCCGGACGCGGAGAAAAAAAGCTAAGGGACTTCAGAAGACGGCCGGCAAGTTTCGCGGCCAGAGAAAGAGTAAACCGCCTGCAGCGCGCACAGGCGGTTTTATCCAAAATCAGGATTCACATACCGCGACTTTTATTGCCAGACCGCCCCGGGCGGTTTCACGGTATTTGGCATTCATGTCTTTGCCTGTCTCAAACATCGTTTCGATGACTTTATCCAGTGAGACTTTTGGATCGCTGGTCCGGTACATCGCCATGCTGGCAGAGTTAATCGCCTTCACTGCCGCAATCGCGTTACGCTCGATACAGGGGACCTGGACCTGCCCGGCCACCGGATCGCAAGTCAGGCCGAGGTTATGCTCCATGCCGATCTCCGCGGCAATGCACACCTTCTCCGGGCTGCCGCCCAGCAGTTCGGCCAGACCGGCAGAGGCCATTGAGCAGGCCACGCCCACTTCTCCCTGGCAACCAACTTCTGCTCCGGAAATCGAGGCATTCATCTTGTACAGAATGCCGATGGCGCCCGCCGTCAGGTAATAGCGCATATAGATTTCCGGCGTCACCTCTTTGATAAAACGATCGTAATAGGCCAGTACCGCCGGAACAATGCCGCAGGCGCCGTTAGTCGGCGCGGTAACCACTCGCCCGCCCGCCGCGTTCTCCTCTCCCACCGCCATCGCGAACATATTGACCCAATCCATGGCGCTCAGTGGCGTAATCGACTGGCTCTGGGGCGCCAGCACGCGGTGCAGCGCAGAAGCACGGCGCGGTACTTTCAGCGGCCCCGGCAAGATGCCTTCCGTATTCATACCCCGGTTAATGGCGTTTCTCATGGTCTCCCAGATTTTCGCCATATTTTGCTCCACGCTCTCTCTGCCGTGGCGAGCGATCTCATTTTTCATCATCACGGCAGAAATCGACAGGCAGTTGTCATGACAGTGCGCCAGCAGATTACGTGCGGAATAGAACGGGAACGGAATATCGACTTCGGCATCCTGATTCTTACCAAAGTTTTCCTCCGTCACGATAAAACCGCCGCCGATGGAATAATAGGTCTGGAAATGGGCAATTTTGCCGTCGCAAAACGCCGTAATGCTCATGCCGTTTTCATGCAGCGGCAGAAATTCATTATGAAAACGCATGCATTCCGCCACGGGGAACTGAATTTCTCGCTGGCCTTCTTCTATAAACAGACGATGCATGGTATTCACATCACGAATAATACCGGGGATGGCGTCGATATCCACGGTATCCGGTAAATATCCCGATAGTCCGAGAATGATGGCGATATCGGTGTGGTGACCTTTACCCGTTAATGACAGTGAACCATACACATCCACTACCAGACGATTCACTTTTTGCAGCAGGCCCTTTTCCTGCAGGGTATCAACAAAATGTTTTCCCGCTTTCATCGGCCCGACGGTATGTGAGCTGGACGGCCCGATGCTGATTTTGAAAATATCGAAAACGCTAATCATGTGGCACCCATGCGGTTACATAGCAAAACGGATGCGCCGCCTGTGGCAGGCGGCGCTGAATACTTAGCTAAACAGAGAGAAGAAAATGGCGGAGATGGCAATTAACCCCATGACAACCACAAACGCATTGCTGATATGACCGCTGTACTTGCGCATGGCCGGGACTTTGTTAATGGCATACATTGGCATCAGGAACAAAATCATCGCGATAACCGGACCGCCCAGGGTCTCAATCATGCCCAGGATGCTTGGGTTCAGGGTAGCGACAAGCCAGGTCGTCACCAGCATAAACAGCGCGGTAATCTTGTTCAGCTTGTTGATTTCGATGGATTTACCTTTTCCGCGCAGAGATTTAATCACCATGCCGTTGAAACCTTCACGCGCCCCGAGGTAGTGGCCAAGGAAGGATTTGGTAATCGCGATCATGGCGATAATCGGCGCCATCCAGGCAATCACCGGCGCGTTGAAGTGGTTCGCCAGGTAGGAAAGAATGGAGATATTCTGAGCCTTCGCTTCCGCCAGGTTTTCCGGTGAGAGGCTTAGCACGCAGCTGAACACGAAGAACATCACGGTCAGCACCATCATGATGTGGGCGAAGCCCAGGATACGCGAGCACTTGCGCTCAGCGTCCTGACCATATTCTTCCCGCTTTGCCACCGCAAAGGAGGAGATAATTGGCGAATGGTTAAAGGAGAACACCATGACCGGGATTGCCAGCCACAGGGTCATCCACAGACCGTTCCCCGTTGCGGAGGCGCTGCTCAGCGACAGCGTATCCAGTACTGCGCCGTTCCATTGCGGTATCAAATACAGCGCCAGCACCATCAGCGCAAAGACGAATGGAAACACCAGCACACTCATGGCTTTAACAATCATTTTTTCGCCAAAGCGGACGATTCCCATCATGCCGACAATGAGAATCAGCGACAAAATGGCGCGCGGCGGAGACACCAGACCAAGCTGGTGAGTAATAAAGCTATCGACCGTGTTAGTAATAGCCACGCTGTAGACCAGCAGAATCGGATAAATAGCGAAGAAGTACAGCAGCGTGATGAGCTTACCGGCGCCCGTACCGAAATGCTCTTCCACAACTTCGGTAATATCTTCCCCCGGGTTTTTGCCCGACAGAACAAAACGAGTTAAACCACGGTGGGCAAAAAACGTCATCGGAAATGCAAGAATAGCCATGATGATTAACGGAATTAAACCGCCGACCCCGGCGTTAATTGGCAAAAAAAGCACCCCTGCGCCAATCGCAGTACCGTACAGACCCAGCATCCAGACGGTATCACTCTTTCTCCAGCCGCTGCTCTCGCGAGCGACGAGGGTATTTTGAACGGTTTCCATAATATGGCCTCAGTAATATAAAGTAGCGTCAGGTTTATTTGACGCTGATTCAGGTAATAAAAACGTGGTGTTTATTTGGCTATTTTATGAAATGCAACTATGCTAATTCACTAACCGCGATCACATAACCTGATTTATTGCAGTGACTTTTAACGTATCAAAATTAACCCCGGGAATTCGTTATTTTTTTAAGGTATCATTTTTAATACGTTATTATTTTTCGTATGATCTTAACTGCCGTTTCTTTATATACCCAGAACCTTGAGGTAACAAACAATATTTGTCATACGATTAATAAAAAATTAAAGGCATTATTTCCCGACATGAAAATTCACCGCGGGTAGTGGTCCTGTTTTTGCGCAGAGGAAATGACCGCATCGTCACCTCCTCCCCTTAAACTGCCCTACACCCCTTTGTAATGCTCTTTACTCAGGCCATACTTCTTCATTCTGAGATAGAGTTTTTTACGCGGTATAAGCAGATACTCCGCCACCTCATTGATACGTCCCTGGTGGATATTCAGCGCTTCAGTGATAATCTGCCGCTCGACGTCCTCAACCCGCCGATCCAGCGGCGTCGGTTCGCCGACAAGCATCTGCGGATTCACCGTTTCCGCGAGCGGTAATACCCCCACCGCAAACAGCTCGGCGGCGTTCGCCAGTTCGCGAACGTTATTTGGCCACACTCGCCGCATCATCCCCTTCAACAGACCGGCATCCACCTCCGGGACGGGATGATTCAGCCGTTGACAGGTTTTTTGCAAATAGTGATGAAACAGCGGCTCGATATCATCAGGTCGCTTTGACAGAGGCTGGCAGCCAATTTGCGTCATCGCGAAGCAGTAATAGAGTTCCGCCACTATCTGGCTGCTGGCGGCCAGCTCCACCAGCGAAGCATTACCGATACCAATCAGGCGAAAAGGCCGTTTCTCATGACTCTGCAGCTGTACCAGATGATGCTGTTGCCCGTGAGTCAGATGCTCCAGGTGACTTAAGACCAGTGTCCCGCCCTGGGCTTGCGCGATCAGTTCATTCAGCGTGTGGGCGTTAGCCGTATTTAGTTCGCAGGAGATAAACGGACCGTCGGCGTGACGCCCTAACTGGTGCAGGTACCGCGCGCCGGTCATGCGGCCGGTTCCCGGCTCTCCGTAAAGCCATACCGCAATATCCGTCTCTGCCAGCTGCTGAAGGCGCTGGCGATACCGATCCGTCCATTGGCTACGGCCAATAAGCTCAACCTGTAATTTTTGCTGACAATACTGGCGACGGGCGATCACCGATTGCCTCTGACGCAGCGCGGCATCCACCAGCGTGAGCAGCTTGCCCGGATCGATCGGTTTTTGCAGGAAATCCCAGGCCCCTTTTTTCACCGCCTCCACCGCCATCGGCACATCGCCGTGACCGGTGATAAGCAGAATCGGCAGCAGATCGTCATCCTGATGAAACAACGTCATTAAATCGATTCCGGAGCAGCCGGGCATGCAGACATCGCTTAAAACAATGCCGGGCCAGTCCTTCGGCACCTGCTCCCGCGCATCAAAAGGATTATTACAGGCACTGACGTGATACCCCGCTTGCTCAAGCAGCTGCGTATAGGCATCCAGCACATCGGCATCATCATCAATTAGCAGAATCGAACAGTTATTACTCAACATCTTTTACATCCGTCAAATTGAATTCCAGCACCACGCAGGCACTGCGCGTAAACGTCGACGCCAGGCGCAACGCCCCTTCCATTTGCGTCATCAGCGAAACACATATCGAAAGCCCTATTCCCAGTCCCACGGCTTTGCTGGTAGTGAACGGCTTTAACAGCGAAGGGAGTAAGGCCGCAGGCCAGCCGGGGCCGTTATCGGCAATCAACACGCACAGCCTTTCGCCCTGGATTTGCCAGCTCACGGTGATTTGCGCTGCGTGCGGGCAAGCATCAAGGGCATTTGACAGCACGTTCACCAGCACCTGATGGACACGCACTTCGTCTCCCAGGATCCAGACGGTGTCATCCGGTATCAGCAGCGTCCCCTGCTGAGGTTTATGTCGCATCGCCAGCAATTCCCACGCCACGGTAAATGTCTGGCGCAAATCGACCGGGTGCAGCGCTGTTTCCAGTTCTGCGCGGCGGGTAAACTGGCGCAGGGAGCGGATAATCGCGTCAATGCGGTTGATCAGCCCTTCCGCTTTGCTTAACGTCGTCCGCGCCTGCTCCGTCTGTCCCTGCTCGATTGCCCTTCCTGCGGTAAAAAGATACATCGACAGCGCATTCAACGGCTGATTGATCTCATGCGCCAGGGTGGTCATCGTCTGCCCCACCACCGCCAGTTTAGCAGTCTGGATCAGCTCGTCCTGAGTGGCACGCAGATCGGCCTCAATCGCTTTCCGCTCGCCTATCTCCTGTTCAAGCTGCTGTTTTTGCGCATTAAGCTGACCCAGGGTATGGCGAAGCAAACCGGCAATACGTCCCAGCTCGTCGCGCCCGTAAACCGGAATGGTCGCCTCGGTCTGGCCCAGACCAATCTGCACCACCGCCTGATTCAGCGCGGTAAAGCGCTTCACCAGCCGCGAGCGAATAAAATAATGATTCAGCCCCCACGCCAGCAGCAGCGCCAGCAGCGTCGCCACCAGGATTAATCCGCCGCTGACCCGGACAATCTGCCCCATACGCTGATTAAACATCTGCATCTGCTGGTGACTGCTGCCAAGCTGGGCTTCCAGCAGCGTTCTGAAGCGTCCCAGCGTTGCTTCTCTGGCCCGGCTGGCTTCCACGAGCGCTTTTTGCGCGGTAACGTAGTCGCGCATGGTGTCCGGCATCTTATTTTTCACCATGCCAATTTCCAGCAGCTCATCGATCGTTTGTCGCAGGGTAATGGTGCTCGGCCAGTCATCCAGCGCACGAATATTTTCATCCGACGTTTTCTTCAGGTTTTCAAGATAGCGGATATGCGTCTCCACCAGCATGCCGTCATCATTACCGGATTTCAGTTCATTGAGCCTGTCGCGCAGGTCGTCAACGATCTGATTTTCAATACGAGCCAGGGTATAGACCTGCTGTTGTTCATTCTGCACTTCCCGGGAGCGTTTCAGGTACTGCGCCGCATCCCCCTGTCGGGCTTCAATCTGATCGAGCAGCGTTCCCTGTTGCCAGGTAAAATCCTGCACCAGCGAATTCAGCTCGGTGGTGAAATCATCGTGCAGCCAGTCGATCCGCGCCGAAAGCTCTCCCACCTTTTCGCGAACCAGAAACATGTTGTAGAGCACGCGATCCAGTTCCGCCAGCAGCGCGCGGCTGTCCTGCAATATCACCGCCAGCTGCTGGCGTTCTGCCGGCGACAACCCCTGGCTCAGCCGCTCTATTTTATCCAGATGCTGGATAATCTGGTTGCGCAGCTGCAGCCGTACCGTGGTATTCGGCGCCAGCAGAAATTCATTGAGCTGATCGACCACCAGGTTGAGATTCCCTTCAATCAGAAAAGCCGAATGGATGCGCGGAAAATACTCATCCAGCGAATAGCGGATCTGCGAACTTTGCTCATGCCATGAATAGAGGCTGACGCTGCTGACAATCAGCGTCAGCAGCGCCCCCATCAGAAAAGCCCCGCGTAGGCTGCTACTGATACTGATTTGCCGCAGACGTTGCAGCATGGACCTGCCCATCATTTCAGTTCTTCCAGTTTATTAATCGCCTGCCGCTGATTGTTGAGAAACCAGAGCTGCCACTCCATCATCTGCTGTTCCGCGAAGCTCTTATTGTCGAACTGAGCCAGCCAGGCTTCATCCTCGCTGCTCGCCGGATCGACCGGCACACGGGTCAGCAACGCGCGTATCTCGGGCAGCGGACGCTTGAGACGGGCCTCCGCGCTATGCAGCGCTCGCCAGGCATCTTTTAGCTGGGCAAGACGAAAGCTGATCGCCGTATCGAACATCCGTTGAACCAGACGCTGGCGTTTGAGGATCAGCCGATAGTTCAATGGCGGTTGATTCATCAGCACCGCCTGCTGCGCCGCCCGCGGATTGCCTGCCGCCAGCGGCGTTACCGGGTATTTCCCGGTATTAGCATCGGCGAGGATCGCCTGGCCCTCCGGGCTTAACAGATAGCGAATAAACCGCCGCGCCTCGCTGGCGTGCTGACTGTTTTTAAGCACCGCGACATAGGTCGGCGAAACCGCCGACTGCGGGAAATAGGTAAAAGCCAGGTGCGGATCGTTCAGCAGCAGATTGGCGTAGTTATCAATCACCGGACCGGCCACGCCCAGGCCGCTTTTAATCTTATCCGCCACCCCAAAGCTGCGGGATGAAATGGTCACGAGGTTTCCGGCACTCGTCAACAGCGTTTCCCATCCCTTAATCCAGCCCTTTTGTTGCAGCAGCGACTCCACCATCAGATGGTTGGTATCCGAACGCGACGGACTGCTCATCAGCAGCGCCCCCTGATAGCGGGGATCGGTCAGGTCATCCCAGTCCGCTGGCGCAGGCAGATGCCGTGTCATCAGCGCCGAGCGATTAATCAGCAAACCGAACCCGGAAATCGCCACGGCCACGGAGGTGGAGCGGATAGATTCCGGCACCAGATGTTGGCTGACTGCCGGAGCACCGCTGAACGGCGCCAGTTTTTGATGCTCCTGAAGATGCTGCAGCAGCATCGGCGACGAGGTCAGGATCAGATCGACATTTTCGGCATTTGCCGTATCAAGCAGCTGTTCCAGCGAGGCGCTGGTGCGGTTGAGCGTCCTGATCATCACTGACCCCGGCTCCGTCTGCCAGCGATCGATAATCCACACGGTGGCGCTGGGAGAAAATGTCGTCGCCATCACCAGCTCATTGCTTTGCGCCGCACAGGGTCTCAGCCAGGCGGTCAGCAGCATCAGCGCGAGCATTTTGCTCACTATCCCGCCCCGACGAAGAGACATGTTTGTGATCCCGTTCATAAATATTGAAATACCGTAAAAATAGCGTTGAGACAAAACTTACCCGTTTATGAAATCTGGCGAATTAATCACCGCGACCGGCAAAATAGTCAAACGGGCGTCCGGGAATATCAGGAAAGATTACCAGATAATGATTGGGGAATTTGCTGGTATCCGCACAAGCCTGACATAAAATCAGCGCAAAATTATTTCCGCAGGCTCTCGCTCATTCAATATGAGTCAAAAGTAACCTATCAATTCATTATTTTGAGTCAGTTTTGACTCATTTCGACGATTTGTATTTTATAGCCGCTTATTTCACCCTTCAGGTCAAATACTCCTGATGTTCACATCAATATAAAATACAGGTGACGACATGTTATCATTATTAAAAAAAGGGCCGTCGGCGAATAAAGTTCCTGCTGAGAAAATTCAGGCAACTTATGGTCGATACCGCATGCAGGCGCTGCTAAGCGTATTTCTGGGATATCTGGCGTACTATATTGTGCGCAATAACTTCACATTATCCACGCCCTATCTGAAAGAGCAGTTAGACCTTAGCGCCACGCAGATCGGTTTGCTCAGCAGCTGTATGCTGATAGCGTACGGTATCAGTAAAGGCGTGATGAGCAGCCTTGCGGATAAAGCCAGCCCGAAAGTGTTTATGGCCTGCGGTCTCGTACTGTGCGCAATCGTCAACGTCGGGTTAGGATTCAGTACCGCATTCTGGATCTTCGCTGCGCTGGTTGTCCTGAACGGCCTGTTTCAGGGGATGGGGGTCGGCCCCTCTTTTATTACCATCGCTAACTGGTTCCCGCGTCGGGAGCGTGGCCGCGTAGGGGCTTTCTGGAATATTTCCCATAACGTCGGCGGCGGGATTGTCGCCCCGATCGTCGGCGCCGCATTTGCGATTCTCGGTACCGAGCACTGGCAGAGCGCCAGCTACATTGTGCCGGCCTGCGTGGCGGTGGTATTCGCCATCAGCGTACTGGTGCTGGGTAAAGGTTCGCCGCGCGAGGAAGGCCTGCCTTCGCTGGAAGAGATGATGCCGGAAGAAAAAGTGGTGCTGAAGACCAAACATAATCAGCAAGCGCCGGAGAACATGAGCGCGTTCCAGATCTTCTGCACCTACGTCCTGCGCAACAAAAACGCCTGGTATGTCTCCTTCGTCGATGTCTTTGTCTACATGGTGCGTTTCGGCATGATCAGCTGGCTGCCTATCTATCTGCTGACGGTGAAACATTTTTCTAAAGAGCAGATGAGCGTCGCCTTCCTGTTTTTTGAGTGGGCAGCGATTCCTTCTACCCTACTGGCCGGGTGGCTTTCCGACAAGCTGTTCAAAGGGCGCCGGATGCCGTTAGCCATGATCTGCATGGCGCTAATCTTCATCTGTCTGATCGGCTACTGGAAAAGCGAATCTCTGCTGATGGTCACGGTATTCGCGGCGATTGTGGGCTGCCTGATTTACGTCCCGCAGTTTCTGGCCTCGGTCCAGACCATGGAGATCGTCCCCAGCTTTGCCGTTGGTTCAGCCGTGGGTCTGCGCGGATTTATGAGCTATATCTTTGGCGCCTCGTTAGGCACCAGCCTGTTTGGCGTGATGGTCGATAAAATGGGCTGGCACGGCGGGTTCTATCTGCTGATGGGCGGGATCGTCTGCTGCATCCTGTTCTGCTACCTCTCTCATCGCGGCGCGCTGGAGCTTGAGCAACAGCGTAAAATCACCGAGCAGGAAGAGGCCCGGCTGGCGCTGGCTGACGCACAGTAAGCGCCTGATAACGTAGAAAGAAAGTGCCAGCCTGCTGGCACTTTTGGCCTTACGCAGAGTTGGCCGTCGTTACGCAGACACCCTTAAATAGGGCGCAATGCTCGCTAATTTTTCCCGGGTTTCCGTCAGTTCGCGTTCCGGCGTCGATTGCGCAATGATCCCCGCCCCCGCTTGTATCCAGCAGCGCTGGCTGTCCTGAAATACGGATCGCAGGACTAACGCCGCATCAAAGCGCGTGTCCTCCAGCAGCAGCACCGCCCCGGAATAGAGCTCCCGCGGCGTCTTCTCAATTTGCATAATCGCGCTCAGGGCCGCATTCTTGGGGATACCCGAGGCGGTAATCGACGGAAACAGCACGGTAAATGCATCCCAGGCATCCTTACTTTCCGCAAGCTGGCCGCTGACGCAAGATCCCAGATGCTGAACGCTACCGCGCTGGCGAACCGACATCAAATCTTCAACCACCACGCTGCCCGGCTGGCAGACCACCGCCAGTTCAGCGATCGCCTCCTTCACCGACAGGATGTGCTCCAGCACCTCTTTACCGTCATGCAGCAGCTCGGTCTCTTTCTCCTTATTCTGCTGCGGATCCCCCATGCGATCGCGGGTACCCGCAAGGGGTTCAGTGACGACTTTGCTTCCGCTGACCGACATCACCAGCTCCGGGCTAAACCCCAGCGCTTCTCGCCCCTGCTGGCGAAACATAAACGAACGGGTGGGCGTATTGGCCTGCCGCCCGCATAATAGCGTGGAGGGCATATCAATACGCGATGGCAAGGCAATAGCCCGCGAGACAATCGCTTTGACATATTCACCGCGGCGGATCGCCGAAACCACGCGCGCCACCTGCTCCTGATAGGCCTCACCGTTGTCAGCGGTATCCACAGTCACGGTGTTACACGGCGTCGCCGTACCGGCTGCTTTTACCCACTCGCACAGACGTCGGCATTCGCTGGCGGTGTCGGCAGAAACGGTGACATTTCCCTGTTCAAAAATCAGTTCTTCACGCGGAACGGTTAACGTCAGCAATGGCCACTCGCCAGCGTGATAGGCTATCCCCCGGGTATGCGCCGCAAAGTTAAACCCGACCTGGCCATATACCCGACGCCCTTTGACCTGAGGATGGGCCATAAAACGACGCGCGCAGTCGGTAATAGAACCCACCGCCCATTGCTGCTCTCCGTCCGCATTGATAAAGGTCGCCCGCGTGCCGTCAGCATTAATGATCAACCGTGCCTGGCATCCTTTGCCGATATACCAACACGGTTGCCGCTCATAGACATAGCACTCGTCATCGGCGAACTGGCGTAAGACGCCACATATCGTCGGCAGCCGCCGTTCCTCTGGGAGCGCCAGATGTAAAAATTCACTGATTTTCATCCCTTACCTCTCTGTGTTATTCCCGGATCCTTCAATTGCGTTTGTCGAATGCAGCCGGGCAGAAGCAATCCACGCTGCCAGCAGCGTGAATGCGCCGCCAAACATAAAGCAGGCCGCATAGCCAAAATGCTGCGCAATTACGCCGCCAACCACGCCGGCCAGAATGGCGATGGCGGCATCAGTACATTGAAAGAGCGTAAAATCGACGCCAGCCTGCAGAGGCGATGAAAGCGTCATCAGCGTGGCGTAAAGACAGACCAGGGCGCAGGCCAGCGAAATGGATTGCAGGATGATCAGCCCCTGGAGTAACGGCAGCCGCAAATGTCCCGGCGCCAGCAGCAACGTCGTTACTATTGCCAGCAGCACGACGCCCTGGAGGCCATAAGCCGCAAGCAGCGCTCTGCCGGGGGAGGTGTATTTCATCAGCACCCCGCCCGCCAGCGTTCCTGCGATACCAGCCGCGATATTGCCAGCGCTGAATAGCGCGCCGAGCGCCGACATGCTCAACCCCTGATCCAGCAGCAGCGGCGCCAGAAGAGGCAACACGAACCGCATCCCGGTATTCAGCATCAGCACCAACAGTAAACCCAGCCGCGCCTGTCGCCTTTTAAGCGCATAACCCAACGCCGGAACATGCGGTACAGACGTGATGCGCATGGGTTCGGCAATGCGCCACAGGGGAACGGATAAGACCAGGATCAGCGCCGCCATGATCAGCATGGCCACCGGCCAGTCGAATGCCGCCGCTAGCATCAGGAAGACGCCGCCGCCGCACATCATTCCCAGATAGCTGCCGCCGACCTGAACGCTGTTTCCCCAGCCGTAACCTGCGCGACTGAGCTGATCGACACAAAAGCCGTCGCTGGCAATATCGATGGTGGCGGCAACCGTACCCGCGAGTAAAAACAGCGCAAACAATGCGGCGATCTGCGTGTCGGGAAATCCCCCAGTTCGCCCGACCGCGCCGGTCGCAGCGGCAACCGTCAGGAGCGCCGCCAACCCGACCTGACCCCGGAGGATTAACAGGCGAGAACGACGCTCCGTGCGATCGGGCGGCAGGCGCCAGCGCTCAATCCACGGCGCCCAGATAAACTTCAGCGCCCAGGGCAACATAAACAGCGTTGTCGCGCCGGCAAGGGCCAGCGAGCCGCCGGCGGCGCGCACCAGCGCAGGCAGGGACTGCATAGAGAGCGCCGATACCAGGCTCTGCGTCACATAGATCCCGGCAATGGCAAAAATCACCCGTCCGGTCGTTAACGGTTTCACCTGCGACTGAACATCACTCATGCAGTCGCTCCTCAGATGCGTCAACCTCTGCATCACGCCAGACGCGCGCGGCCATTTGCGCCTGCCACAGCGCCTGGTAACGTCCCTGACGGGAGAGCAGCTGCGCATGCGTGCCCTGTTCAACCACTTCTCCCTCTTCCATCACCAGGATGTTTCCGGCCCCGGCGATGGTTGACAGGCGATGGGCGATAATAATCACCGTCCGGTTGTGAACCAGACTATCAATAGCTTTCTGTACCGCCAGTTCGCTATCAATATCCAGCGCGGCGGTCGGCTCATCGAGAATGACGATCGGCGCATCTTTCAATAAGGCCCTGGCAATGGAAATTCGCTGGCGCTCGCCGCCCGAGAGCTGCCCGCCCATCTCGCCCATTGGCGTCAGCCAGCCTTGCGGAAGACGGGAAATGAATTCAAGACACTGCGCCGCGCGGGCGGCCTCTTCCACCTCCTGCTGCGTGGCCTGCGGGCGGGCAATAAGGAGATTCGCCAGCAGCGTGTCATCAAACAGCCAGACATCCTGAAACACGACGGAAATCAAGCTATTGAGCTGTTCCGCCGTCAGATGACGAATATCGACGCCACCGATAGAAATCTCTCCCTGCTGCGGATCGGCATAGCGCATTAACAGTTTGCTGACCGTGGTTTTACCGGCGCCTGAGGCACCCACCAGCGCGCTCATGCTGGCGGCCGGAAAGGTCAAAGAGAGGTTGTTGAGCGCGGGATCGCCGCTGTCATCATAGCGGTAGCAAATGGTGTCAAAGCGGATATCGTAACGCTCCGGCATCTCGCCGCGTTCTGCGACGGGAAGCGGCGGGATCGCCATAAACTGCTCAATACGCTGCAGGGCGCTGGCGATCAGTTCCACCACCGAGGTGTAGCTGATAAACATCGCCATTGGTTCCGAAAAACGCATAATCATCGCGGCGGCGGCTATCAGAAAGGCGAGGTTCAGAGTCCCCGTTACTACCCAGACCACCCCGGCTAACACGACCACCTGCAGGCCCAGCTCCACGACGCCGGCGATCAGCATCGTCGCGCCGGCGCTCTGGCGATGCGTGCGGCTCTGCAAGCTTTCCAGCGCATTAAAATGCGCCAGCAACGCCCGGCTTTTTTCGCCATCGCTGCCGCAGGTACGCAAAACCATCATCCCTTGCGCAAATTCAACGATATCCCCGCTCAGCCGCTGGTGCGCTTCGCCCAGGGTCTGCATTTGTCGGCGCATCGCCGGCCGGCGCCAGTAATAAAACGGCACCAGCATGGGAAAGATCAGCAACATCACCAGCCCCAGCCGCCAGTCGATCCACAACGTTGCCAGCGATGCGGTCAGCGGAGTGACGATGGTTAAAAGCAAAATATTGGCTATCGCAATCACATAGTTGAGATTTTCATCCACGCTGCCCAGCAACAAGGCGTTCGTTTCGCCCGCTCTGCCGCGCTGGAGTCTTTCCAGCGGCACGCGGCGTAGCTGTTCGCCCAGGCGCAGGCGCAGTTCATGGGTGGCCTGCGCCAGATGACCACGGTATTCAAAGCCCAGCCCATACCAGCGTAGCGCCAGCGCCGCGAACGCCGCAGCGCTGAAAGCCAAAGCCCAGGTGAGAAGCGGCGATGCTTCACCACGTAATAGCGCATCAACGATCGGATAGAGGCAGGCAAAGGCAATCCCCTGCATCAATGCCGCCAGCAGCAGCGCAATCATACTGCGCCGCAGCATCCCTGCCTGACTGCCAACGCTGGAGATAAGCTGGCGCCAGATGACGCGCCAGGCCAGGTTATCCGCGGGATTATTGGCTTTCATTTTCCGCCTCCTCTGGTTGTGTTCCCCCCGGCATCCATTGCTGCGCCTGCTGATAGCGCTGCCACAGCTGCTGATAAAGGCCGCCCTGGGCTAACAGTTGCCTGTGGCTCCCGCGTTCACGGAGCCGCCCGTCGGAAAACAGCAGTATCATATCGGCGTGAGTCACCATGGAGAGTCGATGCGCGACCATGATGACCGTCCGGCCGCGCATGGCCGCCGCAAGGGCTTTAATCAGCGCCGCTTCGTTTTCCGGATCGGCAAACGCCGTCGCCTCATCGAGCACAAGAATGGGGCGATCCTGCAACAGCGCCCGGGCGATGGTGATGCGCTGCCGCTGACCGCCGGAGAGAAAGACGCCGCGCTCCCCGACGCGGGTGCTGTATCCCTCCGGCAACGCGCTGATAAATTCATGGGCCTGCGCCACTCTGGCCGCCGATATCACCGCTTCCAGCGGCGTATCCGGCGCGCCCAGACGAATGTTATTGGCGATGGTGTCGGCAAAAAGGAAGTTGTCCTGGAATACAAACGAGATTTGCTGCATCAAGGTGTCCGTCTGCATATCGCGCAGATCCACGCCGCCGATGCGAATATGGCCTTTATCGGGATCGGCATAACGCAGCAGGAGTCGCGCCACGGTGCTTTTCCCGGCGCCGCTCGGCCCGACCAGCGCCACTATTTTTCCGGCAGGTACATGAAAGCTCACCTCCTGCAGCGCCGCGCCTGCGCGCGCTTGTGGATAGTGAAAACTCACCTGCTCAAAGGTAATACTCGCATCGTTCGGCTGCCGATCGACAAGCGGACGGGAGAGTTCCGGCATCGCGAGAACCTGATAAATACGCTGAATGCTTAAACGCGTTTGCGCGACCAGGTTATTGAGCATCATCATGGGCATCACCGCTTCCGCCATCCCGCTGCCCAACAGTAAAACGGCCACCCAGGCGATAAAATCGAGGCTGCCCGCCTGCATCAGGCCGTATCCGCACCAGATCAGAACGAATAAGGTCGGCAGCGGATTGAGGATCGAGAATGAAAAACGCGCGGAAAAGCCGGCTTTGCGATACCAGATTTTGAGCACATCGACCCACTCCTCAAGGGCATGCTGATAGCGCAAAAAGCTGGTGCTGCCGCTATCAAACGTTCTGACCACCGGCATGGCCTGCACGAACTCAATCACCGCGGCGCTGACCTGCTCGCGCGCCTGATGATAACGCTGAGCCATCTCTCCCGAGCGCTGGCGGGCGAGAGTAAGTATCAGTGAACCCAATGCCAGCACCCCCAGCGTGGCAATGGCCAGCCGCCAGTCCAGCCAGAACAGGATAACGGCGGTCGCCAGGGGCATGACTATCGCGCGAGCGTACAGCGGCGTGCTGTCAGCAACGAAAATGTGTAACGACTTCACATCATCCAGCATCACCTTCGCCATCGCACCGCTGCCCATTTGCTGTAACGCGCCCGGGGCAAGCTGCACGGCTTTCTGCGCTAATCTGCTGCGCAGAATATTCTCCAGATGAAACGCCGCATAATGCGAGGTGTTAAATGCCTGCAGGCGCAGGACAAAAGTCAGCGCCACGCAGCCAAATAGCCCTCCCAACGACCTGAGTGGAATAACGTCGGGCGAGACGCGAAGATCGCGCAGGCTCCATGCCAGAAAAAGCAGCGCCGCAAGGCTGGTGATGGCCGCCAGACCCGCCAGCGCCATCGCCAGAATGACCTTCCGGCGAACCGGGGTTATCACCTGCCAGAGCGGGAACCGGGACGAAGATTCAGTATTGGATGATTGAGATGACATGGGAGTGGCTGAATTTCCTGATGAATTTTTACGGACGCCAAAAACGCTATTTCAGGGTGGCGTTCTGAGAATTAATGTGAATAATAACCATTATCAATTACTCATCTACCCCATTCGGTTCTATTTTTACCCGCATTGGTTTAAGCCACAGGGAGATAACCCGGTCATGACGGAGTCACCACAAACGCAATCTGCAATCTCAATTCATCAGTTGGTGGTCGGGAAACCCGCTAACGACGGTACTATCCCGGCCCAGTGTGAACTGCTGCGCTGTTCGTTGCAGGAAGGGATGGATATTTTGCTCTGGAGAGGCCATTTTGCGCAGCCTGAGACGTTACAGCTTCACGATGATCTGGGCAGGATTAACTTCTCGTGCATCCTCGAGGGCACCTCGCGTTTTGCCATCCAGGGGCTCAGACGCCACACCGAGTGGGAGCTGGCCCGCAATCGCCATTACATTACCCACACGCCAGATTGCCGCGGCAGCGCCGCCTACGGCGGCCGATTCGAGAGCATCACCCTCTCCTTCAGCCCTGAAACCCTCGCGCTGTGGGTACCGGATATCAGTACAGTCATTAAAAATAAGATCGACTCCCACTGCTGTTGCCAGCAGCAGCGCTGCAATGCGGAAACCCATTTAACGGCCCAGGCTTTGCGTCATGCGCTAATGCGGATGCACGGCGGATTCAGCCATGAACAAAAGCCTTCGACCCTCTGGCTACAGGGACAGAGTCTGGTGATGCTAAGCCTGGTCCTGGATGAGCACCGCGAAGACGCCAGCTGCTTCTCCTGCCACTTCAACCCGGTGGAGCGCCAGAAACTGCTGCGGGCAAAGGATCTGCTGCTGGCCGATTTGACGCAGGCGCCGGGCGTTGCTGAGCTGGCGAGAGAGTCCGGTTTGAGCGTGCTGAAAATTAAGCGTGGCTTCCGCGTTCTGTTTAACAACAGCGTCTATGGCCTGTTTCAGGCTGAACGCATGCAGGAGGCACGAAGAAGGCTGGCCAATGGCAATACCTCCGTTATGACGGTAGCCGCCGATCTGGGCTACGCCAACGCCAGCCACTTCTCTGCCGCTTTCCAGAAACAGTTTGGCGTCACCCCTTCCAGCTTTAAACGCGTCATCTAATCGCCGATCGCCCCCTCCCCGCCAGCGGCCCGGAAACCCCCTCCGGGCCTCAGTGCTTTCCTCCAGTGATTAACCCGAAACGGGCATAAATAGACCCGTTTCGGGTAGCACTCAATTGTTAATAATTATTATTCTCATGTAAGGAGTGTTTTCCGCTAAGACGTGCCATCAGGAGGAAGAATGATTTCTGGCGCACCATCTCAGGAACCGCGGTTACCGGACAACGGCAACGCGGCTGATTATCAACAATTACGCGAGCGGCTCACGCAGGAGCTAAATTTAACGCCGCAGCAGCTACATGAAGCGTGCAATTTGATCCAGGCGGGCCTGGATTCAATCAGATTGATGAGATGGTTAGACTGGTTTCGTAAAAGGGGCTACCGCGTGACCCTGCGCGAACTGTATGCCGCCCCCACGCTGGGCGGGTGGCGCCAGCTGATGCGCAGCCGTTCCCCGGAGAAACCGGCGGAGGAAACGGCATCCGGCGAAAGCGTCTGGCCGACCATGACCGAGGGTACCCCCTTCCCTCTGACGCCGGTCCAGCATGCCTACCTGACGGGGCGAATGCCTGGACAGCCTCTCGGCGGCGTGGGCTGCCATCTGTATCAGGAGTTTGCCGGCTATTCTCTGACGGCGGAAAAGCTGGAACAGGCCATCGCGATCCTGATGCAGCGCCACCCGATGCTGCATATCGCCTTTCGCACCGACGGACAGCAGGTCTGGTTAAAGCAACCTTACTGGAACGGCGTCACGGTTCATGATCTGCGCCAGAACGACGCCGCCAGCCGCCAGGTCTATCTGGACGCCCTGCGCCAGCGCCTGAGCCACCGCCTTTTACGCGTGGAGATCGGCGAAACGTTTGATTTTCAGCTGACGCTGTTGCCCGATAATCGCCACTGCCTCCATGTCAATATTGACCTACTGATTATGGATGCCTCCAGCTTTACGCTCTTCTTCGATGAGCTTAATGCTCTGCTGGCGGGCGAATCGCTGCCGGCTATCGACCCCCGCTATGATTTCCGCTCCTATTTGCTGCACCAGCAGCAGGTGCATCAACCGCTGCGAGACGAAGCCCGCGCGTACTGGCTGGCGAAAGCGCCTGCGCTTCCTCCTGCGCCGCTCTTGCCGCTGGCCTGCGACCCCGCCGCGCTACGTGAAGTCCGTAATACCCGACGCCGCATGATTGTCCCGGCCAAACAGTGGCATGCGTTCAGCCAACGGGCCGGTGAGTACGGCGTCACCCCGACAATGGCGCTGGCAACCTGTTTTTCCGCCGTCCTGGCTCGCTGGAGCGGCCTGACGCGGCTGCTGCTCAACGTAACGTTATTCGACCGCCAACCGCTGCACCCGGCGGTTAGCGCTATGCTTGCCGACTTCACCAATATTCTGCTGCTGGATACCGCCTGCGACGGCGATACCGTCAGCGGCCTCGCGCAGAAGAATCAACTGACCTTTACCGAAGACTGGGAGCATCGTCACTGGTCCGGCGTCGAACTCCTCCGGGAGCTCAAACGCCAGCAGCGCTATCCCCACGGGGCCCCGGTGGTATTTACCAGCAATCTGGGACGCTCTCTCTACAGCAGCCGCGCGGAACCGCCTTTGGGCGAGCCGGACTGGGGCATCTCGCAGACGCCGCAGGTGTGGATAGATCATCTGGCCTTCGAACATCAAGGCGAGGTCTGGCTGCAATGGGACAGCAATGACGCCCTGTTCCCTCCGGCATTAGTAGCGACGTTGTTCGCGGCCTACTGCCAGCTGATTAACCAGCTCTGCGAAGATGACAGCGCATGGCAAAAACCGTTCCCGGATACCCTGCCCGCCAGGCAGCGCGCGATTCGCCAGCGGGTCAACGCGACCGACGCGCCCATTCCCGCAGGACTGCTGCATGAAGGCATTTTCCGCATCGCCCTCCAGCAGCCGGAGGCGCTGGCGGTCACAGATGCTCATTATCAGTGGAACTACCGTGAACTGACGGACTTTGCCCGCCGTTGCGCCGGCAGGTTAATCGCGTGCGGGGTGCAGCCGGGCGACAATGTGGCGATCGGCATGTCAAAAGGCGCGGGACAGCTGGTTGCGGTGCTGGCCGTGCTGCTGGCCGGGGCGGTCTACGTTCCGGTTTCGCTGGACCAGCCCGCCGCGCGGCGCAAGAAAATCTATGCTGACGCCAGCGTTCGGCTGGTGCTCATTTGCCAGCACGACGCCAGCGCGTGGTCAGACGATGTTCCCCTGCTTGCCTGGCAGCAGGCCATTGAGGATGAACCGATCGGCAACCCGGTGGTTCGCGCACCGACACAACCGGCCTATATTCTCTACACCTCCGGTTCTACCGGCACACCGAAAGGCGTGGTCATTTCTCACCGGGGAGCGCTCAACACCTGTTGCGATATCAATAACCGCTATCAGGTAGGTCCAGGCGACAGGGTGCTGGCGCTGTCCGGCCTGCATTTTGATTTATCGGTATATGACATTTTTGGCGTCCTGAGCGCCGGCGGCGCGCTGGTTATGGTGATGGAAGAGCAACGGCGCGATCCCCGCGCGTGGTGTGAACTGATCCGACGCCATCAGGTCACGCTCTGGAACAGCGTCCCGGCGCTATTCGATATGCTGCTGACCTGGTGCGAGGGTTTTGCCGATGCTGCGCCGGCAAATCTGCGCGCGGTAATGCTTTCCGGCGACTGGATCGGTCTCGATCTTCCCGCCCGCTTTCGGGCCTATCGGCCGCAAGGGCAGTTTATCGCTATGGGCGGCGCCACCGAGGCGTCTATCTGGTCTAACGTCTGCGAGGTCAGAGAGGTTCCTGAGCACTGGCGCGCCATCCCCTACGGTTTTCCGCTGGCTAACCAGCGCTACCGGGTAGTCGATGAGCGGGGCCGGGACTGCCCCGACTGGGTGCCTGGCGAATTGTGGATTGGCGGCCTCGGGGTCGCTGAAGGCTATTTCAACGATCCCCTACGCAGCGAGCAGCAGTTTTTGACGCAATCGGGCGAGCGCTGGTATCGCACCGGCGATCTCGGCTGCTACTGGCCAGACGGTACCTTAGAGTTCCTCGGCCGCCGCGATAAGCAGGTCAAGGTCGGGGGATATCGCATCGAGCTGGGCGAAATTGAGAGCGCGCTCGGCCAGGTGGCGGGCGTGAAACAAGCCACCGTTCAGGCGATCGGGGAGAAAGAGAAGACCCTGGCGGCTTGGGTTGTTCCTCAGGGGGAGGCTTTTTGCGTTCCCCATCATCGCGATCCGTTGCTGCCGCAGGAATGGCGTACCCTGGCAGGAACGCTGCCCTGCTGCGCCTGCCCGCCAGAAATCTCCGCCGCTCAGGTCGCTGATTTTCTGCAGTATCGTCTGTTAAAACTGCATCCGGGCCACGCCTCTGACGTCGATCCGCTCTCCCTGATCGATTCGCTCGCTATCCAGCCGCGCTGGCAGGCCGTGATGGAACGCTGGTTAGCCTTTCTTGCGGCTCAACAGCGGCTGCAGCCCGCCGCCGAGGGTTATCAGGTCTGCGCGGCAGAAGCGCCGGAAAAGCGCCATCCTTCGTTCAGCGGGCATGACCTCACCTTAATGCAGATTCTTCGCGGCGCGCGCCACGAACTGTCATTACTGAACGATGCGCGGTGGTCGCCGGAAAGTCTGGCTTTCGACCATCCGGCCAGCGCCTTGTATATCGAGGAGCTGGCGACAATGTGCCAACAGCTTTCCCGACGTTTACAGCGCCCGGTACGCCTGCTGGAGGTGGGGGTCCGCACCGCCCGCGCCGCAGAGTGCCTGTTGTCCCGCCTCAACGCTGGCGAGGTTGAGTATGTCGGGCTTGAACATAGCCAGGAGCTGCTGCTGAGCGCCAGACAGCGGCTTGCCCCATGGCCTGATGCCCGTCTGGCCCTCTGGAATGCAGAGACGCTGGCGGCGCACGCGCATTCGGCGGACATTGTCTGGCTGAATAATGCCCTGCATCGTCTGCTGCCAGAAGATCCCGGACTCCTTAAGACCTTACAACGGCTCGCCGTCCCCGGAGCGCTGCTCTACGTCATGGAGTTTCGCCAGTTGACGCCGTCTGCCCTGCTCAGCACGCTTCTGTTAACCGCTGGACAACCGGAGGCTTTACTGCATAACAGCGCAGCGTGGGCAACAATATTCAGCGCCGCCGACTTCAGCTGTCAGCATGGCGATGAAATCGGCGGATTACAACGCTTCCTCGTCCAGTGCCCGGCCAGCCAGATGCGCCGGGACCCGCGTAAACTACAGGCCGCCCTTGCCGAACGCTTGCCCGGGTGGATGGTGCCGCAACGGATCCATTTCCTTGACGCTTTCCCGCTGACCGCGAACGGAAAAATTGACTATCAGGCGCTGACCCGTCGCCATACCTCTGAGGCGGAAACATCGGCCGAAGCGGATTTACCTCAGGGCGATACGGAAACATGCGTGGCCGCCATCTGGCAGCAACTGTTGTCGATCGGCACCGTCACCCGGGAGACCGACTTTTTCCAGCAAGGCGGCGACAGCCTGCTGGCCACCCGTCTGACCGGACAGCTCCATCAGGCGGGTTATACCGCGCAATTAAGCGATCTGTTTAATCATCCCCGACTGGCGGATTTTGCCGCTACCCTGCTTAAAACCGACCTCCCGGTCGAACAGCCATTCACCCACTATCCTGAAGATCGCTACCAGCCTTTCGCGCTTACCGACGTGCAGCAGGCCTACCTGGTCGGACGGCAGCCGGGGTTTGCCCTGGGCGGCGTAGGCTCCCACTTCTTCGTTGAATTTGAGGTTGCCGATCTGGATATCCGCCGGCTGGAGAGGGTCTGGAATCGTTTAATCGTCCGCCACGATATGCTGCGCGCCGTTGTTCACGATGGACAGCTGCAGGTTCTCGAACAGACTCCCCCCTGGATCATACCCGCGCACGTTTGCCCAACGCCAGACGAGGCGCTGCGGCTACGTGAAAAACTGGCGCATCAGGTACTCAACCCCGAAATCTGGCCGGTATTCGATCTCCAGGTCGGATACGTCGACGGGATGCCCGCCCGACTCTGGCTGTGCCTGGATAACCTGTTGCTTGACGGGCTAAGCATGCAGATCCTGCTGGCGGAGCTGGAACACGGCTATCGCTATCCGCAACAGCTGCCGCCGCCGCTCCCCGTCACTTTCAGGGATTATCTGCAGCAACCCGCGCTGCGGGCGCCAGACCCAGACTCCCTGGCCTGGTGGCAGACTCAGCTGGACGATATCCCTCCGGCGCCGGCGCTGCAGCTGCGCTGCTTGCCTCAGGACGTTGCGACGCCGCGCTTTGCCCGCCTGAACGGGGCCATGGACAGCGCGCGCTGGCGCCGATTGAAACAGCGGGCGGCTGAAGCCCACCTTACCCCGTCGGCCTTACTCTTATCGGTATGGTCGACGGTGCTCTCGGCATGGAGCGCGCGGCCTGACTTCACGCTTAACCTGACGCTTTTCGACCGCCGTCCGGTGCATCCCCAAATCAACCAGATTCTGGGCGACTTCACCTCGCTGATGCTGCTGAGCTGGCGGCCTGGCGACAACTGGCTGCACAGCGCGCAGCGACTGCAGCAGCGCCTGAGCCAGAGCCTCAATTATCGCGATGTATCCGCCATCCGCGTGATGCGTCAGCTGGCGCAACGGCAAAATCTGCCCGCCGTGACCATGCCGGTCGTCTTCACCAGCGCGCTCGGCTTCGCGCAGGATAATTTCCTCGCCCGGCGCAATTTACTCAAACCGGTCTGGGGTATCTCGCAGACGCCGCAGGTCTGGCTCGATCACCAGGTTTATGAGTCCGAAGGTGAATTGCGCTTTAACTGGGATTTTGTCGCCGCCCTGTTTCCTGCCGAACAGGTGGAGCGGCAGTTTGCCCAGTATGGCGAATTGCTCAATCGGATGGCCGAGGAAGAGAGCTGCTGGCAGCTGCCGCTCGCCGCGCTGGTTCCCCACGTTAAACTCGCGGAACAAAGCCCCGCGCCCGCTCCGCGCGGCTGCCCTGAGCGCCCGGTGTCCGGCGTGGCGGCGGACGAGAGCACTGTCCGTCTGATTTGCGACGCCTTTCGCGAGGTGGTGGGCGAATCGATTATGCCCGCGGATAACTTTTTTGAGGCGGGCGCCACGTCGCTAAATCTGGTGCAGCTGCACATTTTGTTACAACGTCACGAATTTTCCACGCTGACGCTGCTTGATCTCTTTACCCACTCCTCTCCAGCCGCTCTGGCCGAATACCTTACCGGCGTCGCGATGGAGGAGAAAGCCCCACGCTCTCGCCCGGTTCGCCGACGCCAGCGGCGGATTTAGCGCGAACCAAACTGATTTTTCCGGGACGCCGTCGCGCAAGCGCGGCGTGCCATTGACTTTGTGACTCTTAGGAAACGAGACCGATTATGGATAACTTGCGCTTCTCTTCTGCGCCGACAGCAGATTCCATTGATGCATCGATCGCTGAACGCTACCCGGACTGCGAACCTGTCGCGGTGATCGGCTACGCCTGCCATTTTCCTGAAGCGCCCGATGGCGAAACGTTCTGGCAAAACGTGCTGGAAGGCCGTGAATGCAGCAGGCGCTTTACCCGCGAGGCGCTGCTGGCCGCCGGTCTGGATGCCGCGGTGATTGACGATCCTCATTACGTCAATATCGGGACGGTTTTAGACAACGCCGACTGCTTCGACGCCGCCCTGTTTGGCTACTCGCGGCAAGAAGCCGAATCTATCGATCCGCAGCAGCGGCTGTTTTTGCAGGCGGTCTGGCATGCGCTGGAGCATGCCGGCTATGCCCCCGGTGCCGTCCCCCACAAGACCGGCGTTTTCGCCTCTTCCCGGATGAGCACCTATCCCGGCCGCGAAGCCCTGAACGTCACGGAAGTCGCGCAGGTCAAGGGTCTGCAGTCGCTGATGGGTAATGATAAGGACTATATTGCCACCCGCGCCGCGTATAAGCTCAATCTGCACGGCCCGGCGCTATCGGTACAGACCGCCTGCTCCAGTTCGCTGGTTGCGGTGCATCTGGCCTGCGAAAGCTTGCGCGCGGGGGAGTCCGATATGGCGGTGGCCGGCGGCGTGGCGCTCTCTTTCCCCCAGCAGGCGGGCTACCGCTACCAGCCCGGGATGATTTTCTCTCCCGATGGCCACTGTCGCCCTTTTGACGCCTCGGCAGAAGGCACCTGGGCCGGCAACGGTCTCGGCTGCGTGGTACTGCGCCGCCTGAGAGATGCGCTGCTGTCAGAGGATCCGATTATTGCCGTGATCCTCTCCAGCGCGGTCAACAACGACGGTAGCCGAAAAGTGGGTTATACCGCGCCGTCGGTGGCAGGACAGCAAGCGGTCATCGAAGAGGCGTTAATGCTGGCGGCGATCGATGACAGACAGATTGGCTACATTGAAACCCACGGTACCGGCACGCCGCTGGGAGACGCGATTGAAATTGAAGCGCTGCGCAACGTTTATGCGCCCCGCCCGCCGCATCAGCGCTGCGCGCTCGGTTCGGTAAAAAGCAATGTTGGCCATCTGGATACGGCGGCCGGGATTGCCGGGCTGCTGAAAACCGTCCTCGCGGTCAACCGCCGACAAATTCCACCGATGCTAAATTTTGCCACGCCAAACCCGGCGCTCAAGCTCGACGAAAGCCCGTTCACCGTGCCGGTGACGGCCCAGACGTGGCAGGAGGAAATACGCTACGCGGGCGTCTCCTCCTTTGGCATTGGTGGCACAAACTGCCACATGATCGTCGCCTCGCTGCCCGATGAGCTCAAATTACCGTTGCCTGGTGCGGATGACGGTAGCAGGAGCACCGCGCTGCTGCTCAGCGCTGCCAGCGACACCGCGTTGCGGCAGCTGGCTACGGACTATGCTCGGGCGCTGAGGGAAAACGCGGATACCAGTAATCTGGCCTTCACGGCTTTGCGCGCCCGCCGTCTCGATCTCCCCTTTCGTCTGGCGACGGCATTAAACGATGATACCGCCGCTGCCCTTAACGCCTGGGCTGGAGAACAGGCCGGGGCGCCGGTTTATAGCGGCCACGGCGTGAGCGGTAAGCAGGTGTGGCTGTTTACCGGGCAGGGCTCACACTGGCGGACCATGGGCCACGCCATGTGCCAGCATTCGAAGGTGTTTGCCGACACGCTGGAACGCTGTTTTTCCGCCTGTCGTGAAATGCTCACGCCCTCCCTGCGCGACGCGATGTTTAATCCCGACTCGGCGCAGCTGGAGGAGATGACCTGGGCGCAGCCGGCCATCGTTGCCTTTGAAATCGCCATGGCGGCGCATTGGCGCGCCGAGGGATTGCAGCCGGATTACGCCATCGGTCACTCGGTGGGCGAATTTGCCGCCGCCGTGGTCTGCGGACACTATACGATTGAACAGGTTATGCCGCTGGTTTGCCGCCGCGGGGCGCTGATGCAGCTGTGCGCAAACGGCGCGATGGTGGCGGTGTTCGCGCAAGAAGAGGCGCTGATGCCGCTGGCCCGCCAGTTTGAGCTGGATCTGGCGGCCAACAACGGCACCCGGCATACGGTCTTTTCCGGGCCGGAAGCCCGTATTGCGGAATTTTGCGCCGCGCTTTCGCAGCGTGATATCAGCTATCGTCGCCTGAGCGTTTCCGGCGCGGCGCACTCCGCCTTACTGGAGCCGATACTCGATCGTTTTCAGGACGCCTGCGCCGGGCTGCACGCAGAGCCCGGGCAGCTACAGCTTATTTCCACCCTCACCGCCGGGGCCATAGATGCGTCGACGCTCAATCAGGCGGATTACTGGCGCCGCCATATGCGCCAGCCGGTGCGCTTTATCCAGAGTATTCAGGCGGCGCACAAGCTCGGCGCCCGCGTTTTTATAGAGATGGGACCCGATGCCCAGCTGATTACCTCCGGACAGCGCGAATACCGGGATAACGCTTACTGGATAGCCAGCGCCCGCCGTAACCAGGAGGCGAGCGCTGTCCTGAATCAGGCGCTGCTCCAGCTGTACGCCGCTGGCGTCACCCTGCCGTGGGCAGACTTACTGGCGGGCAATGGGCAACGTATCTCTGCGCCACGCTATCCGTTCGCGACCGAGCGTTACTGGAAAGAGCACGTTTCCAACGTCTGCGAGCCTGACGACGTCGTGCTGTCCGCCGGCGCTGAGGTGGCGAGTCGCGCCGCGGCAGCGCTCGATCTTCCCCGGCTGGAAGCGCTTAAACGCTGCGCCACGCGGCTACACGCCATCTATGTCGATCGGCTGGTACAACGCTGTGCGGACGATGCCATTGCCAGCGGCGTCGACGCCATGACCATTATGCGCCGAGGCCGTCTGCTGCCGCGCTACCAGCAGCTGCTTCAACGCCTGCTGAATAACTGCGTGGCCGACGGCGACTACCGCTACGCTGACGGGCGTTATTTCCGCGCCCGCCCGATTGAACATGAGCAGAGGCAAGCTCTGCTGGCGGAGCTTGCTGGCTATTGTGAAGGTTTTCAGGCTATTCCCGAGACCATCGCCCGCGCCGGCGAGCGGCTGTATGAAATGATGAGCGGCGAGGAAGAGCCGGTGGCGATCATCTTCCCACAGGGCGCCTCCGACGGCGTGGAGGTCCTCTATCAGGAGTTCAGCTTTGGCCGCTATTTCAACCAAATCGCCGCCGGTATCTTACGCGGTCTCGTCCAGACGCGTCAGCCCCAGCGCCCTTTACGAATCCTGGAAGTCGGCGGCGGTACCGGCGGCACCACCGCGTGGCTGCTGCCGGAACTCAACGGCGTTCCGGCGCTGGAGTACCACTTCACCGATATCTCCGCCCTGTTTACCCGCCGCGCCCAGCAGAAATTCGCCGACTATGGCTTTGTGCGCTACCACGAACTGGATCTCGAAAAAGAGGCGCAGTCCCAGGGGTTCCAGGCAAACTCATACGATCTTATCGTGGCGGCGAACGTGATCCACGCCACCCGCCATATTGGCCGCACGCTCGATAATCTGCGCCCTCTGCTCAAACCGGGCGGACGCCTGCTGATGCGCGAAATCACCCAGCCAATGCGTCTGTTTGATTTCGTTTTTGGCCCGCTGGTGCTTCCGCTCCAGGATATCGATGCCCGCGAAGGCGAGCTCTTCCTCACCCCCCAACAGTGGCGGCAGCAGTGTCGCCGCGCCGGATTCAGCAAAGTGGCGTGGCTACCGCAGGAGGGTAGCCCGACCGCCGGTATGAGCGAACATATCATTCTCGCCACGCTGCCCGGTCAGGGGATATCCTCGTCATCAGCATCCGCGCTGGGGCAGACGTTGCCGGATAATGCTGATGATCTCGCCGACTGGTCCGATTGCGCGGGTCACCCGGAACGGTTTAACGCCCGCTGGCAGGAGGCCTGGCGGCGGCTCTCAGCGCGGCACGGCGACAATTCCCCCGTGGAAGCGCCCCAGGTCAGCCCCCCGCAATGGCTGGGGGTGGTGCGCTTAAGCTGGCGAAACGCCGCCTTTTCCCGCGGCGAGATGCGCGTGGAAGCCCGTCATCCTGATGGCGAGTGGCTGCCGATGGCTCCCGCCGCGCCTGTTCCTGCGCCGCAGACGCATTATCAATGGCGCTGGACGCCCTTCAGCGCCGCCAGCGATGGCCGCCCACTGGCATTTCGCTTCAGCGCCGGTACGCTTGCGCACGAAAATGAGCTGGCGCAATGCGGTATCCTTCACGATCCGCAGGCCGCTTCGGTGCTCATGATTGTCGAGGAGAGCGAACAGACGCTGGCGTTAGCGAAACAAGTGAAGGAGGCCCTGACCACCGGCGCCGGAGGATTGATTGCGATCACTCGCCGCGCGTGGCAGGTTGAGGAGAATGAGGCGCTCGCCGCGTCTCATCACGCTCTGTGGGCTTTGCTTCGCGTCGCGGCCAATGAACAGCCGGAACGCTTGATTGCCGCCATCGATCTGGCCGAAAACACGCCATGGGAAACGCTGCGTCAGGGATTGAGCGCCGTCTCCCTTTCTCAGCGCTGGCTCGCCGCAAGGGGCAACGCCCTCTGGCTCCCCTCCCTGGCGCCGAATCCAGGGCGCGCCGCCGATCTTCCGGCAAATGTCTTCGCTGGCGATACCCGCTGGCATCTGGTGACCGGCGCGTTTGGCGGATTGGGCCGCCTTGCCGTTAACTGGCTCAAGGAAAAAGGGGCGCAACGTATTGCCCTGCTGGCGCCGCGCGTGGATGCCTCCTGGCCGGGCGGCATCAAGGGCGTGCAAATCCGCGTCTGCCGTTGTGATGTTGGCAACGCCCGACAGCTGACCAGGGTTCTCGATAAGCTGGCGGGCGATGGCGGCATTGCCGGGGCGATCCACGCCGCAGGCGTATTGGCTGATGGGCCGCTGCAGGATCTGGACGATCGCCAGCTGGCCGCGGTTTTCGCGGTGAAAGCGCAGGCGGCAGACCAGCTGCGGCAAAGCCTGAGCGACCACAACGCACGCTATCTTATTCTTTACTCCTCCGCAGCCGCCGCCCTCGGCGCGCCGGGTCAAAGCGCCCATGCGCTGGCCTGCGGCTATCTGGACGGGCTGGCGCGGCAACATACTTCTGATGATACTCCGAAAACGATAACCATTGCCTGGGGCGCCTGGGGGGAAAGCGGTCGGGCGGCCACGCCGGAAATGCTGGCGACGCTGGCCAGCCGCGGCATGGGCGCGTTAAGCAATGCCGAAGGCTGCTGGCATCTGGAACAGGCGGTGATGCGCGGTGCTCCATGGCGGCTGGCGATGCGTGTTTTCAGCGACAACATGCCTCCGCTACAACAGGCCCTGTTCCATAGCGGGTCCGCAGAAAAAGCCGCAGTGCCGGTCAGCCCTCCTGCGGATGACAACGTCTTTATCGGCAACCTGAGCGATGAAACGGCGGTAATGACATGGCTGAAAAAACGCATCGCGGTTCAGTTACGGCTAAGCGATCCGGCATCGCTGCAGGCAAATCAGGATCTATTGCCGCTGGGCATGGATTCGCTGCTCTTCCTTGAGCTCAGTAGCGATATTCAGCACTACCTGGGCGTGCGCATCAATGCGGAACGGGCGTGGCAGGATCTGTCGCCGCGTGGGCTCACGCAGCTTATCTGTTCTATACCAGAGAAGACGCCTGCCGCTTCGCAGCCGGAAGCGTTACGGCACGACGCCGATGAGCGTTATGCCCCCTTCCCTCTGACGCCGATTCAGCACGCCTACTGGCTGGGAAGAACCCATCTTATTGGTTATGGCGGCGTTGCCTGTCACGTGCTGTTTGAGTGGGATAAACGCCACGATGAACTCGACCTCTCCCTACTGGAGAAAGCATGGAACCAGCTTATTGCCCGTCACGATATGCTGCGAATGGTGGTGGATGCCGACGGCCAACAGCGCGTTCTGGCGACAACCCCGACGTATCGCATCCCGCGCGACGATCTGCGCGCGCTCTCCCCGCAGGAGCAGCGCCTGGCGCTGGAAAAACGGCGGCAGGAACTGAGCTATCGCGTTTTACCCGCCGACCAGTGGCCTCTTTTTGAACTGGTGGTCAGCGAAATCGACGATTGTCGCTATCGCCTGCACATGAACCTCGATCTTCTGCAGTTCGATGTGCAGAGTTTTAAAGTCATGATGGACGATCTGGCGCAGGCCTGGCGCGGAGAGACGCTGGCGCCGCTCGATATCACCTTCCGCGATTATGTGATGGCTGAACAGGCGCGCCGGCAGACGGCGGCATGGCACGATGCCTGGGAGTTCTGGCAGGAAAAACTGCCGCAATTACCCCTGGCGCCGGAACTGCCGGTGGTGGAGACGCCGCCGGAAACTCCACACTTCACCACGTTCACCTCAACGATCGGCAAGCCTGCGTGGCAGGCCGTTAAGCAGCGCTGGCAGCAGCAAGGGCTCACCCCTTCTGCCGCGCTGCTCACGCTGTTTGCCGCCACCCTCGAGCGCTGGAGCCGCACCGCTGAATTTACCCTGAACCTGACTTTCTTTAATCGCCAGCCGGTTCATCCGCAAATTAACCAGTTGATTGGTGATTTTACCTCCGTCACGCTGGTCGATTTTAACTTCACCGCGCCGGCGACGCTGCAAGAGCAGATGCAACGAACCCAGCAGCGCCTGTGGCAGAACATGGCGCACAGCGAAATGAACGGCGTCGAGGTGATCCGCGAGCTGGGGCGCCTGCGCGGATCGCAGCATCAACCGCTGATGCCGGTGGTGTTTACCAGCATGCTGGGAATGACGCTGGAAGGCATGGCTATCGATCGGGCGATGAGTCGCCTGTTCGGTGAACCCTGCTATGTGTTCACGCAAACGCCACAGGTCTGGCTGGATCATCAGGTCATGGAGAGCGATGGCGAGTTGACGTTTAGCTGGTACTGCATGGATAACGTGCTGGAGCCGGGCACAGCGCAAGCCATGTTTACAGACTATTGCGCCATCCTGCAGGCCGCTATTGCCAGCCCTGAAAGCCTGCAGACGATGGCCTGCGGTATTGCCGAACAGAACCCGCGCCGCCGCTGGCCGCTCAACGCGCAGACGGACTACGATTTGCGGGATATTGAGCAGGCGACGCTGGACTATCCCGGTATCCAGCGGGCCAGAGTGGAACTAAGCGAAAATGGCGCATTAACGCTGGATATCGTCATGGCCGAGGGGCCGTCGCCCTCCGCGCTCGCCCCGGCTGAGCGCGATCTCGCCTCGCTGGCGCTGCCGTTGCCTGAGCAGGCGCAACTTGATGAACTGGACGCGACCTGGCGCTGGCTGGAGGCGCGTGCGCTACGAGGGATCGCCGACACGCTGACTCGCCATGGTTTATTCACCTCGCCGGAGAGCGCCCATCGCTTTAGCGAAATTGTACAGGCGCTGGCCGCGCAGGGGGCCCGGCGACGGCTGCTGCGCCAGTGGCTACAGTGTTTGACGGAAAGAGAATGGTTGGCCCGCGAGGGGGATAGCTGGCGCTGCCGCATGGCGTTCAGCGAGATCCCCGGGCCGCAGGATGCCTGCCCGCCAACCCAATGGAGTCAGGCGCTGGCGCAGTATCTGGACGCCTCTATTTCCCGCCACGACGACCTTTTCTCCGGGCAGTGTTCGCCGCTGGAACTGCTGTTCAATGAGCCGTTGCGCGTAACCGACGCGCTGTATCGCGAAAACCCCGCCAGCGCCTGTCTGAATCGCTATACCGCACAGATTGCCGCCCTGTGCGGCGCAGAACGCATCCTCGAGGTGGGCGCCGGAACCGCAGCCACCGCGGAGCCGGTGCTGAAGGCCACGCAAAGCACGCGACGTTCATACCATTTCACCGATGTCTCCACGCAGTTCCTCAACGATGCCCGGAGCCGTTTCCACGATCAATCGCGGGTTTCTTACGCCTTATTCGACATTAACCAGCCGCTGGATTTCGCCGCCCATCCGGCAGAAGGATACGACCTGATTATTGCCGTCAATGTGCTTCACGACGCCAGTCATATCGTTCAGACGTTGCGCCGATTAAAGCTGCTGCTGAAAACCGGCGGACGTTTGCTGATCGTCGAGGCGACGGAGCGAAACAGCGTATTCCAGCTGGCGAGCGTCGGCTTTATCGAGGGATTGAGCGGATACCGTGATTTCCGCCGCCGGGATGAGAAACCCATGCTAGCCCGTTCGGCGTGGCAGGAAGTGCTTGCGCAGGCCGGGTTTGTCAACGAGCTGGCGTGGCCGACGCAGGAATCCTCGCCTCTGCGCCAGCATCTGCTGGTCGCGCGTTCGCCTGGCGTGAATCGACCGGATAAAGCAGCCGTAAGACGCTATCTGCAGCAGCGTTTTGGCTCCGGCCTGCCCGCATTACGGATTCGCCAACAAGAAGCGTTACTTGCGCCGCTGCGTACCCCGTCCGTTGCGCAGATTGCCCCAGCCGAATCGACCCCGGTCGCCGGGGGCGATCCGACGCTGGAAAAACAGGTCGCTGAACTCTGGCAATCGCTGCTTTCTCGCCCCGTGGCCAGACATCACGACTTTTTTGCGCTGGGCGGCGACAGTCTGATGGCGACAAGGATGGTCGCGCAGCTGAACCGCAGAGGAATTGCCAGCGCCAGCCTTCAGGATCTGTTCACCCATTCAACGCTCAGCGACTTCTGCGCCCATCTGCAGGCCTGTTCGTCGGCAGAGGACAATCCTGTGCTCATTTGCCACGGCGCGGGTGATGAAACGTTGTTTGTTTTCCACGCTTCCGACGGCGATATCAGCGCCTGGCTGCCGCTTGCCCGGGCGCTGGACAGGCGCGTATTCGGCCTGCAGGCAAAATCGCCGCAGCGTTTTGCCACGCTTGATCGGATGATCGATGAGTATGTCGCATCCATCCGTCGCCAGCAGCCACACGGCCCCTATGTGCTGGCGGGATGGTCGTACGGCGCTTTTCTTGCAGCTGGCGCCGCGCAGCGTCTGTACGCCAAAGGCGAGCAGGTACGGCTGGCGTTAATCGATCCCGTGTGTCGACAGGATTTTCGTTGCGCCAACCGGACGGCCCTGCTGCGGCTGTTAGCCGAAGGGAATACGCCGCTGGCGCTGCCGGAACATTTTGACCGGCTGACGCCCGCCCGCCAGCTTGCCGTCTTCATCGACCTTGCCAGAACGGCGGGAATGGTGCCGCAAAACCTGACGCGGCAAGCGGCAGAAACGTGGATCGACAACATCGCGCATCTGCTGCGTTTACTGGCCGGGCATACGCCGGGCGAAGCCGTTGCGCTTCCCTGCCTCATCCTGCATGCCGTAATGAGACCCGAGCGCTGGACGCCAGCGGAGACCGAATGGCGGGCCTGGATGGACTGCGCCGACCGCTATGCGATTAAAGCCAGTCACTGGCAAATCATGCTGGAGCCCCCCCACGTTCAGGCTTGCGCGCAGCATATCCAGCGCTGGCTTGTCGCAACCTCAACGCAACCGGAGAACACCTTATGATGCCGTCCACCTTCGACAAACAACGCGTACTGATTGTGGGCGCCAAATTCGGCGAAATGTACCTTAACGCCTTTATGCAGCCCCAGGAGGGGCTCGAACTGGTTGGCCTGCTGGCCCAGGGAAGCCCGCGCGCAAAAGAGCTGGCCCAGGCGTTTGGTATCCCGCTGTATACCTCGCTCGAACAGATAAAGGAGATGCCGGATATCGCCTGTATCGTCGTGCGCTCGACCGTCGCCGGCGGGAGCGGAACGCAGCTTGCCCGGCACTTTTTAACTCACGGCGCGCACGTTATTCAGGAGCATCCCCTCCACCCGGATGATGTCCGTTCATTACAAGCGCTGGCGCAGGAACAGGGGCGTTGCTATTGGGTCAATACGTTTTATCCGCACGCGCTTGCCGGTCGCGTGTGGCTCAGGGACGCGGAGCAGTTACGTCGCTGTCTGGATCAGGGGCCGTCGATTGTCCATGCCACCACCAGCCGGCAGTTGCTCTACTCCACTCTCGATTTATTGCTGCTGGGTCTGGGCGTGGATGCCGCCAGCGTGGCGTGCGAAGTGGTCGGCAGCTTCAGCGACTTTCACTGTCTGAGACTCTACTGGCCGGAGGGAGAGGCATGCCTGCTGCTTCAGCGCTATCTCGATCCTGACGATCCGGATATGCACAGCCTGATTATGCACCGTCTGCTGCTGGGATGGCCGGAAGGACATCTTTCGCTGGAGGCGAGCTACGGCCCCGTCATCTGGTCATCCAGCCTGTTTGTCGCCGAACATCAGGAGAATGCTCGCAGCCTCTACCGCAGACCGGAGATCCTGCGCGACCCGCCGGGTCAGACGCGCAGCCCGGCGCCCCTGAGCTGGCGTGATTGCTGTGAAACCGCCGGGCCTGAGGGCGTCGGAAGATTACTCCATCAGCTGCGCAGCCATCTGGCGGGCGAAAATGCGCCTGCCGCCTGCCACGGCGCTCATCAGCTGGCGGTGTCGTACCTATGGCAGCAGATTTTACGCGCGACCGGCAATGCCGAGATCCGCCACCTGAAGCCGCCGCGTCATGAACGGTTAACGGCTTTCTACCGCCACGATGAGGAGTCCCGATGATGCAATCTGCCATGTGTACTCCGTTATGGCCCGCCCGCAGCGCCAGTACGGCGCATCTGGTGATGTGCCCCTTCGCAGGCGGCAGCAGTAGCGCGTTTCGCTGCTGGCGAGAGCAGCCTATGGCGGACATCGCGCTTTCCCTGGTAACCTGGCCGGGACGCGATCGCCTGCGCCATCTGACGCCGCTCAACAGCATTATGCCGCTGGCGGTACGGCTGGCGAACGAACTGCAACAGAGCGTATCTCCTGACGCGCCGCTGCTGCTCGCCGGGCACAGTATGGGCGCGCAGGTGGCGTTTGAAACCTGTCGCCTTCTGGAGCAACGAGGACATGCGCCGCATGGCCTGATTATTTCGGGGTGCCATGCTCCTCACCTCCATTCCGAACGCCGACTCAGCCATCGCGATGATGCCGACTTTATCGCTGAGCTGATAGATATTGGCGGATGTTCGCCTGAGCTGCGGGAAAACGAGGAATTAATATCGCTGTTTCTTCCCCTCCTGCGCGCCGATTTTTACGCCACCGAGCATTATCACTACGATTCGCCCGATCGCGCCTCGCCGCTGCGCACGCCTGCGCTGCTCATATGCGGCAGCCGCGATCGCGAAGCCTCCCGGCAGCAGGTCGACGCCTGGCGTCAGTGGCTGACCCACGTTACCGGGCCGGTTACAATCGACGGCGATCACTTCTATCCCATTCAACAATCCCACGCCTTCTTTACGCAGATTGTCCGCCATTTTCCCGACGCATTTTCGACGCTGACCGCTGTGCAAAAACAGTCCAGTACTTCTGAAAGGTGACGCATGCACGCTTCTTTTAACACTCTGATTGAACAGTATCCCTTACCTATTGCCGCACAGCTGCGCTGCTGGGCGGCGCGTTATTCCACGCAAACAGCGCTCGTTGATGACGGGGGTGCGCTAACCTACAGCGAGCTTGATGTCCGGGTCGACCAGCTTGCCGCAGGGTTAGACTCGCTGGGGTTGCGTTCAGGGCAGCATGTGATTGTGCAGCTTCCAAACGGCAACGCCTTCGTGATCCTGTTGTTCGCCTTGTTAAGACTCGGCGCGATCCCCGTTCTGGCGATGCCCTCCCAGCGGGAGCTGGATATCGACGCGCTGATCGCGCTGGCGCAACCCGTCGCTTATATTATTCACGGGGAAAACCATGCAGGGCTGGCCCGCCAGATGATGCATAAACACGCCTGCTTGCGTCATGTTCTGACCATCGAACAATGCGCAGATGACGAGTTTACGCCGCTGTTCTCGCTGCGCGGCGAGCTTCAGGCGTGGCGGCAGCCCGAGGTTTCCGCCACCGCGCTGCTGCTGCTTTCAGGCGGCACCACCGGGACGCCAAAGCTTATTCCGCGACGGCACGCCGACTATAGTTATAACTTCAGCGCCTCTGCCGAACTGTGCGGCATCAACGCCCAAAGCGTATATCTCGCCGTCCTTCCCGTGGCGCATAATTTTCCGCTGGCCTGTCCCGGTATTCTGGGAACGCTTGCCTGCGGCGGGAAGGTGGTGCTGACCAACAGCGCCAGCTGCGATGAGGTGATGCCATTAATCGCCGAATGCCGCGCGACGCACGTCGCGCTGGTGCCGGCCCTGGCGCAGCTCTGGGCGCAGGCCAGAGAATGGGAAGAGAGCGATCTCTCTTCGCTGCGCGTCATTCAGGTGGGCGGCGCCCGCCTCGATCCGACGCTGGCAGAGCAGATCATCGCCACCTTTAACTGCACCCTGCAGCAGGTATTCGGCATGGCGGAGGGGCTGCTTTGCTTTACCCGTCTCAACGATCCGCTGGTCAGCGTTCTCCATAGCCAGGGGCGCCCGCTATCTCCCCTGGATGAAATTCGCGTCGTTGACGAAGAAGAGAACGACGTTGCGCCTGGCGAAACCGGACAGTTATTAACGCGCGGCCCTTACACGATTTCGGGCTATTATCGCGCTCCCGAGCACAATGCCCGAGCCTTTACCGCGCAAGGATTTTACCGTACGGGCGATAATGTCAGGCGCGATGAGGCGGGAAACCTGTACGTTGAGGGACGCATAAAAGAGCAGATCAACCGCGCCGGAGAGAAAATTGCCGCGGCGGAAGTGGAAGCGGCGCTGATGCGTCTGGAGGCGGTAAAGGATTGCGCCGTGGTTGCCGCGCCGGACACGCTGCTTGGCGAGCGAATTTGCGCGTTTATCATCGCGCAGCAGACGCCATTTGACTATCAACAGTTGCGTCACCAGCTAACCCAGCTGGGGCTCAGCGCGTGGAAAATTCCGGACCAAATTGAGTTTCTGACCCACTGGCCGCTCACCGCCGTCGGCAAGGTAGATAAAAAACGCCTGACGGCGCTCGCCACCGAGCGTTGTCGCCAGACGTCACAATAAGCGCAACCCTACCCGAAACAGGTGGAAATAAACCCGTTTCGGGTAGCAGCACAATTAGAAATAGTTATCATTTTCAATTCACCGTTGTGGCTATTTTTGGCGTTTCGCCGTTTTACAGGGACTCATAACAATGAAAATGACACGGTTTTACCCTCTGATTGTGGGAGGGTTTCTGCTCCCGGGCATGGCTCATGCCCAGACTGCACAGCAAGACGAAACCACGCTGGTGGTCACCGCCAGTAAACAGTCTTCCCGCTCGGCATCAGCCAATAACGTCTCTTCTACCGTTATCAGCGCGACGGAGTTAAGCGACGCAGGCGTTACCGCCAGCGACAAACTCCCCCGAGTGTTGCCCGGACTCAATATTGAAAATAGCGGCAATATGCTTTTTTCAACGATCTCGCTTCGCGGCATCTCTTCTGCCCAGGACTTCTATAACCCTGCCGTCACCCTGTATGTCGACGGGGTTCCCCAGCTATCTACTAACACCATCCAGGCGCTAACCGATGTGCAAAGCGTGGAGCTGCTGCGGGGTCCCCAGGGAACCTTGTATGGCAAAAGCGCTCAGGGCGGGATTATCAACATCGTCACGCAGCAGCCGGACAGTACCCCGCGCGGCTATATCGAAGGCGGCGTCAGCAGCCGCGACAGCTATCGTAGCAAGTTCAACCTGAGCGGCCCTCTCCAGGATGGTCTGCTCTATGGCAGCGTAACGCTGTTACGCCAGGTTGATGACGGCGAGATGATTAACCCTGCGACGGGAAGCGATGATTTAGGCGGCACCCGCGCCAGCATAGGGAATGTGAAACTGCGTCTGGCGCCGGACGACCAGCCCTGGGAAATGGGATTTGCCGCCTCGCGCGAATGTACTCGCGCGACACAGGATGCCTATGTGGCATGGAATGATATTAAGAGCCGTAAACTGTCGATCGACCCGGGGTCGCCGGACCCGTATATGCGGCGCTGCACTGACAGCCAGACGCTCAGCGGGAAATACAGCACCGAGGACTGGGTTTTCAATCTGATCGGCGCCTGGCAGCAGCAGAATTATTCACGCACTTTTCCTTCCGGCTCGTTGATCGTCAATATGCCCCAACGCTGGAATCAGGATGTGCAGGAGCTACGCGCCGCGACTCTCGGCGAGACGCGGACCGTGGATATGGTGTTCGGATTGTACCGGCAGAATACCCGGGAGAAGCTAAATTCAGCCTACGATATGCCGACCATGCCCTATTTAAGCAGCACCGGCTACACCACCGCCGAAACGCTGGCCGCCTACAGCGATCTGACCTGGCATTTAACCGATCGTTTAGACATCGGCGGCGGCGCGCGTTTCTCACATGATAAAGCCAGCACGCAGTATCACGGCAGTATGCTCGGTAACCCCTTTGGCGATCGTGGTAAAAGCAGTGATGACCACGTGCTCGGACAGCTCTCCGCAGGCTATATGCTGACCGACGACTGGCGGGTGTATACCCGCGTAGCGCAGGGATATAAACCTTCCGGATATAATATCGTGCCTACCGCAGGCCTTGATGCCAGGCCGTTCAGCGCGGAAAAATCCATCAACTACGAAATTGGCACCCGCTACGAGACCGCCGACGTCACGCTGCAAGCTGCGACGTTTTATACCCACACCAAAGATATGCAGCTCTACTCTGGTCCGGTCGGGATGCAGACCTTAAGCAACGCGGGGAGAGCCGACGCCACCGGCGTTGAGCTTGAGGCAAAATGGCGGTTTGCGCCCGGCTGGTCATGGGACATCAATGGCAACATGATCCGTTCCGAATTCACCAATGACAGTGAGCTGTATCACGGCAACCGGGTGCCGTTTGTTCCGCGTTACGGCGCGGGGAGCAGCGTGAACGGCATGATTGATACCCGTTATGGGGCGCTGATGCCCCGACTGGCGGTGAATCTGGTAGGACCGCATTATTTCGATGGCGATAACCAGCTGCGGCAAGGGACTTACGCCACCCTCGACAGCAGCCTGGGCTGGCAGGCGACTGAACGGATGAATATTTCCGTCTATGTCGATAATCTGTTCGATCGCCGTTACCGTACCTACGGCTATATGAACGGCAGCAGCGCTGTCGCGCAGGTCAATATGGGCCGCACCGTGGGGATCAATACGCGCATTGATTTCTTCTGACAATCGATAGAGGGGGGCGATTAGCGCATCCCCTTCACCGCTGACTCACCGCTGGGTTTGACCGCCTCCGGTCGGGAGCATAAGCTGCAGAACAGGATAGCGTTCCAGCCAGCGTTTTTCCGCCACGCGCTGGCGGAAAATATTCAGCTTATCGCCCTCAAATTCCGGCGTTGGCCGCAGGCGACGTTCAAACAGATCGTCGAGTCCGTAAGGCGCAATGACCTCAATAAGGCCAGAGCGCCCTATTCTGACCGCGATGGCCGTCGCCGTCTCAGGCCAGTAGCTAAGCGCATTCTCCGTTGAATGATAAGGTTGATTACCGTTACGCTGGTGCATTCTGGCCTGATTCTTCACCGACCAGTTAAAGGCGGGCGACCGTTGGCAAAGCCCCGCTTCCAGCGCGTTATCGTGGGCAGCACTGCAGCTTTTCGGATCGAACCAGACAACATCCACATCACCCGAAACCGGCCTTTGACCGTATCCGTGCAGATGATCCCAAACCGCATCTCTGACCAGGCCGGCACCGATCCAGCCATCGTTGAGTTCGAGCGCCTGAACGGCATAAAGCGCCTCCATTCTGAGCGGGTCGCTGAATAATAATCTCTGTAATTCGTCCTGATATTTCATTCTTCGCCTGGTGCCGTCTGATTGCCTGGCGACAAATCTGCCTGATGGCAGAGTGGTTATCAACCTTCCGATTATCTTGTATGATGGCGAACAATTATCGTCTCACTTTTAAAGGTGGCCAGGTGCTTGATCTAAAGCTAAGAGAAGTGAATAACAATCTGTCCGCCAAAGAGCGTCTTGTCGCCGACTATATTCTGGCGAATAAGCCGCTGCTAAAAAGCATGAGCATTCAGACCCTGGCCAAAGCGAATGATGTCAGCACCACAACCATCCTGCGTCTCTGCCACAAACTCGGCTATCAGGGTTTCAGCGATCTTAAAATTGATCTGATCACCTCTTCTGGTCATCCCCAGCACGACAAGGTTTTACAGGAGGATATCAATCTTGATGACTCTGTAGAGAGCGTCAATCATAAAATCCAGCTGATTGAAAAATCCTCCATTGATGAGACCCATGCCATCGTGAATATCGAACAGCTAGAGCTGGCGATAGCGCTGATCAGGAAGAGTAATAAGATCGTGATTTACGGTGCCGGCAGCAGCGGACTCGTCGGTAAAGAGCTGGAGTATCAGCTCATCAAAATAAAGAAAGACGTGAGCTGTCACGCGGATTACAGTATTCAGTACAGCATCGTCAATACGCTGGATGAGCATGACCTGGTGATTATTCTCTCCCATTCCGGCGAAAACCTGGAAAGCGTTAAGCTGCTGACCATGGCTCAGCAGCTGGGCGTTCCGTCAATTGCTATCACCAAAATGGGGCAAAGCCGCATCTCTGCTCTCGCTACCGTTCTGTTACACACCATCACCAGCGAAAGCGTATCTCGCCTGATCCCTATCCGTTCAAAAATGTCGCAGCTCTCGGTTATCAATATGCTGGTGACGAATCTCTTTATTCAGCAATACGACGATCGCCTGCTGAAACAAACCCAAAACCGCGCCCAGCGGTTCTACAATCAGAATCACAAATCCTGACGAATAACGCGCTCCAGCCTCCTGCCCTTGCCGTGCCTGCTGCGCCGTAAACCCAACACGGCGCTGAATAACTGAAGAGTGATCACCCTCGCAGAATGAATAAATGGGACTTCTGTCCTGTGTATTCCCTCACCTTAAAGTAATACTATTACTAACATCGAAACAATAAATAGTAACAATGTCACTCAACGTCAGCCCGGGAGAACGTATGCAAACTGAAATTCCTGTCATTCTGGTCAGCCACGGTCCTTTTGCCCAGGGGGCGCTTTCCTGTGCGGAAATGCTTATCGGTGAACAGCGCAACGTGTCGGTGATTTCGCTGCAGCCTGAGGCCAATATCAGCGATGTGCGCGCCACGCTGCTCGAGACCTATCTCTCGGTCAATAAGGGAAACGGCGTGGTGATACTGGTCGATATGATGGGCGGTTCGCCATGCAACCTGGCGAGCGAGCTCTTTTTGACCTATCCGGACATCCTGCTGTTCTGCGGGTTCAATATCCCGACGCTGCTGGAAGTGCTCAGCAATCGTGATTTACCGCGCGATGAGATTGCAACAATTATTGAAGACGTTTTCCCGGGTAGCTGTTTTAACGTCGGAAAAACGTTACACGCTGAATACACACAATCGACCGATCTGTAGGGGAAATAAATATGCCGATTAATCTCGCAAGAATAGATGACCGTCTGATTCACGGCCAGGTAATTACCACGTGGGTAAAAAACCACGATATCGAACAAGTGCTCATCATCAACGATAAAGTCGCTGGCGACAAAATCCAGCAATCGGTTTTAACCATGTCCGCGCCGCCCGAATTAAAGGTACAGGTATTCGGCGTGCAGAAATTTATCGAAATCCTGCAAAAAACGGAAATTAAAAGACGCACCATGCTGCTGTTCACTAACAGTATTGATGTAAACACGCTCGTTGAAAACGGGGTGAAAATCGACAAACTCAACGTCGGCGGCATGCGAATGCAGGAAGGCAGAAAGAGTCTTTCCCGCGCCGTCGCGGTAACGCCGGAAGAAGAACAGGCCTTTAAATCGCTCATAGCCAGGAATATACCGGTGGAAATACAGATGGTGCCCAAAGATCCGGTAGTTGATCTGCAAACGTTAATTTAACGCCAGCGCGTATGACGCCTTTTAAAACAGGGAATACTCTATGTTAATTGAAGCTTTTCTGGTCGCCATCTGGGCAGGGATCTGCTCACTGGACGACGTCGGGCCGCAGATGCTGCGTCGCCCGCTTCTGACGGGAACCGTTGCTGGAATTATTATGGGCGATACGGTTCAGGGGCTGGCGATCGCCGCCACGCTGGAGCTGATGTGGATGGGGATCGGCAACGTCGGGGCCTATTCCGCGCCCGACATTATTGCCGGATCAATCATCGGCGTCGCTCTGGGCATTTCCTCCAAAGGCGGTATCGCTGCGGGCATCGCCCTCGCCGTCCCGGTGTCGATACTCTGCCAGCAGCTTCTTATCATCTGGCGCTCTTTCGCCAGTTTCCTGAACGTATGGGCGGAGAAGTCCATTCAGGAGGGTGACTATGGTAAGCTGCTGAAAGTCCATTATTTCTCTACGCCGCTGTGGTTTCTGATCCGCGCCGTCCCCTGCTTCCTGGCCGTCTATTTTGGCGGGGAGCTGGTGGGTCGGATTCTGGCCGCCATCCCGGAAAGTATTCTGACCGGTATGGGCGTTGCCGCCAAAATGATCCCGGCTATCGGCGTCTGTATCCTCCTCTTAATGCTGCTGAAAGGCCGGATGTGGTTCTTCTTTCTGCTTGGCTTCATGCTCACCACCTATCTGAAGCTGCCGATCATTCCCATTACCTTTATCGCTCTGGCTTTTGCAGTGCTCTATGACATGGCCTACAGCAATGGTCAGAAGGCCGAGAGTTCACCTGCGGAAAAAGAGCAGCAGTCCACTACCGACACTGAAGAAGGATATGACTTATGAGCGATATCGCCTCTTATCGGGTGGCCGAAACCGCAACCCAGGACAAAAAACTGACTAAGCAGGATCTAAACCGTATTTTCTGGAATATCCAGTCAATGTCCTTTTCCTATAACTATGAGAAGTTACAAACCATCGGCTTTGCGCATTGCATGATTCCGGTGCTTGAGCGACTCTACGCTGATGCCGATAAAGCAACGCGCATTAAAGCCATGAAGCGCCACCTTGAGTTTTACAACTCACAGGTGAATACCGGCGCGCTGATCCTTGGCGTCACCGCCGCGCTGGAGGAAAAAACCTCGGAAGAAGAAAAAGAAGCCGTGGTGTCGGTAAAAGCCGGGCTGATGGGACCCTTTGCCGGTCTCGGGGATAGCTTACTCAAATTTACCTGGCTGCCAATCTGCGGCAGTATCGGGGCGGCCTTTGCGCTTCAGGGCAATATTATTGGCCCTCTTCTGATGTTCATCCTGTTTAATATCGTTAACGTCGGCTCAAAATATTTCTTTATCCACTATGGCTATAACAAGGGCGTAGACTTAATCGAGCAGTCGAAAAACTCGAACATTATCCAGCGTATCTCCAACATCGCCAACGTGGTCGGCGTGATGGTGCTGGGGTCGTTAATAGCGACAACCGTGAAAATATCAACTCCGCTGGTTATTGCGGTTGGCGAGGGAAGGTGCGAATAAGCAGGTCATTTCTTCCCAAGCTGACTCGCTGATTAAAATTTCGCGGATCTGGGCCGATTTTTTTCCCGCAAACACATCGAATTAGCCTATTTAGGCTATTTTTTCCACCA
>NZ_JAIFJY010000028.1:0-48662 GCF_051835185.1 Klebsiella sp. K5-306
GAATATGGAAAGAGTTCTTACCCAGATCGATACCAATAAGCGCAATGTTTTCCATGATGGTTCTCCGAATGAAAGCCTGTCCTCAGCATAGTACTGGGAAGGAGGGAGTGACCATCTCATTAAATATCCTACGTTAAGCCTGTTTTTTGAGCTGGCATGACGGGCAGCTATGAGCGAAGTATAGTCATTCGCCCTATCTCTTTTGTCGCACTTTCAACAAGGGGGTCGCTTGGAAAGCGGAACGAGGTCAGTCTCCGCCCGGACTGCTCAGCTCTTTAAACAGCAAAAGAGAGGCATCTTATGAGAAGGGATTGTTCAGTATGTCAGGGCAGACTGCTTTTTCATCCGCAGGTACTGAGGGTAAATGCTCAATTCCGGTACGATTCTTACTCTATAGCCAGACAGGGTAATGCTGTCAACCTGTTGATGACTATTTTAATCTGTAGTCATTCAATCCTTGTAACATCAGGATGATCCTGGTGTCAGTGAAAATACGAAATCAACACGTTGGTATCATTACCCACCTGTGAACTGACGTCGGCATTTTGAATCTCACTTCGGCGTGCCCCCTCCGAATGGCGCAAAACATTTCGTGGTATGGCATGATAGCACCCGAAGAGAGTCAATTCAGGGTGGTAAATGTGAAACCAGTAACGCTATACGATGTCGCAGAGTATGCCGGTGTCTCTTATCAGACCGTTTCCCGCGTGGTGAACCAGGCCAGCCACGTCTCTGCGAAAACGCGGGAAAAGGTGGAAGCGGCGATGGCGCAGCTGAACTACATTCCCAACCGCGTGGCACAACAACTGGCGGGCAAACAGTCGTTGCTGATTGGCGTTGCTACCTCCAGTCTGGCCCTGCACGCGCCGTCGCAAATTGTCGCGGCGATTAAATCTCGCGCCGATCAACTGGGTGCCAGCGTGGTGGTGTCGATGGTAGAACGAAGCAGCGTCGAAGCCTGTAAAGCGGCGGTACATAACCTTCTCGCGCAACGCGTCAGTGGTCTGATCATTAACTATCCGCTGGATGACGAGGATGCCATTGCTGTGGAAGCTGCCTGCGCTAATGTTCCGGCCCTATTTCTTGATGTCTCTGACCAGACTCCCATCAACAGTATTATTTTTTCCCATGAAGACGGTACGCGACTGGGCGTGGAGCATCTGATCGCATTGGGTCACCAGCAAATCGCGTTGTTAGCCGGTCCATTAAGTTCTGTCTCGGCGCGTCTGCGTCTGGCGGACTGGCATAAATATCTCACACGCAATCAAATTCATCCGATAGCGGAACGGGAAGGCGACTGGAGTGCCATGTCCGGTTTTCAACAAACTATGCAAATGCTGAATGAGGGCATCGTTCCCACTGCGATGCTGGTTGCCAACGATCAGATGGCGCTGGGCGCAATGCGCGCTATTACCGAGTCCGGGCTGCGCGTTGGTGCGGATATCTCGGTAGTGGGATACGACGATACCGAAGACAGCTCGTGTTATATCCCGCCGTTAACCACCATCAAACAGGATTTTCGCCTGCTGGGGAAAACTAGCGTGGACCGCTTGCTGAAACTCTCTCAGGGCCAGGCGGTGAAGAGCAATCAGCTGTTGCCCGTCTCACTGGTGAAAAGAAAAACCACCCTACCGCCCAATACGCAAACCACCTCTCCCCGCACGTTGGCAGATTCCTTAATGCAGCTGGCACGACAAGTTTCCCGACTTGAAAGCGGGCAGTGAGCGCAACGCAATTAATGTGAGTCAGCTCACTCATTAGGCACCCCAGGCTTTACACTCTATGTGTCCGGCTCGTATGTTATGCGAAAATGTGAGCGGATAACAATTCACGCAGGATACAACTATGACAATGATTACGGATTCACTGGCCGTCGTATTACAACGTCGTGACTGGGAAAACCCTGGCGTTACCCAACTTAATCGCCTTGCGGCACATCCCCCTTTCGCCAGCTGGCGTAATAGCGAAGAGGCTCGCACCGATCGCCCTTCCCAAGAGTCGCGCAGCCTGAATGGTGAATGGCGCTTTGCCTGGTTTCCGGCACCAGAAGCGGTACCAGAAAGCTGGCTGGAGCGCGATCTTCCTGACGCCGATACTGTCATCGTCCCCTCAAACTGGCAGATGCACGGTTACGATGCGCCTATCTACACCAACGTGACCTATCCCATTGCGGTCAATCCGCCGTATGTTCCCACGGAGAATCCGACGGGTTGTTACTCGCTCACATTTAATATTGATGAAAGCTGGCTACAGGAAGGCCAGACGCGAATTATTTTTGATGGTGTTAACTCGGCGTTTCATTTGTGGTGCAACGGGCGCTGGGTCGGTTACGGACAGGACAGTCGTTTGCCGTCTGAATTTGACCTGAGCGCATTTTTACACGCCGGAGAAAACCGCCTCGCGGTGATGGTGCTGCGCTGGAGTGACGGCAGTTATCTGGAAGATCAGGATATGTGGCGGATGAGCGGCATTTTCCGTGACGTCTCGTTGCTGCATAAACCGAGCACGCAAATCAGCGATTTCCATGTAGCCACTCACTTTAATGATGATTTCAGCCGCGCTGTACTGGAGGCAGACGTTCAGATGTACGGCGAGCTGCGCGATGAGCTGCGGGTGACGGTTTCTTTGTGGCAGGGTGAAACGCAGGTCGCCAGCGGCACCGCGCCTTTCGGCGGTGAAATTATCGATGAGCGTGGTGGTTATGCCGATCACGTCACCCTACGTCTGAACGTCGAAAACCCGAAACTGTGGAGCGCCGAAATCCCGAATCTCTATCGTGCGGTGGTTGAACTGCACACCGCCGACGGCACGCTGATTGAAGCAGAAGCCTGCGATGTCGGTTTCCGCGAGGTGCGGATTGAAAATGGTCTGCTGCTGCTGAACGGCAAGCCGTTGCTGATTCGCGGCGTTAACCGTCACGAGCATCATCCTCTGCATGGTCAGGTCATGGATGAGCAGACGATGGTGCAGGATATCCTGCTGATGAAGCAGAACAACTTTAACGCCGTGCGCTGTTCGCATTATCCGAACCATCCGCTGTGGTACACGCTGTGCGACCACTACGGCCTGTATGTGGTGGATGAAGCCAACATTGAAACCCACGGCATGGTGCCAATGAATCGTCTGACCGATGATCCGCGCTGGCTACCCGCGATGAGCGAACGCGTAACGCGAATGGTGCAGCGCGATCGTAATCACCCGAGTGTGATCATCTGGTCGCTGGGGAATGAATCAGGCCACGGCGCTAATCACGACGCACTCTATCGCTGGATCAAATCTGTCGATCCTTCCCGCCCGGTACAGTATGAAGGCGGCGGAGCCGACACCTTCGCAACCGATATTATTTGCCCGATGTACGCGCGCGTGGATGAAGACCAGCCCTTCCCGGCTGTGCCGAAATGGTCCATCAAAAAATGGCTTTCGTTGCCTGGAGAGACGCGCCCGCTGATCCTTTGCGAATACGCCCACGCGATGGGTAACAGTCTTGGCGGCTTCGCTAAATACTGGCAGGCGTTTCGTCAGTACCCCCGTTTACAGGGCGGCTTCGTCTGGGACTGGGTGGATCAGTCGCTGATTAAATATGATGAAAATGGCAATCCGTGGTCGGCTTACGGCGGTGATTTTGGCGATACGCCGAATGATCGCCAGTTCTGCATGAACGGTCTGGTCTTTGCCGACCGCACGCCGCATCCGGCGCTGACGGAAGCAAAACACCAGCAGCAGTTTTTCCAGTTCAGTTTATCCGGGCGAACCATCGAAGTGACCAGCGAATACCTGTTCCGTCATAGCGATAACGAGCTCCTGCACTGGATGGTGGCGCTGGATGGCAAGCCGCTGGCAAGCGGTGAAGTGCCTCTGGATGTCGCTCCACAAGGTAAACAGTTGATTGAACTGCCTGGACTACCGCAGCCGAAGAGCGCCGGACAACTCTGGCTAACGGTTCACGTAGTGCAACCGAACGCGACCACATGGTCAGCAGCCGGACACATCAGCGCCTGGCAGCAGTGGCGTCTGGCGGAAAACCTCAGCGTGACACTCCCCTCCGCGCCCCACGCCATCCCGCAACTGACCACCAGCGAAACGGATTTTTGCATCGAGCTGGATAATAAGCGTTGGCAATTTAACCGCCAGTCAGGCTTTCTTTCACAGATGTGGATTGGCGATAAAAAACAACTGCTGACGCCGCTGCGCGATCAGTTCACCCGCGCACCGCTGGATAACGACATTGGCGTAAGTGAAGCGACCCGCATTGACCCTAACGCCTGGGTCGAACGCTGGAAGGCGGCGGGCCATTACCAGGCCGAAGCAGCGTTGTTGCAGTGCACGGCAGATACGCTTGCCGACGCGGTGCTGATTACCACGGTCCACGCGTGGCAGCATCAGGGGAAAACCTTATTTATCAGCCGGAAAACCTACCGGATTGATGGAAGTGGTCAAATGGCGATTACCGTTGATGTTGAAGTGGCGAGCAATACGCCACATCCGGCGCGGATTGGCCTGACCTGCCAGCTGGCGCAGGTAGCAGAGCGGGTAAACTGGCTCGGATTAGGGCCGCAAGAAAACTATCCCGACCGCCTTACTGCGGCCTGTTTTGACCGCTGGGATCTGCCATTGTCAGACATGTATACCCCGTACGTCTTCCCGAGCGAAAACGGTCTGCGCTGCGGGACGCGCGAATTGAATTATGGCCCACACCAGTGGCGCGGCGACTTCCAGTTCAACATCAGCCGCTACAGTCAACAGCAACTGATGGAAACCAGCCATCGCCATCTGCTGCACGCGGAAGAAGGCACATGGCTGAATATCGACGGTTTCCATATGGGGATTGGTGGCGACGACTCCTGGAGCCCGTCAGTGTCGGCGGAATTCCAGCTTAGCACCGGTAGCTACCATTACCAGTTGCTCTGGTGTCAAAAATAATAATAACCGGGCAGGCCATGTCTGCCCGTATTTCGCGTAAGGAAATCCATTATGTACTATTTAAAAAACACAAACTTTTGGATGTTCGGTTTATTCTTTTTCTTTTACTTTTTTATCATGGGAGCCTACTTCCCGTTTTTCCCGATTTGGCTACATGACATCAACCATATCAGCAAAAGTGATACGGGTATTATTTTTGCCGCTATTTCTCTGTTCTCGCTATTATTCCAACCGCTGTTTGGTCTGCTTTCTGACAAACTCGGGCTGCGCAAATACCTGCTGTGGATTATTACCGGCATGTTAGTGATGTTTGCGCCGTTCTTTGTTTTTATCTTCGGGCCACTGTTACAATACAACATTTTAGTAGGATCGATTGTTGGTGGTATTTATCTAGGCTTTTGTTTTAACGCCGGTGCGCCAGCAGTAGAGGCATTTATCGAGAAAGTCAGCCGTCGCAGTAATTTCGAATTTGGTCGCGCGCGGATGTTTGGCTGTGTTGGCTGGGCGCTGTGTGCCTCGATTGTCGGCATCATGTTCACCATCAATAATCAGTTTGTTTTCTGGCTGGGTTCTGGCTGTGCACTCATCCTCGCCGTTTTACTCTTTTTCGCCAAAACGGATGCGCCCTCTTCTGCCACGGTTGCCAATGCGGTAGGTGCCAACCATTCGGCATTTAGCCTTAAGCTGGCGCTGGAACTGTTCAGACAGCCAAAACTGTGGTTTTTGTCACTGTATGTTATTGGCGTTTCCTGCACCTACGATGTTTTTGACCAACAGTTTGCTAATTTCTTTACTTCGTTCTTTGCTACCGGTGAACAGGGTACGCGGGTATTTGGCTACGTAACGACAATGGGCGAATTACTTAACGCCTCGATTATGTTTTTTGCGCCACTGATCATTAATCGCATCGGTGGGAAAAACGCCCTGCTGCTGGCTGGCACTATTATGTCAGTACGTATTATTGGCTCATCGTTCGCTACCTCAGCACTGGAAGTGGTTATTCTGAAAACGCTGCATATGTTTGAAGTACCGTTCCTGCTGGTGGGCTGCTTTAAATATATTACCAGCCAGTTTGAAGTGCGTTTTTCAGCGACGATTTATCTGGTCTGTTTCTGCTTCTTTAAGCAACTGGCGATGATTTTTATGTCTATTCTGGCGGGCAATATGTATGAAAGCATCGGTTTCCAGGGCGCTTACCTGGTGCTGGGTCTGGTGGCGCTGGGCTTCACCTTAATTTCCGTGTTCACGCTTAGCGGCCCCGGCCCACTTTCCCTGCTGCGTCGCCAGGTGAATGAAGTCGCTTAAGAAATTAATGTCGGATACGGCGCGAGCGCCTTATCCGACCAACTTATCAGGACGGAATGTTAAAAATGAACATGTCGATGACAGAAAAAATAAAAGCAGGCAAGCTATTTACCGATATGTGCGAAGGCTTACCTGAAAAAAGACTTCGTGGGAAAACATTAATGTATGAGTTCAATCACTCGCATCCATCAGAAGTTGAAAAAAGGGTAATGACTCCAACTTATTGATAGTGTTTTATGTTCAGATAATGCCCGATGACTTTGTCATGCAGCTCCACCGATTTTGAGAGCGACAGCGACTTCCGTCCCAGCCGTGCCAGGTGCTGCCTCAGATTCAGGTTATGCCGCTCAATTCGCTGCGTATATCGCTTGCTGATTACGTGCAGCTTTCCCTTCAGGCGGGATTCATACAGCGGCCAGCCATCCGTCATCCATATCACCACGTCAAAGGGTGACAGCAGGCTCATAAGACGCCCCAGCGTCGCCATAGTGCGTTCACCGAATACGTGCGCAAACCGTCTTCCGGAGCCTGTCATACGCGTAAAACAGCCAGCACTGGCGCGATTTAGCCCCGACATAGCCCCACTGTTCGTCCATTTCCGCGCAGACGATGACGTCACTGCCCGGCTGTATGCGCGAGGTTACCGACTGCGGCCTGAGTTTTTTAAGTGACGTAAAATCGTGTTGAGGCCAACGCCCATAATGCGGGCGGTTGCCCGGCATCCAACACCATTCATGGCCATATCAATGATTTTCTGGTGCGTACCGGGTTGAGAAGCGGTGTAAGTGAACTGCAGTTGCCATGTTTTACGGCAGTGAGAGCAGAGATAGCGCTGATGTCCGGCAGTGCTTTTGCCGTTACGCACCACCCCGTCAGTAGCTGAACAGGAGGGGCAGCTGATAGAAACAGAAGCCACTGGAGCACCTCAAAAACACCATCATACACTAAATCAGTAAGTTGGCAGCATCACCGACCTCCCAGGGCCTGTGTAATTCTGTCACCAAATAGTATCGTCAGACTACGATCATAGTAAATGGTTTCACCAGTGATAGATTCATGCTTTAATATTATCCCATAGCCATATCTTTCAAGCATATTCATACCCACCCTTGCCAAATTGTAAGAATAATTTATTCCCCAAATGGAACCATTTCTTCCTTCAAAAAACTCCGCTCTGTAATATCTTTTTAGAAATTCATAGTGTGCGTCTTCACTAAACATACCCCCTCCCGCTACAGAATTTACATAACAGTTTTTTATAATAAAAAGATGAAATGCATAAATATATATCCCGTTTTTCCTCTGCCGCCCACCATTCACAGATAGAGGATATAATCCTATATTATTTATTGTATGCTTAAATCATTTGATGACTATGGTTTCATATATTTTCATCATGTTAGCACCCATGATGTATGTTTATTTTTTCTGAAGCATACCAATAATCAAACCCCGTTCAACATAACAACATAAAATAATTTATAACAAATTTAGTTGAAACTTAATATATGAGATAGTGACTTTCCATAAGCAGATCATTAGTTTATAGGGCATCCTAACGATGCAGGCTCCTCCTGGCAAAACTGTCGATGATGAGATTTTTTTTGCGGTATATTCCACTTATTTTGGTGGTATTCAGTTTATGCAAAACAATACCGACAAAAGACTGAACCGTTTTTTTGGAGATCAGCAGGCTACGGGAAATTTCATCTATCGAATAACCATTTAAAATCATATTGATAACATGTGTTTCTCTTTTGGTAAATGACAACTTGTCCCTCTTCAGATTGATCCCCATTTTTTTAAACGCCTGCCTCATCATGAGATATTCATTACCGCTTAATTCAGTGTCAATGCATACCGCTTCACGCCCTGTCCCGCTCATTCCTGACGCCGGTTTTAATAAAAAGATAAGATTGACCGGTGAAATGTGTAGGTACTTGAGACGTTCGGCATCGCCGGTGTTCAGCTCTGACTCCACAATCACCACATCGCTGTTGCTGAAGGCAATATCGCTGACCCGTGAAAACACAACCCTGTTGACGGAGAGGCTGTTGTCGCTGAACATACATTTCAGACCTACAAGCATGAAATTATTATTGGTAATAACATAGATATTCATATAGTCCCCGCAGCAATACCTTTTGCGAAGCGTCCCGTTCCTTATGTTCTGACAAAGTGGTGCCTGTATTGGTGTCGCCGGGTAACTATGACGTACTCCGGCTCAGCGGAGTACGTCAACTGCTCTACTGGTGCGCCGCTAGCACGCTATTCACGATTTCCACCGCTTCTTTCTCGATCTGCTTGCGATGTGCTTCCCCGAGGAAGCTCTCGCAGTAGATCTTGTAAGCGTCTTCCGTACCTGACGGTCGGGCGGCGAACCAGCCGTTGTCGGTCATCACTTTCAGGCCACCAATCGATGCGCCGTTGCCCGGCGCGGCGGTCAGACGCGCAGTGATCGGGTCACCCGCCAGCTGACTGGCCCTGACCATTTCCGGCGACAGCTTCGACAGCACCGCTTTCTGTGCGGAAGTGGCCGAAGCCTGCAGCCGGTTATAGCTCGGCGCGCCGAAGCGGGCGGCCAGTTCGTCGTAGTGCTCCTGCGGGTTTTTACCGGTGACGGCGGTGATTTCCGCCGCCAGCAGGCACATGATGATCCCGTCTTTGTCGGTCGACCACGGCGTTCCGTCAAAACGCAGGAACGAGGCGCCCGCGCTCTCTTCTCCGCCGAAGCCGAAGCTGCCGTCGAACAGGCCGTCAACAAACCATTTAAAGCCCACCGGCACTTCAACCAGCCTGCGGCCGAGGTCGTTCACCACACGGTCGATCATCGCGGAAGAGACCAGCGTCTTGCCCACCGCCACATCCTGGCCCCACTGCGGGCGATGCTGGAACAGGTAGTTAATCGCCACCGCCAGATAGTGGTTCGGGTTCATCAGCCCTGCCGGCGTGACGATGCCGTGACGGTCATAATCTGGATCGTTAGCAAAAGCCAGGTCAAACTTATCGCGCAGCGCCAGCAGGCCCGCCATTGCGCACTCAGATGAGCAGTCCATGCGAATGGCGCCGTCTTTATCCAGATGCATAAAGCGGAAGGTTTGATCGACGTGATCGTTGACGATAGTCAGGTCGAGCTTGTAGTGCCCGGCAATACGTTTCCAGTATTCGATACCGGACCCGCCCAGCGGATCGATCCCGAGCTTGAGGCCGGCTTTCTGAATTGCCGCCATGTCGACGATATCCGCCAGCCCTTCGATAAACGGCTGTACCAGATCCTGCTTTTTAACATGACCGGATGCCAGTGCCGCATCGAGGGAGATGCGCCTGACGCCCTGCAGACCCGAGGCCAGCAGTTCGTTAGCGCGATTCTCTACCACTTTGGTGACGTTGGTATCCGCCGGGCCGCCGTTCGGCGGGTTGTACTTAATACCGCCATCTTCCGGCGGGTTATGAGACGGCGTGATCACGATGCCGTCTGCCAGCGGACCACCTTTTTTGTTGTGCACCAGGATGGCATTGGAAATGGCCGGCGTCGGGGTGAAACCGTTGTGTTCCTGCACGATAACATCAACGCCGTTGGCCGCCAGCACTTCCAGTACGGAAATAAAGGCCGGTTCGGAGAGCGCGTGGGTATCTTTACCCACGTAGCAGGGACCGGTAATCCCGTTCCTGGCGCGGTCTTCCGCAATCGCCTGCGCGATCGCCAGAATATGCTGCTCATTGAAGTTATGGCGCCCTGCACTGCCACGATGGCCAGAGGTACCAAACTTCACCGCATGCTCCGCGTTGCCCGCTTCCGGCCTCAGTACGTAGTACTGCGCGGTCAGCTGAGCGACGTTAATCAAATCACTCTGTTGTGCAGGCTCCCCTGCGCGTTTACTGTCCGTCATTTTTCTCTCCTGTCATATCCGTCAGGCTTATTTATGTGTTGCTGCCGGGTCGCTCATCGACGGGGCCGGTCTCCTGCCACCCGCCCCGGCGTTTCCTGGTTGTCAGTACGCGCTCAGAGTTGCGTTTTGTCGATATACCAGATCTTTTGCGCATACTCCCGCACCGTACGGTCCGATGAAAAATAGCCCATGTGGGTTATGTTGAGCATCGCTTTGGCGGTCCACTCTTCCGGGGTTCGGTAGAGCGCATCCACCTTGTCCTGACAGTCAACATAGCTGCGGTAATCGGCCAGCACCTGATAGTGGTCGCCAAAGTTGATCAGCGAATCCAGCAGACCGCGATAGCGGCCCGGCTCCTGTGGGCTGAACACCCCGGTCCCCATCTGGGTCAGCGCCTGGCGCAGCTCTTGATCCTGGTCGTAGTAATCACGCGGCTGATAACCGTTGCTGCGCAGCGCCTCGACCTCTGCAGCGGTATTACCGAAGATAAAGATATTGTCCTCACCCACGTGCTCCAACATCTCAACGTTGGCGCCGTCCAGCGTGCCAATGGTCAGCGCACCGTTGAGGGCGAACTTCATATTACTGGTCCCGGAGGCTTCAGTCCCTGCCAGCGAAATCTGCTCAGAAAGGTCCGCGGCCGGAATGATCATCTGCGCCAGACTGACGCTGTAGTTGGGAATGAACACCACCTTTAGTCTGTCGCCAATCTGCGGATCGCTGTTGATGACTTTGGCGACGTCGTTTATCAGATGGATGATCTGTTTTGCCGTGTGGTAAGCGGACGCGGCTTTGCCGGCGAAAATCACCACTCGCGGCACCCATTCGGCCTGCGGGTCCGCCTTGATACGGTTGTAGCGGGTGATCACATGCAGCACATTCATCAGCTGGCGTTTATATTCGTGGATCCGTTTAATTTGCACATCAAACAGCGCGTTCGGGTTCACCACCACGCCCAGCTGACGGGCGATATAATCGGCCAGACGCTGTTTATTCGCCAGTTTGGCGGCGCTGACGGCCTGGTTAACCAGCGGATAATCCTGATATTCCCCCATTTCGCTCAGCTGGCTTAAATCCGTTCGCCAGGTCTGGCCGATATGGCGGTCCAGAACCGCGGCAAGGGACGGGTTAGCGGCAGCCAGCCAGCGGCGCGGCGTGACGCCGTTAGTCACGTTGGTGAAGCGGCGCGGAAAGATTCTGGCGAAATCGGCAAACAGCGACTCCACCATCAGCCGGGAGTGCAGTTCCGACACGCCGTTCACCTTGTAACTGACCACCACCGCCAGCCAGGCCATCCGTACGCGACGGTCGTTGGATTCATCGATAATCGAGGTCCGGCTCAGCAACGCAATATCATCGGGATAGTGCTCCTGCATGGTTTTCAGAAAATAGTCATTAATCTCGAAAATAATCTGCAAATGGCGCGGCAGGATTTTCCCCAGCATCTCGACCGGCCAGGTCTCCAGCGCCTCGCTCATCAGGGTATGGTTGGTGTAGGAGAAGACCTGACAGGTCACCCCGAAAGCGTCATCCCAGCTGAAGCGGTGTTCGTCAATCAGCAGACGCATCAGCTCCGGGATCGACAGCACCGGATGGGTGTCGTTGAGGTGGATAGCAATTTTATCTGCCAGGTTGTCATAGGTTTGATACAACTGGTAATGGCGAAAAAGAATATCCTGCACCGTCGCCGAAACGAGGAAATATTCCTGACGCAGGCGCAGCTCGCGCCCGGAGTAGGTCGAGTCGTCCGGATACAGTACCCGGGAGACGTTTTCGGAATGGTTTTTATCTTCTACCGCCGCGAAGTAATCTCCCTGATTAAATTTACCGAGGTTAATCTCGCTGCTGGCCTGGGCGCTCCACAAGCGCAGGGTGTTGGTGGCATCGGTTTCATAACCCGGGATAATCTGATCGTAGGCCACCGCGATGATCTCTTCGGTTTCCAGCCAGCGCGAGTTTTTCCCCTCATGCTGAATGCGCCCGCCAAAGCGCACGGTATAGCGGGTTTTATGGCGCTCGAATTCCCAGGGGTTACCGTACTCCAGCCAGTAGTCCGGTGACTCCATCTGCCGGCCGTCGATGATGTTTTGCTTGAACATGCCGTAGTCGTAGCGGATGCCGTAACCGCGTCCTGGCAGCCCCAGCGTGGCCAGGGAGTCGAGAAAACAGGCTGCCAGACGACCGAGACCGCCGTTGCCCAGGCCCGGGTCATTCTCTTCGTCAATCAGCTCTTCCAGATCCAGACCCATCCCGGCCAGCGCTGTTTTCACATCCTCATAGATGCCCAGCGACAGTAAGGCATTCGAGAGGGTACGGCCGATGAGAAACTCCATCGACAGATAATATACCTGGCGCGCCTGCTGCGAGATCCGCGCCCGATGCGCCCGCAACCAGCGCTCAACCAGCCGATCGCGCACGGCGAACAGCGTAGCATTGAGCCATTCATGCTTATTGGCAAGTGAAGGGTCTTTACCGAGAATAAACATGAGGTTATAAGCGATAGCATGCTGCAGCGCTTCTTCATTCAGCCTGGGTGAAATATAACTTATGCGTGGTTCCATTTTTCTTATCCGTAGCAATTAAATAATACGCTGATACAACAGGTGGAAAGACTTTGCGGCACTTTGCCAGCTAAAATCCATGCTCATCGCCTGCCGCTGCACGTAACGCCACAGCGAGGGACGCGACCACAGGACACTGGCCCGGTGGATAGCATGTAATAACGATTCCGTCTCGCTGTCGGTAAACACAAATCCGGTCGCGAGCCCGTCAACAAGGTTTTCGAGCGAACAGTCGGCGACGGTATCCGCCAGTCCGCCGGTACGGCGAACCAGCGGTAATGTGCCGTAGCGCAGACCATAAAGCTGGGTCAGACCGCAGGGTTCAAAACGGCTGGGCACCAGGATGACGTCGGCGCCGCCAATCATCTGATGCGACAGCGCCTCGTCGTAGCCGATCCGGATACTCACCTGCCCGGGGTATTGCGCCTCGGCGGTCAGAAAACGGGCCTGCAAATCCGGGTCCCCGGATCCCAGCAGCGCCAGCTGCCCTCCCTTAGATATAATTCCCGGCAGCGCGCCAAACAGAAGATCCAGCCCCTTCTGGCTGGTCAGCCGGCTCACAACGGTGAACAGCAGCGCCCGATCGTCCGCCTTCAGCCCCAGCGACGTCTGCAGCTGCTGCTTGTTCTTCGCTTTCTCCGCCAGTGAATTCTGGTCGTAAGGCGCTGCCAGCAGCGGATCGCGGCGCGGATCCCAGATATTTTTGTCAACCCCGTTCAGGATCCCCGACAGTCGCCCTTCCCGCTGACGTTGCCGCAGCAGCTCTTCCAGACCAAACGCGTACTGTGGTTCGGTAATTTCACGGGCATATGTCGGGCTGACGGTGGTGATATGGTCAGCGAAATAGAGACCCGCCTTAAGGAAGGAGATTTGCCCATTAAACTCCACCCCGTGCATCTGGAAGAACGACCACGGTAACGCGATCTCCGCCATATGCCGGGCCTGAAACAACCCCTGATAGGCAATGTTGTGCACCGTAAACACCGATTTGGCCGGGTTGCCGCGGGTGGCCAGATAAGCCGGGGTGAGACCCGCGTGCCAGTCATGGGCGTGGACGATTTCAGGACGCCAGAACGGGTCAAGACCACCGGCAAGCTCGGCCCCGACCCAGCTCAGCAACGCGAAACGCAGGACGTTATCAGGATAATCCTGCATCTGCTGGTTATGATAAGGATTACCCGTCCGGTCATAGAGATGCGGGGCATCAATCAGATAGATGCCCACACCGTTAAAATGGCCAAACAGCAGCGTCATCCGCCCGGCGAATGTCTCCCTGCTGGCCACCACCTGCGGATCCTGAACCCCGTTGCGGATCGCCGGAAACCCAGGCAGCAGCACGCGGGTATCCAGCCCCTCGGCAATTTGCGCCGCCGGGAGCGCGCCGGTGACGTCGGCCAGTCCGCCCGTTTTTAACAGCGGGAACATCTCTGCTCCTACATGTAAAACTTGCATGTATGCTCCTTATTATTCAGCCACAGAGACGACCCGCGACAGGGCAATATTTTCTCTGCCGCCGGACACGCTTTTTCCGCAAATGGGCTCATACCTCAAGTTTGTCCAGCATTTCTTTGGTAACCAGAACGATGCCTTCTTCCGAACGATAAAAGCGTCGCGCATCCTCAACGGCATTTTCGCCAATCACCGTCCCCTCCGGAATAACGCATCCCCGGTCGATCACGCAGCGTCTTATCCTGCAGGAGCGACCGACCCAGACGCCCGGTAATAAAACCGACGAATCAATATTACAGAACGAGTTAATCCGAACTCTGGAAAATAGAACCGACTGCACCACCACCGAGCCAGAAATAATACAGCCGCCGGAGACCAGAGAATTCATGGTCATGCCATGACTGCCGGAACGGTCCTGAACAAATTTGGCGCTGGGCAGCGATTCGACATAGGTACGGATAGGCCAGTTACGGTCATAAACGTCCAGCTCTGGCACTACTGAGGCTAAATCCAGATTCGCTTTCCAGTACGCCTCCAGGGTTCCGACATCGCGCCAGTATGGCTCGGCATTATTATCCGACTGAACGCAGGAGCGCGGGAACGGATGCGCATACGCTTCACCTGCCGCCGTTATCCTGGGAATAATATCTTTGCCAAAATCATGGGTGGAGTGTTCATCCCGATCGTCGTCTTCCAGCAGCTGGTAGAGATATTCCGCATCAAACACATAAATGCCCATACTGGCAAGCGAGCGGGTTTCATCGCCAGGAATGGTGGGCGGATTAGCCGGTTTTTCAACAAATTCAATGATTTTGTCATTCTCATCCACGGCCATGACGCCAAAAGCGCTTGCCTCTTCAACCGGGACCGGCAGGCAGGCCACGGTACAGCGCGCCCCTTTTTCAACGTGATCGAGCAGCATCCGCGAATAATCTTGTTTATAGATATGGTCCCCGGCCAGAATAACGACATATTCCGCATCATAGCGGCGGATAATATCCAGATTCTGGGTCACGGCATCCGCCGTCCCCCGATACCAGTTCTCACCATGCACCCGCTGCTGCGCCGGTAATAAATCCACGAACTCATTCATTTCTTCGTTAAAGAATGCCCAGCCGCGTTGAATATGCTGCACCAGTGAATGGGACTGATATTGTGTAATGACCCCGATACGTCTTATTCCGGAGTTAATACAATTCGATAAAGCAAAATCAATAATTCTGAATTTACCGCCGAAATGCACCGCAGGTTTTGCGCGAATAGTGGTCAGGTCTTTTAATCGTGTGCCACGTCCGCCGGCGAGGATCAGGGCCACGGATTTAAGCGGTAACTGGCGCGACAGCATTAAGTTGTCAGTATATTCAAGTTTACTCATAATAATGTCCTGCTATTAAATAAAAGCCATAAAAGAAAATAATGAAGAAAAAGCCTCACTCTTCTGCAAAATAATTCAGAAGTGATCACCTCCGGTAATAAGTCAGCTGCAATAAATCAGCTGCGCGTTTTATTGCCCTGCAGATTCCCGTACCAGCCAGATTGTCGCCAGCGGCGGCAGAGTCACCGACAGCGAATGCTCCCGACCGTGGCTGGCGATCGCCTCGCTTGCCACGCAGCCGCCGTTGCCGGTGTTGCTCCCGTGGTAGTGCATCGAGTCGGTGTTCAGCTCTTCACGCCAGCGCCCCGGCTGGTTAATCCCGAAGCGATAGCCGTGACGCGGTACTGGCGTGAAGTTGCTCGCCACGATTATCTCGTTCCCGGCTTTATCGCGACGGACAAAGATAAACACCGACCGTTCATGGTCATCCACAACAAGCCATTCAAAGCCGTAGGGGTCAAAATCCAGTTCGTGCAGTGCCTTATGGTGGCGATAGGTATGGTTCAGATCGCGCACCAGACGCTGCACCCCGTGATGCCAGTTGTCGCCCCCTTCCAGCAGATGCCAGTCGAGGCTGGCGTCGTGGTTCCACTCCCGCCCCTGGGCAAACTCGTTGCCCATAAACAGCAGCTTTTTACCGGGGAAGGCAAACAGCCAGCCGTAGTAGGCGCGCAGGTTGGCGAACTTCTGCCAGGCATCGCCAGGCATCCGGTCAAGAATCGATTTTTTGCCGTGAACCACTTCATCGTGTGACAGCGGCAACACGAAGTTTTCGGTGTAGTTGTAGAGCATCCCGAAGGTCATCTTGTCGTGATGATAACGACGATAGATGGGATCGAGCTGCATATAGTCGAGGGTGTCATGCATCCAGCCGAGGTTCCATTTGAACCAGAAGCCAAGACCGCCCGTCGAAGACGGTCGTGTAACCCCGGCGAAGTCGGTGGACTCCTCCGCCATCGTGACCGCTCCCGGCGTCTGCTCACCGAGCACACGGTTGGTATTGCGCAGAAATTCAATCGCTTCGAGGTTTTCCCGGCCGCCGTACTCATTGGGCACCCACTCCCCCTCTTTGCGGCTGTAGTCGCGGTAGATCATTGACGCAACCGCATCCACGCGCAGGGCGTCGATCCCGAAGCGTTCAATCCAGTACAGCGCGTTCCCGACCAGAAAGTTGCTGACTTCACGGCGACCGTAGTTGTAGATCAGCGTATTCCAGTCCTGGTGATAACCTTCTCGCGGGTCGCTGTGTTCATACAACGCGGTGCCGTCGAACGATGCCAGCGCAAAGTCATCCGACGGGAAGTGGCCCGGCACCCAGTCGAGGATCACGTTCAGACCCGCGGCATGGGCAGCATTCAGGAAGTAGCGGAAGTCTTCACGGGTACCAAAACGGCGGGTCGGCGCGTACAGCCCGGTGGGCTGATAGCCCCAGCTGCCGTCGAACGGATGTTCGTTTACCGGCAGCAGCTCCAGATGGGTGAAGCCCATCCACTTCGCGTAAGGCACCAGCTGGTCCGCCAGCTCGCGGTAGCTGAGCCAGAAATGGTTATCGGCGTGGCGGCGCCACGAGCCAAGGTGCACTTCATAAATCGAAATCGGTGCATCAAACTGGTTGGCCTGCTGACGGGACTGTGGCTGTTCGACCTTTTCCGGCATGCCGCAGATAAGCGACGCGCTTTCCGGGCGCATCTGTGCCTCAAAGGCATACGGGTCGGATTTCACCCGCAGGTGGCCGTGGGCGTCAATCAGCTCGAACTTATACAGCTGGCCGTTATGCGCGCCGGGGACAAACAGCTCCCAGATGCCGGACTCTTTGCGCAGACGCATCGGGTGGCGGCGGCCGTCCCAGTAGTTGAACTGTCCGACCACCGACACACGACGGGCGTTCGGCGCCCAGACGGAAAAACGCGTCCCGGTGACGCCGTCCATGGTGTCGGCATGGGCTCCCAGCGTCTCGTAGGGCCGCAGATGAGTCCCTTCAGCGAGCAGCCAGGCATCAAGCTCCTGCAGCAGCGGGCCAAAGCGATAGGGGTCGTCAATCAGGTTTTGCTGACCGTGCCAGGTGACGGCCAGCTGGTAACGAAAAGGATTTTTCCGGCGCGGCAGAACGCCGCTAAAGAACCCGCGTGTGTCGAGGCATTCGAGTTTACCGACTTTGCGCCCGGTTTTCGGTTCAATCACCCATACATCGGTGGCATCGGGTAATAATGCGCGCACTTCCAGACCCGCATCGGTTGAGTGCATGCCAAGCACGGAAAATGGATCGGAACAATGACCTGCGAGAAGTGCGGAGATCGCACTTTTTTCATTATAATCAGACATGGCAGTCACCCTACTATCATCCTGCGGAAAGAATTAAAACGCCTCTTCCTGCTTTATTGATCCGGTAATATTCCGCTGCATGCTACGCATCGAAATATCAACACGTTATTCCAGAGCCTTAAGACATGTCGGTTGTCCACAAATAGAGAGTGATTAACCTCCTGAGAAGTGAGTTAAATGCGCTGTACGACTTCTGTATTATCTGTCTTCAGAATAATTACTCCTGATTTTCTTTCTGTGAGTAAACACTCATTTCTATATTAATGGGGAAACTAATTTTTATTTCGTCACGAATGATGAGTTTCCTTCTGCTGAATTCGTCAGATCGTATATAAAAAAAGGCTTTGTTGAATAAATCGAACTTTTGCTGAGTTGAAGGATCAGATCACGTATCTTCCCGACAACGCAGACCGTTCCGTGGCAAAGCAAAAGTTCAAAATCACCAACTGGCCCACCTACAATAAAGCCCTCATCAACCGTGGCTCCATAACTTTCTGGCTGGATGATGAAGCTATTCAGGCCTGGTATGAGTCAGCAACACCTTCTTCACGAGGCAGACCTCAGCGCTATTCTGACCTTGCCATCACGACTGTGCTGGTCATTAAACGCGTATTCAGGCTGACCCTGCGCGCTGCGCAGGGCTTTATTGATTCCATTTTTTCTCTGATGAACGTTCCGCTACGCTGCCCGGATTACAGCTGTGTCAGCAGGCGGGCAAAGTCGGTTAATGTCAGTTTCAAAACGCCCACCTGGGGTGAAATCGCACACCTGGTAATTGATTCCACCGGGCTGAAGGTCTTCGGTGAAGGCGAGTGGAAAGTCAAAAAGCATGGCCAGGAACGCCGCCGTATCTGGCGTAAGCTGCATCTCGCCGTTGACAGTAAAACACATGAAATCATCTGCGCTGACCTGTCGCTGAACAATGTGACGGACTCAGAAGCCTTCCCGGGTCTTATCCGGCAGACTCACAGAAAAATCAGGGCAGCAGCGGCAGACGGCGCTTACGACACCCGGCTCTGTCACGATGAACTGCGGCGTAAGAAAATCAGCGCGCTTATCCCTCCCCGAAAAGGTGCGGGTTACTGGCCCGGTGAATATGCAGACCGTAACCGTGCAGTGGCTAATCAGCGAATGACCGGGAGTAATGCGCGGTGGAAATGGACAACAGATTACAACCGTCGCTCGATAGCGGAAACGGCGATGTACCGGGTAAAACAGCTGTTCGGGGGTTCACTGACGCTGCGTGACTACGATGGTCAGGTTGCGGAGGCTATGGCCCTGGTACGAGCGCTGAACAAAATGACGAAAGCAGGTATGCCTGAAAGCGTGCGTATTGCCTGAAAACACAACCCGCTACGGGGGAGACTTACCCGAAATCTGATTTATTCAACAAAGCCGGAGAAATTTGGAATGCTTGCAAGTAATATAATACTGCGATAAATCTATCTTTTGCTGGAACTATTGGTGAATTGCTTATTTCGGTAGAACGTTCAAAAACCGAGTCATATTTTCTTTCAGATAAAAGATTATCCAGCTGCTGGTGATACGCTTTATATAATGCTTCACCTATATCTTCAATTTTCTTATCGAGTGACGACGGACTAATGATAGGATATCTGACAACAGAATCCTTAAGTCCCTTAATATTCAAGTGATCCCAACAATCCATGACAGCATCTAATATTTTATTTGCTGAAGCAATATCTTTTCTTACTAACGTATTCTCAATTGGAATATGAACTTGAATGGTTTCATTTTGATTAGATTTTGATGCCTTTTCTCTTAATATTTCATTGTTAGTTAAGGGTAGCCAAAATATTTTCTCAGAGGAGATTTCTACTACAGCTAAAATAACAGGTACTTTAAATTCAAAGTAATATCTCAAACGCTCTGTTTTCAGGGTAAATGATAATAAGCTATTATCATGAATAAAAGTTGAGTTCTCTTCACCCTTAATCTGAACTTTGAAAACACTCTCTTTTCCAAGAGCTTTGCCACTACCATCTTTGAGTTCAATTTCTCCATCAATACCAAAATCATTTTGATCTTCTTGGCTTCGGAAAATCCAATGGCTTGGTAAGTTGTATTCAAAAATACGTCCGGCTTCAGTTCCAATCTCTCCAGCGTTCATCAGGCCTCTCAATCTTGCTCTTCGTATAATTTCCTCTTTTTATATAATACCATTTTCAAGCGATAACATAGCGATGGACCTAAAATCATTGCTTGAAGTTTGAACCATAACAACGTGGCAAGAGGAAATCAGTAAACATTTTCTATTGTAAAATCATGTGCTGTAGAAAAATACAGCACTATTGTTGTTGCCATCTTCAATGTACTTTCATGCTGCCATAGCTCTACGCTTCTGCGCCTGAACGTAATCTCCCCACCACTGCATCAACTGTGTTCTTTCAGCAAGATACTCAGCACGATTGTAAGCGGCTATGATTTCATTGTTCTTGGTATGAGCTAAGGCTGATTCAAGCACCTCTATTCTAAATTTACCACTTTCTTCAGCAGCCGTTCTTGCTATAGAACGCATTCCGTGAGCTACCAGTTCACCACCGAATCCCATTCGGATGATTGCAGCATTAGCTGTTTGCTCATGCATGTGATTAAGCGGGGCTTTGATACTTGGGAAAACCCACTCTCTATGACCACTGATTGGTCTGATTAACTCAAGGATGCGCATAGCCTCTTTGCTCAGCGGAATCTTGTGAGGGCGCTTCATCTTCATAAACTCACCGGGGATGTTCCAGAATCGATTATCTTCGTCAATATCATTCCACCGAGCACGGACAGCTTCTCCCGGACGAACCCACGTAAGGAGTTGCCACTCAATTAGAAGACGTGTTTCGAGCCGTATAGACGCGTTAGATAGAGCAATTAAGAATCGGGGTAAATCATCTGGTGGTAAAGCTGGCATATTTTGCTTTTTGGGTTTGCTAAATCTCTGGCCGAGATTGTCAGCAGGATTAAACTCAATAAGTTCTTCTGTCGCAGCCCAACGGAAGATTTCATTTAGACGTGAAATGATACGGCGTAGGGTTTCCAATACGCCTCGTTGTTCTATGGGGTCAAGATGTTGTTTTAAGAGCTTGGGACGAATCTCTTTGATAGGAACGTTGCCTAAACCGGGGAAAATATTTCGTTCAAGGCTCCGCCAGATGTCTTCTGCGTGGTCTGGAGAGATACCAGAGGTCTTAACCTTTTCATCTAACCATTTCTTAGCAACCGCTTGTAGCGTGTGCTCAGTGGCATCCTTAAGAGCATTAGCTTTATCGTTGTTGTGGATCTGCGGATCGATACCATTTGCCAGCAGCGACAAGTATTCATCACGTAAAGCCCGTGCCTTGGCAAGTGTGAGATGAGGATAGGTTCCTAAGCTCATCTTCGTTCGCTTTTTAGTTACCGGCACTGCATACCTGAAATACCAATTTTTCTTACCACCCTTTGATAGGGGAGCGATTCGTAGCATCAGGCCGTCACCATCAAAAAGGTTGATCTCCTTTTCTGCTGGCTTGGTATTTTTGATTTCAGTGTCAGTGAGTTTCTTAGCGATCTTTGCCATTTTAGGACCCTCGATTTTGGGACCCTTTGCATTGGGTCCCAAAAAGGGTGCCATAACGAGTAGCTTCTAGCAAATCTCAGTAGACTTCTGTAGACGTAAAAAAGCCCGCAAGGCTGGTTCCAAGCGGGCTTAGTAGACTTCAGTATACGTCATAATACTAAAAAGTGGTGGAGCTGGCGGGAGTTGAACCCGCGTCCGAAATTCCTACATCCTCGGTACTACATGCTTAGTCTGTCTTTACATTCGCCTGGCACCTGCGGACGGACACGCCACTACCAGACTAGCCTGATTAGATTTAACGCTTCAACCCCAGGCAGGGCCTCCACGCGATCTCTTTTGGGTTTGACCTCTCTTTGATCCCCGTCTTAAGAGCGGAAGCTAGGGAGAGAGGGCTCAGAGCAGGTTATTAAGCTGCTAAAGCGTAGTTTTCGTCGTTTGCGACTATTTTTTTGCGGCTTTTTACGAGGCCAACCGCCCCTCGGCATGCACCTTGGGTTTCGCAAATCCCGTCGAATCCAGAATCAGCCCCAATGTGTACGTTGAGTATAACAGATTTATGAATGCGCTGACCAGCCCTCGTTTTGAGGATTATGGCGCCAGAGTGGATGAAAAATCAGCATCAACAACAATATAGCGTGAGGGCCAGCTGGCTGACCCTCAAGAGAAGGGCAATTAACGACCTGCGTGTTTCATAATGCGGGCTTTATCAACTGCCCACTCGCGATCTTTTATATCGGTGCGCTTGTCGTGCTGTTTCTTACCTTTCGCTACGCCGATTTTGACTTTGCACCAGGCATTCTTCCAGTACAGGGAAAGAGCGACCACGGTGTAACCTTCACGGTTGATACGTCCGTATAGGGTATCCAGTTCACGCTGATTGAGCAGAAGCTTACGGGTACGCGTTGGGTCGCATACGTAGTGGGTGGACGCTACCGCCATCGGCGTGAAGTTGGCGCCAAACAGATAGGCTTCGCCATCTTTCAAAATGACATAGCTGTCGCCAATATTGGCTTTACCTGCGCGGAGAGATTTTACTTCCCATCCCTGCAGGGCAAGACCCGCCTCGTATTCATCTTCGATAAAGTATTCATGACGAGCGCGTTTATTCAGCGCAATGGTGGCTGATCCAGGTTTGTGGGCTTTTTTCTTAGTCATAGTATCCTGAAGTCATCGTCTTAAAACAGTCGTACCTCAATCTTCCTGCGAGGCGTAATGGGCTATCTTAGCACGAGTTGCGGTACAGCGTTTTTTTTAGCAGCAGATAAATGATATTATTTGCCCTGTGTTTATATGTGGAACCTGCTATGCCTCAGATTAGCCGTACCGCGCTGGTGCCGTTCAGTGCTGAACAGATGTATCAACTGGTAAATGATGTAAAGTCCTACCCTGATTTTCTGCCGGGCTGTACCGGTAGCCGGGTTCTGGAGCTTGGGCCGACGCAAATGACTGCGGCGGTTGACGTATCCAAAGCGGGTATCAGTAAGACCTTCACAACGCGAAATACGCTCACCAGTAACCAGAGCATCCTGATGAGTCTGGTCGATGGTCCGTTTAAAAAGCTGATTGGCGGCTGGAAATTTATCCCCTTAAGCCCGGAAGCGTGCAAAATTGAGTTTCATCTCGATTTTGAATTCACCAATAAGCTGATTGAAATGGCGTTTGGTCGTATCTTCAAAGAACTGGCCATGAATATGGTTCAGGCATTCACGACGCGCGCTAAAGAGGTCTACAGTGCCGGCTAAAATCGTGGTTGAAGTGGCCTACGCGTTGCCGGAAAAACAGTATCTGCAAAGCGTCAAGCTTGAGGAGGGGGCGACGGTCGAGCAGGCGATTGTTGCCAGCGGTCTTCTGGCGCTACGTGACGATATCGAGCTGACGAAAAACAAAGTGGGAATTTATAGCCGCCCGGCTAAGCTTCAGGATCGCGTCCATGATGGCGATCGGGTCGAAATCTATCGTCCGTTGATTGCTGACCCGAAAGAGCTACGTCGTCAGCGGGCGGAGAAAAACGCCGGAAAGTAACCGTTTCGCACCAAAGATGCAGATATAAAAAAAGCGCTCAATGAGCGCTTTTTGTGTATTGATAGCTTTATTACTCCGCCGTCAGGGCAGGTTTGTTATCAATGTTGGTCAGCACACCGCTGCTGTTAAAGGTCAGGGTAAGCGTCTGCTGGGTAACTTTTTCATGCCCAGGCTGCTGACGGAAAACGTAGAACCAGGTATTAGTGCCAAACGGATCCGACATCATCGGCGTACCCAAGGCATAGGCAACCTGTTGTTGCGTCATGCCGACACGAACTTTTGCTACATCGGTTGGTGCCAGATAGTTACCCTGGTTGATGTCAGGACGGTAAACCACTCGTTCCAGAGTGGAACAGCCTGCGGTCAACATAAGAAGAACCGCTGCGGCAGCAGTCAGCGTTTTACAGCGCATAGTGATTTGATTCCTTTTTGGGCCCGAGCAGTACGTGGCTCATCTGTAATATGCCGATGATAATAGACCTTTGCCCGGTTGGGAACCTTCGGCTGCAGGTCTATCGGCAATTTGCTGTTCACTATGACTCTGTGAAAATCAAAAAGTTTACGCGGCAAGCAACTCTTTCGCGTTTGCCAGAGTGTTACGAGTGACTTCACTGCCGCCCAGCAGACGGGCCAGTTCCTGCAAGCGAGCGCGTTTATCCAGAGGGTGCATATGCGTCTCGGTCATTTCACCGTCTGTTTCCTTGCAGACGAAGAAATGATGATGTCCGCAACCGGCCACCTGCGGTAAGTGGGTAACGCACATCACCTGGGTTGACTCACCTAGCTGGCGCAGCAGTTTGCCCACCACCGCTGCCGTAGGGCCACTGATACCGACATCTACTTCATCAAAAATCAATGCCGGAGTTTCCATTTTCCGCGCAGTGATCACCTGAATCGCCAGCGCAATACGCGAGAGTTCGCCTCCGGAAGCAACTTTAGCGATTGGCTGCAGCGGCTGACCCGGGTTGGTGGTTACCCGGAATTCAATATGGTCTGCGCCTTCAGCGGTGAGATGACGCTCATCAAACGCGACATCAATGGAGAATATACCGTGTGGCATTGAAAGTGAGTGCATACTTTCCGTAATTAACTGAGTCAGCTCATCAGCGCTATTCTGACGCAGGGCATGTAGCTGCTTCGCCGTCTCAAGGGCTAACTGATGATGCTCCACGACCATCTGACTGAGGGATTCCAGGGAACCGGCGCTATCATCCAGCAGACGCTGCTCTTCCAGCAGCGACTGGTAAAATTCTGGAAGCTCCTCGGGCGTAATTTGATGCTTGCGCGCCAGGGCAATCTGTCGGGAGATACGTTGTTCCAGTTCGAACAGACGATTCGGATCGAGATCGAGGCGATCGTGATAATGACGCAGCTCGTCCGTGGCTTCGCTAAGCTGAATAGATGCTTCTTCAAGCATATCCAGCACTCCGGAGAGTTTACTGTCCATACCAACCAGCTCGCTCACCAGCTGCTTTGCGGCATAGAGTTGGCTTTGCAGATTGGATTCTTCGCCGTCTGCCATCACCGACAGCGCATGCTGACAGGTCGACAGCAATTGGCCGCTGTTGGCCAGACGTTTGTACTCTTCATCAATTTGCTCGAATTCGCCCGGCTGCGGATTAAACTCGTTGAGCTCTTTTAGTTGATACTGCACCAGATCCGCACGCGCGGCGCGCTCCTGGCTTTGCTGCTGATGCTGCGCCAGATCGCGGCAGCTTTTGTGCCACTGACGATAGCGCTCAGCCATTAGCTGAGTAAGCGCATACTCACCGGTATAGCCATCAAGTAAGGTCTTCTGATGTTCAGGCTTAGTCAACAGTTGGTGCGCATGCTGGCCATGGATCTGGATAAGAAGCTGTCCCAGTTCGCGGAGCTGGGATAAAGGCACCGCCGTACCGTTAATAAAGCCGCGAGAGCGGCCGTCTGCGCTGATAACGCGGCGAAGTAAACACTCACGCCCGCTTTCGAGCTGGTTTTGTTCCAGCCAGCGTTGTGCGGCCGGCGTGTCTTTCAGGGAGAAGCGTGCGCATAAATCAGCCCGGCTGGCGCCTCTGCGCACCATATCGGCTTCCGCCCGACCGCCCAGGCACAGCCCCAGCGCGTCGATAGCGATCGATTTACCGGCGCCGGTCTCGCCGGTAATGGCGGTCATACCGCTGTGAAAATCGATTTCCAGCTCACGAACGATAGCAAAATTACTGATAGTGAGTTGTGCCAACATAGCTGCCTTCCTGTATGAAAAACCATTACTGTGTTTTCGTACAGTATAATCGGGTTTTTTATCCAGTAAAGGGGCTGGCTATAAAATCAGAACAATTTTTTCGACCAGCCAAGCTTAGTGCTTAATGTATTGAAATAGCTGTAATCTTTAGGATGGATGAGATTAAGGTGATAATCACACCGGCGGATCAGCACATCTTCTCCATCCTGAATGGGCAGCGCTATCTGGCTATCGCAGCTAATTTCGAGGTCGCTGCAGCGCTGCGAAAAACGCAGGCGAATAGTACTGTCACCGTTGATCACCAGCGGCCGGGCCGAAAGCGTATGCGGGAACATAGGCACCAGGGTGATAGCATCCAGCGAAGGGGTGAGGATCGGCCCGCCGGCGGAGAGGGAATAGGCCGTGGAGCCGGTGGGCGTGGAGATGATGAGCCCATCTGAGCGCTGAGAGAAAGCAAACACCTCGTCAATATAGACTTCAAACTCAATCATATGCGCTACTTTACCGGGGTGCAGGACGACTTCGTTAATCGCCGTGCTGATACGCTTCTGGCAATCCTGCTGACAGACCTGAGCTTCCAGCAGGAAGCGTTTTTCAGCGATATAGTGGCCTTCGAGCACATCAGCGAGCTGCTGTAGCGCGTTGTCCGGATCGAGGTCGGTCAGAAAGCCGAGATTTCCGCGGTTAATGCCAATAACGTTAATATCGTAGCGCGCCAGCGTCCGCGCCGCGCCGAGCATATTACCATCGCCGCCAACCACGACGGCCAGGTCTGCCTGCTGGCCAATTTCCGCCAGCGTCCCGGTCTTCACATTGCTGAGCTGTAATTCATGAGCGATTTGCTGCTCAACCAGAACTTCATAACCTTTGCTGGACAGCCAGCGCCAGAGCATTTCATGTGTGGTCAGCGCGGTTGGGTGACGAGGGTGTCCCACAATGCCTATACACTTGAAGTGATTCTTCATGATCTGGATGTCCTTGAGTTAAATGAATAGTGACAATCTGGCTGCGTTCCCTTGAAACCCGGAAACTGATCCCCATAATAAGCGAAGTTAGCGAGATGAATGCGAAAAAAAACGCGGAGAAATTCATGAGTAGTAAAGAACAGAAAACGCCTGAGGGGCAAGCCCCGGAAGAAATTATCACGGAGCAGCACGATGACGTTGAGGCGGTAGAGCCTGAGGTTTCGGCTGAGCAGGTGGATCCGCGCGATGAAAAAATTGCGAATCTGGAAGCTCAGCTCGTTGAAGCCCAGAAGCGCGAACGTGAAGTATTGCTGCGTGCGAAAGCCGATGAAGATAACCTGCGCCGTCGTACCGAGCAGGATATCGAAAAAGCGCATAAGTTTGCGCTTGAGAAGTTCGTCAACGAACTGTTGCCGGTCATCGACAGCCTGGACCGCGCCCTGGAAGTGGCTGATAAAGCCAACCCGGATATGGCGCCGATGGTTGAAGGTATCGAACTGACGCTGAAGTCGATGCTGGACGTGGTTCGTAAGTTTGGCGTGGAAGTCATTGGCGATACTAACGTGCCGCTGGATCCGAACGTGCATCAGGCCATTGCGATGGTTGAGTCCGAGGACGTACCGGCAGGTAACGTTCTGGGCATTATGCAAAAGGGCTACACCTTGAATGGCCGTACTATTCGCGCGGCGATGGTAACCGTAGCGAAAGCGAAGTAAATAAGCGAAACGGCTACCATGAGGTAGCCGTTTTTCTATTCAGACCTGCACCGTGCCAGGTATGCTATGACTCCGCCACGCTTTCACGAATGGGTTTTACCGGCATAACCTTCACCTGTTTAATCATATTCTCCTGAACATCAAGAATATCGATATCATACTGTTCAATGCGCACGCGGGTGCCGGGGGCAGGGATCTCTTCGAGAGCTTCCAGAATGATACCGTTAATGGTTCGCGCTTCATCTTCCGGCAGATGCCAGTTAAATGCTTTATTGATTTCACGTACGTTGGCGGTACCGTCGATAATCACTGAACCATCGTTAAGCGGCGTTACCTCTTCTGCAAGCGTAGGCGACATGGAGGTCGTAAAATCGCCGACGATCTCTTCGAGGATATCCTCAACTGTGACCAGGCCCTGAATATCCCCATATTCATCCACCACCAGGCCCACTTTCTTTTTGTTGCGCTGGAATTTTACCAGTTGGGTGCTGAGCGGCGTCCCTTCCGGCACGAAGTAAATTTCGTCGGCGGCGCGCAGCATTACCTCTTTTGTGAACTCTTTTTTCTCCGTCATCAGGCGATAAGCTTCGCGTACCCGCAGCATGCTGATGGCATCGTCAAGGGTGTCGCGGTACAGCACGATGCGGCCGTGGGGAGAGTGGGTCAGCTGGCGGACAATGGACTTCCAGTCGTCGTTAATATTAATACCGACGATATCATTGCGCGGGACCATGATGTCGTCCACGCTAACTTTCTCGAGATCCAGAACCGACAGCAGCATGTCCTGATTGCGGCGGGAGATTTGCGAGCGTGATTCATTAACGATAGTACGCAGTTCATCTTTGCTGAGCGCCCCGCTAATGACGATATCGGTTTTAATGCCCATGATGCGCATCAGAATGCGGGTGATGGTGTTGAGCAACCACACCAGCGGCATCATCAGTATTTGCAGCGGCGCGAGCAGAAGGCTGCTGGGATAGGCGACCTTTTCCGGGTAGAGCGCCGCAATGGTTTTGGGCAGCACTTCGGCAAATACCAGCACCACGAACGTCAGAACTCCGGTGGCAATGGCAACGCCTGCATCGCCGTACAGGCGCATACCCACGATGGTGCCGAGCGCCGAAGCGAGAATATTAACCAGATTATTGCCAATGAGGACCAGGCTAATCAGACGGTCAGGTTTGCGCAGCAGCTTTTCAACGCGTTTTGCCTGACGATTACCCTGTTTGGCCATATGACGCAGGCGATAGCGATTTAGCGTCATCATGCCGGTTTCAGAACCGGAGAAATAGGCGGAGATAACCACCATGATGATCAGCGTTACGATCAGCGTGGTGGTGGAGATATGTTCCACTAGGGATTCCTTAAAGACTTAGCTCATGAACTGTTGCAATACGCGGCTACCAAAGTAGGCTAGCGTCAGCAGGCCTGCGCCAGTCACGTTAAACCAGACGACCCGGCGTCCGCGCCACCCTTCATGATAGTGGCCCCAAAGCAGGACGATATAAACGAACCACGCCACGATAGAGAGTACGGCTTTATCAATGTTTTCCGCACTAAACAGGTTATGCATGTAAAACAGCCCGGTACACAGCGTCAGGGTTAACAGCACCACGCCTATCTGGGTGATATGAAACATTTTACGTTCGATGCTCATCAGCGGCGGCATTTCGCTACTGAAGGTCAATCGTTTGTTCTTTAACTGATAGTCAATCCACGCCAGCTGCAGAGCGTAGAGCGCGGCGATAATCAGCGTAGCATAAGAAAAGAGCGACAGGCCGATGTGGACCAACATCCCCGGCGTGGTTTCCAGATGCGTGATGTACTCGTTCGGCATAAAGGTGGCGAACGCGAGGTTGATCAGGGCGAAGGTGTAGACAATGGGCAGCAGCAGCCAGCCGCGATTGCGCGATGCGACGATGGTCATCACCGTACAGATCATCAGGCTAACCAGCGATCCCACGTTTAATAAGCTGAGGTTTTGCCCGCTTTCGCCGCCGGGAAAAATGCGTGACTCCAGCGCAAAGGCGTGACAAATCAACGCAATAGTTGCGGAAAGAATCGCCATCCGCCGCCAGCTGCTGTTTTTTTGTAACAGACCAGGGACGATCAGCGCGAGGCTGATGGAGTAGGCGACAAGGGCGAGTAGAGCAAAAACAGGCATATGCGCGTCGACTGTTGACTAAATAGTAGAGAGAAGCAGTATAACGTCACGCGAGTCTGGCTCCAACCGTTGCAGCACATTCGCGTTTATGTCGTGTTATACTGCGCCCATTCCGTTTTTGTGTCGCTGCGGCGACCGACCGTTTCCACCTCAGGCGAGAGACAATGTTTGATAATTTAACCGATCGTTTGTCGCGTACGCTGCGCAACATTAGCGGCCGCGGACGCCTTACTGAAGACAATATTAAAGATACTCTGCGCGAAGTGCGCATGGCGCTGCTGGAGGCGGACGTTGCTCTGCCTGTGGTTCGCGACTTCATCAACCGTGTAAAAGAGAGCGCGGTTGGTCATGAAGTTAATAAAAGCCTGACCCCGGGGCAGGAGTTCGTCAAAATCGTGCGCAACGAACTGGTTGCCGCGATGGGCGAAGAGAACCAGGCGCTCGATTTAGCCGCGCAGCCGCCTGCCGTAGTTCTGATGGCCGGTTTGCAGGGGGCGGGTAAAACGACCAGCGTCGCTAAGCTGGGTAAATTCTTGCGTGAAAAGCACAAGAAGAAAGTCCTGGTGGTTTCCGCTGACGTTTATCGTCCCGCGGCGATCAAACAGCTGGAAACGCTGGCAGAGCAGGTTAGCGTCGATTTCTTTCCGTCTGACGTTGGCCAGAAACCGGTTGATATCGTTAATGCCGCGCTGAAAGAAGCGAAGCTCAAATTCTACGACGTGCTGTTGGTGGATACCGCTGGTCGTCTGCACGTTGATGAAGCTATGATGGACGAGATTAAGCAGGTCCATGCAACGCTTAATCCGGTAGAAACCCTGTTCGTTGTCGATGCGATGACCGGCCAGGATGCGGCGAATACCGCGAAAGCGTTTAACGAAGCGCTACCGTTAACCGGTGTTGTATTGACCAAAGTGGACGGCGACGCCCGCGGCGGCGCGGCGCTGTCGATTCGTCATATCACCGGCAAGCCGATTAAATTCCTCGGGGTTGGCGAGAAAACCGAAGCGCTGGAGCCGTTCCATCCGGATCGTATCGCTTCCCGTATTCTCGGCATGGGCGATGTCCTGTCCCTGATCGAGGATATCGAAAGTAAGGTCGACCGCGCGCAGGCTGAAAAGCTGGCCTCTAAGCTGAAAAAAGGCGATGGTTTTGACTTGACCGATTTCCTTGAGCAGCTGCGTCAGATGAAAAACATGGGCGGTATGGCCAGCCTGATGGGCAAGCTGCCGGGCATGGGGCAGATACCGGACAACGTTAAATCGCAAATGGACGACAAAGTGCTGGTGCGTATGGAAGCCATCATCAACTCGATGACGCTGAAAGAGCGCGCTAAACCGGAAATTATTAAAGGTTCGCGTAAGCGCCGTATCGCCGCAGGCTGCGGAATGCAGGTGCAGGATGTGAACCGTCTGCTCAAGCAGTTTGACGATATGCAGCGCATGATGAAGAAGATGAAGTCGAAAGGCGGCATGATGAAGATGATGCGTGGAATGAAAGGTATGATGCCGCCAGGTTTCCCCGGAGGCCGATAGTATTGTGGCTATTGCTGCCGGCGCGCCCTTCTTTCCTGTCCCATTGTTGGCGCGCTCTGGCTATGAATTACTCGCAGGTACCCAATTTAGGGTATCTGCGGAGCCCTTCCACAGCAGAGTTTATAACTGCTGATTGCAATTTCCCCAGAAATCAGTAAAATTTTCGGGCTTTTAATATGACACCGGGCTCCGTTCCTCGATGGGGCCCGGTGTTTTATTCACACAAGAGGATGTTATGGTTACTATTCGTTTAGCACGTCACGGCGCGAAAAAGCGTCCGTTCTACCAGGTTGTTGTTACCGACAGCCGTAATGCACGCAACGGTCGCTTCATCGAGCGCGTTGGTTTCTTCAACCCGATCGCTTCTGCGACCGAAGAAGGAACTCGTCTGGATCTGGATCGTATCGCTCACTGGGTTGGCCAGGGCGCGACTGTTTCCGATCGCGTAGCTGCGCTGATCAAAGCCGCTAACAAAGCAGCTTAATCTGTCACGGTGGTCATGATGAGCAAGCAACACACCGCACAAGCACCTGTTGATCCGATTGTATTGGGCAAAATGGGTTCTTCCTACGGTATCCGTGGTTGGCTCAGAGTGTTTTCCTCCACCGAAGACGCCGAAAGCATTTTTGACTATCAGCCCTGGTTTATCCAGAAGGCGGGTCAGTGGCAGGTTGTTGAGCTGGAAAGCTGGCGCCACCACAATCAGGATATCGTCATTAAGCTGAAAGGCATTGACGATCGCGATGCAGCGAATCTATTGACTAATTGCGAAATTGTCGTGGATTCATCGCAGCTGCCTGCGCTTGAAGAGGGTGACTATTACTGGAAAGACCTGATGGGCTGCCAGGTAGTGACCACTGAAGGCTATAGCCTCGGTAAAGTCATCGACATGATGGAAACCGGGTCTAATGACGTTCTCGTCATCAAGGCAAACCTGAAAGATGCATTTGGTATCAAGGAGCGGCTGGTTCCGTTCCTCGATGGGCAGGTTATCAAGAAAGTCGATCTCGCTACTCGTACTATCGAAGTAGATTGGGATCCTGGTTTTTAAATTCTCCGAATAAACGGTAAAAAACGGCACTATGGGGATTGGCTTGTGTTTATAGGTATCGTTAGCCTGTTTCCAGAAATGTTCCGCGCAATTACCGATTACGGGGTAACTGGCCGGGCAGTAAAAAATGGCCTGCTGAGCATCCAGAGCTGGAGTCCTCGAGATTTCGCTCATGACCGGCACCGTACCGTGGACGATCGTCCTTACGGCGGCGGACCGGGGATGCTAATGATGGTGCAACCTTTGCGGGATGCGATTCATGCAGCAAAAGCCGCGGCAGGTGAAGGCGCAAAGGTGATTTATCTTTCACCTCAGGGGCGCAAGCTTGATCAAGCTGGCGTCAGCGAACTGGCAACAAATCAGAAGCTGATTTTGGTGTGCGGTCGCTACGAAGGCGTAGATGAGCGCGTAATTCAGACCGAAATTGATGAAGAATGGTCAATCGGCGATTACGTTCTCAGCGGTGGCGAGCTACCGGCAATGACGCTGATTGATTCCGTTTCCCGGTTTATTCCGGGGGTTCTGGGTCATGAAGCTTCGGCAATCGAAGATTCGTTTGCTGAAGGATTGCTGGATTGCCCGCACTATACGCGCCCTGAAGTGTTAGAAGGTATGGAAGTACCGCCGGTATTGCTGTCGGGAAACCATGCGGAGATACGTCGCTGGCGTCTGAAGCAGTCGCTGGGCCGAACCTGGCTTAGAAGACCTGAACTTTTGGAAAACCTGGCTCTGACTGAAGAGCAAGCAAGGTTGCTGGCGGAGTTCAAAAAGGAACTCGCGCAACAGCAACATAAACATGATGGGATGGCGTAAGCCCCCAATATCAGTTTACCCAGGATAAGAGATTAAATTATGAGCAACATTATTAAGCAACTTGAACAAGAACAGATGAAGCAGGACGTACCTTCCTTCCGTCCGGGTGATACCGTGGAAGTGAAAGTATGGGTTGTTGAAGGTTCCAAAAAACGTCTGCAGGCATTCGAGGGCGTGGTTATCGCTATTCGTAACCGCGGTCTGCACTCTGCATTCACTGTTCGCAAAATTTCCAACGGCGAAGGCGTTGAGCGTGTCTTCCAGACTCACTCTCCGGTAGTTGACAGCATTTCTGTCAAACGTCGTGGTGCTGTACGTAAAGCTAAACTGTACTACCTGCGTGAGCGTACCGGTAAGTCTGCTCGTATCAAAGAGCGTCTTAACTAAGATTCGCTTTCGCGACATCCTGAATGAGAGGGCTGGCCTGATGGGCCAGCCCTTTTTTTATCTTCATTTTAACTATTTCATTGAGAATCATTTACAATATGGCCCTCATTCGGAGGGACCGTGGTCAGCACTATTTTTCATCACCCGGCATCACAACGGCACGCCGCGTGGCTGGCGCTGTTTGCGATCCTGCTGATCGTGGTGGCGCCGCTGATCTCTGTCGCGCTGCAAAAAGATCCGATGAGCGGTATGCACCATTTAACGATGGAAATGACGCAAGAGATGCCATCACATCAGATGCCCATGATGCATACTGACGCCTCGATTGCGGAACACGCGCACAGCATGCCGGTCGATCATGCTGAAGCCTGCGGCTACTGCGTACTATTAGCCCACGTGCCAGGGATGATTTTTGCGCTGGTACTGCTGATCAGCCTGGTGCTTCGACGCTATAGCGCACCGGTTTTCCGTCCGGAACGGAAACACTGGCACTACTTTCCCTGGCTTTACCCTCATACCCGCGCTCCGCCGCAACAGTCTGCTTGCTTCCTTAACTAAAAAATCATGTGCGCACTGCGCAACGTTCTCTTTTGCTCTCAAAAAGGAAAAGTATGACTACCTGCACCTCGCGCGCGGCATGGCTGAACCTGCTGCGTCGTCTTCATTTCTATATCGGACTGTTTATCGGACCGTTTATCTTCGTGGCGGCTCTGACCGGTACGCTCTATGTCGCCACCCCGCAGCTGGAAAGCTGGCTCTATAAAGAGACTCTGGAGGGGACGCTCAGCGGCGAAAAGCACCCGCTGAGCGCGCAAATTACCGTAGCAATGGAGGCGGTCCAGGGAAACCTCCGTTTGCACGCGGTTCGACCGGGGATTATGGCTGGCGATACTACCCGAGTGATGTTTATTGATCCAAATCTTGGCGAGTCTGAAACGCGGGCAATTTTTGTCGATCCGGTGACGTTACGCGTGACAGGTGATATGCCGGTTTACGGCACCAGCGGTATTTTGCCGCTGCGGCAGTGGATTGATTATGCCCATCGCTCTTTGCTGCTGGGTAACTTCGGCCGACTGTACAGCGAGCTGGCAGCCTCCTGGATGTGGGTTGCCGCTCTTGGCGGGATCGCGCTGTGGTCGATGACCCGACCGCGTCGTCGTATAAATAATAGAGTGCAGAATAACCGTCGCCTGCATGTTTCTCTCGGCTGGGCGCTGTTAATCGGTATGCTGTTATTCTCTGCGACCGGTTTGACCTGGTCACAATGGGCGGGCAGTAACGTCGACAAGATGCGCGCCGCCTTTGGCTGGTTGACGCCGCAGGTGAACGCGCAGCTGGAAAGAACCACTCCGGCAATACAGGATCCACATGCGGAACATCATATGAGACACGGGGCGATGGAGAAGACGAACGTCCCACTTCGCGTAGAGGATTTTGACGAGGTCCTGCAGGCTGCTCGCAAGTCCGGGCTGGAAGCAGGCAAGCTGGAGATTCGTCCTCCGTCGGCCTCCGGACGGGCGTGGACGGTAAATGAAATTGACAGAAGCTGGCCGACACAGGTTGATGCGGTAGCGATCGATGGTTCAAATATGCAGGTCGTGGACCGCACTCATTTTTCCGACTTTCCGCTGATGGCTAAACTTACCCGCTGGGGCGTGGATTTCCATATGGGAATTTTGTTCGGGCTTGCCAATCAGCTACTGCTTATCGTATTCGGGATTGCACTCTGCGTGATGATCGTGGTGGGGTACCGTTTGTGGTGGATACGCCGTCCCGCGAGTTCGGCCTTTAACCCGGCTAATACGCTGCTCCACGCGTGGCTGGGCTTAGCATGGCCTGCTCGTCTGTCGATCGGCGTTATCACAGTGATGTTGGGGCTGGCGCTGCCGCTAATGGGGATTAGCCTCGCGCTGTGTCTCGCCGTTGATTATCTGCGCTGGCGCGCAGCAACGGCGATGACAGAGGCTAAGTCAGTCGAATAGGTGCTTAAGGCGTGCTGATAACCACCGTGACGCGGCGGTTTTCAGCGCGTCCTTGTGCGGTAGCGTTGCTGGCTATCGGATACTTTTTCCCGAGCCCGCGAGTGGTCAAATTGGTGCGCGGAATATTTGCCCCTTCGGCCCAGGCATCCGCAACGCTGTTCGCGCGTTTAAGCGATAACATTTCGTTGTAAGCGTCTTCGCCGTAATTATCAGTATGTCCTTCGAGACGACTATGGGTAATTCCGGTGGTGGCCAGACGCGAAGCCATAGTGCGAATTTGCTGTTTGCTATCGGCACGCAGGTGATAGTCGTTTTTGTCGAATAATATGGAGTCAGATATTCCTAATGACCAGTCGCCATTGGCTTCAGTAAAGCCGTATGACTTCATTGCTGCAATTTGTTCTGCAGAGAATTTTCCTTGCGGAGCCTGACAGCCGCTTAGAAAAAGTGCGGCCAGTAAAGCAGGAGCAAAATATTTCCCGATCATGGTGATTCCTTTTATTTTTGCGTTCGCTGTAAGCGCTGGTGTTTCATCCGATACATATTTTGGTCGGCAAGTTCTTGCAGATTTTCCGCGGAGGCATGTTCCCAGGTTAACGCGTAACCAATACTCAGCGACAGCCTGACGGTGTGGCCGTTGTGGAGATTAAACGGCGGGATAAACTGTTCCGACAATGCGCTGCAGAGTGCCTGAACTTCAGCCTCTGTATGAACATTGCGCAGCAGAATGGCAAATTCATCGCCGCCGAGACGCCACGCCTGGTGCTGTTTGCCGACAAAGGCCATCAGGCGGCTGGCGACCTCAATTAACACCTTGTCGCCGGCAGCATGGCCCCAGTTATCGTTAATGAGCTTGAAATTATCGCCGTCAAGAAAAAGCAGCGCAGAACTACCATGGACGGTTTCGTCTTTCATCAACGCATTAATAACGTTGCGGAAAGCGGCTCTGTTAGCCAGGCCGGTCAACGGATCGTGCAAGGAGCTACGCAGAAGCTGGGCATTTTTAGCCTGAAGCTGCCGCTGCCAGTCCTCCATCTCGCCCAGCAGACTATTAAAGTCCTGGGCAAAGAGGTGAAACTCTTCAATACGCTCTTCGGGGACCCGACGAGAGAAATGGCGATTTTCGCGGATATCATGAACTACCTCGGTAATACTCTGCAGCGCAGCCACGATGCCGCGATGCAGCGAGTGGGTAAGCAGCAATGCAATGCATGAGGCGAGAAAAATGCTGCCGGTTAGCACAATAATTGAGATACCGAGGAAATAGCTTATCAGCCTGTCCAGCGCGGTCAGACGAAGTTCACCGATAACTTTCCCCTGGTGCAGGATAGGTTGTACCGTGGGTTCCGGGAATAGCCATTTGCTGATAACGTCGCTGACTTTATCCTGCCTGGCCAGGCCATCGTTATGCCATGAGGCAAAGGGCTTCTGCCGACCGTCGACCAGGATTGCCTGCGAAAACTGTCCCTGCTTGCCCAGGGTGGCCAGGGTATCTTCGGCCGCCGCGCTATCGCCAAAGACCAGCGCGGCTTCCAGACTACGGCCCATCGTGGCGGCGGTGAGCTCCAGATTTTTTTGTGCGTATTGCTTGAGTGTGAATATGGAAGCGGCGCAGAGCAATAGCCAGACCAGTGTCATAGAGATAACAACGCTTATCATGCTGATACGGCGTAGCGCTCTTTTAAATGTGGGGCGCGGGGCCTGAGAAAAATCCTTATTCATGTGATGTTTTCCGGGCAAGCATCAGCACATCGGGATTAACCCGAACGCCGCTGTGCGTCAGTACATCCAGATTTACGGAAAATCTGACTCTCTCATTGTTTATAAGCAGGCAAAATGCGCTGCCAATAGAGCAATCGGTGTTTTGTTCCGCAATAAGCAATAGGGGCCGGTTTCCATATTTAGCTGTAAATTCAGACTGCTGAGTCGGAGATTCACTGCCAAAATAAAAACCATCGCAGGTCGTCTGTAAGGCTTCTTCCGTATTACGAACAATCACGGGTTTATAAGGCAATAATTCCGGTGCTTCTTCGGCCAGGCTATGGATATAACGTGATGTCGAAAAAATACAAAGCTTTGGCGGGCCGGATAACTGCGGCCAGCGTGTATAGGTCACGATTCCCGAAACGATCGTCCGAACATTTTCAGACGGTTCGGAGGCAACAGCAGAGATACCCACGAGCGATAGTACTAAAGTCAAAAAGAGACGGTGAAGAACTGTCATTACGGATCCGTCAGGTTGTCATAGCGCGGGGGATGCAGATTGCTGAAACCCGGGCGAAGAATAGCATTATTGCTGAAAACCGTCATTAGCCAGCCCCGCCGCTTTAAGATAATTCTCACCAGGATTTTTCGTAAAAGAATGGAGTGAAAAGAGGGGAAGTGCTGAACCTGCATGCTTGTTGTAAATATAATTGTACATTATGAAGTGAATCTGGCGCGATTTAATTTATAACTGTAAAGTAAAATTTACGGAATATGGATTGAAATCTTTACTTCATATGGTATCGTTACGTCATCCTCGCTGAGGCAATAACTATCGCAAACGAGCTATACAGGATCGCAATCATGCAAAAAGACGCGCTGAATAACGTACATATTACTGACGAACAGGTTTTGATCACGCCGGATCAGTTGAAAGCTGAATTCCCTCTGAGCGTTGAGCAGGAAGCGCAGATCGCGCAGTCTCGTCAGACCATCTCTGACATCATCGCCGGTCGCGATCCGCGCCTGTTGGTGGTATGTGGTCCTTGTTCGATTCACGATCCTGAAACCGCCATTGAGTACGCTCGTCGTTTTAAAGCCCTTGCCGAAGAGGTCAGCGATAGCCTCTATCTGGTCATGCGCGTCTATTTTGAGAAACCCCGCACCACCGTTGGCTGGAAAGGGCTGATTAACGATCCGCATATGGATGGTTCGTTTGATGTAGAAGGCGGCTTGAAGATTGCGCGTCGTCTGCTGGTTGAGCTGGTCAATATGGGGCTGCCGTTAGCGACGGAAGCGTTGGATCCTAACAGTCCTCAATACCTCGGCGATCTGTTTAGCTGGTCCGCCATCGGCGCGCGTACGACAGAATCTCAGACTCACCGCGAGATGGCCTCCGGGTTGTCGATGCCGGTCGGTTTTAAAAACGGCACCGATGGCAGCCTTGCAACGGCAATTAACGCCATGCGCGCTGCCGCAATGCCGCACCGCTTCGTCGGTATTAACCAGGCCGGTCAGGTGTGTCTGCTGCAAACGCAGGGCAATCCAAACGGACACGTCATTCTGCGTGGCGGTAAAGCGCCCAACTACGGCCCGGAAGATGTCGCGAAGTGCGAAAAAGAGATGACTCAGGCGGGACTGAAACCCTCTCTGATGGTAGATTGCAGCCATGGGAATTCTAATAAAGACTACCGCCGCCAGCCTGCGGTTGCTGAATCCGTCGTCGCGCAGATTAAAGATGGTAATCGTTCCATTATTGGTCTGATGATTGAGAGCAATATCCACGAAGGAAACCAGTCCTCTGAGCAGCCGCGTTGCGATATGAAATACGGTGTCTCCGTGACCGATGCCTGCATTAGTTGGGAAACCACCGATGCGTTGCTCCGCGAACTTGATAAGGATCTGCGAGGCCATCTGGCGGCTCGTCTGGCGTAAGAGGATTATATGGTTGCTGAACTGACCGCGTTACGCGATCAAATTGATGAAGTCGATAAAGCGCTGCTGGAACTGCTGGCTAAGCGCCTGGAGCTGGTTGCGGAAGTCGGAGAAGTTAAAAGCCAATACGGTCTGCCGATTTACGTCCCTGAACGTGAATCGGCGATGCTGGCCTCCCGCCGTGAGGAGGCTGAGGCGCTAGGGGTTCCGCCGGATCTTATCGAAGATGTTTTGCGTCGCGTCATGCGTGAGTCTTACTCCAGCGAGAACGATAAAGGTTTTAAAACGCTTTATCCGAATCTGCGTCCGGTGGTGATCGTCGGCGGCGGCGGGCAAATGGGGCGACTGTTTGAAAAAATGCTGACGCTTTCCGGATATCAGGTGCGTATCCTCGAGAAAGACGACTGGTCTCGGGCCGAGGAGATCGTCGCCGATGCCGGAATGGTCATCGTCAGCGTACCGATTCACACAACAGCGGCAACGATTGCTCAACTGCCGCCGCTGCCGGCGGACTGCATTCTGGTCGACCTGGCCTCGGTGAAAGCGGAACCGCTACAGGCGATGCTGGCCGCGCATAACGGACCGGTATTGGGATTACACCCCATGTTTGGGCCTGACAGCGGCAGCCTGGCGAAGCAGGTCGTGGTGTATTGCGATGGTCGCCAGCCTGAGGCGTACCAGTGGTTCCTGGAACAAATCCAGGTCTGGGGCGCGCGGCTCCATCGTATTAGCGCCGTCGAACACGATCAGAACATGGCCTTTATTCAGGCGTTGCGCCATTTTGCCACCTTCGCTTATGGCCTGCACCTGGCCGAAGAGAACGTGCGACTTGAGCAACTTCTGGCGCTGTCGTCACCGATTTATCGCCTTGAACTGGCGATGGTTGGCCGGCTGTTCGCCCAGGATCCGCAGCTCTACGCAGATATTATTATGTCCTCAGAAAACAACCTGGCGCTGATTAAGCGCTACTACCAGCGCTTCGGTGAAGCTATCGGCCTGCTGGAACAAGGGGATAAACAGGCATTCATTGACAGCTTCCGTAAGGTCGAGCACTGGTTCGGTGATTATGCCCAGCGCTTCCAGAGCGAAAGCCGGACGTTGCTGCGTCAGGCAAATGATAATCGGCAGTAAGTGTTAAAACACGTATACAATAAAGCCAGAGGGGTGACCCGCTGGCTTTTTTTATAGGGATGAAAATGATGGCTGAACCACAACCGCTGTTTGATTACACCGGGCATTTACCGGAATGTCCGACCTGGAGCGAAGCCGAACAGGCATTGTACTGGGCCGATATTATGGAGTGCGAAATTCATCGCTACGACGTGCAGACGGGCGATCATCAGGTACTGCAGTTTCCCGAAGAGCCCGGCTGTTTTGCACTACGCGAAAAGGGCGGTTTTATCGTCGCTTTACGTAGCGGTATCTGGCTCACCGATGTTCATGGATTACTGCAGCGAAAAGTCTGCGATAACCCCAGTAATCCGCAATTAGCCCGTTTTAACGATGGCGGAACCGATCGCGATGGCCGCTTTTATGCCGGGACTTTCTGGGGACCGGGAGATTTTAACGGCGCGCTCTTGATGCGCGTTGATAACGATCTCTCTCCGCAGGTTATCCAGTGCGATATTCATGGCGCCAACGGTCTGGCATTTAGTGAAGACAAGCGGTGGATGTATACCTCGGATACGCCCAATGCCGTTATCTATCGTACACCGCTGGATGAGCAGGGCGAGGTGGGTAAACGCGAGGTCTTTCGTCACTTTCAGCCCGGTGAGGGCATTCCTGATGGCGCGGCCATCGATACTGAAGGTTGCTACTGGAGCGCGATGTTTGACGGTTGGCGTATTGCGCGCTTTTCTCCGACGGGCGAGCAACTGGAGGAGTACCGTCTACCGGTGCGTTGCCCGACGATGGTGTGCTTTGGCGGAGCGGATATGAAAACGCTCTATATCACGACCACGCGGGAGAATATGGATGCTGAAGAGCTGGCGAAATATCCGCTTTCCGGCGCGATCTTCACCCTGCCGGTGACCGTGGCAGGGATGAAGAAGTTGCCGTTTACAGAACGTTAAACCGGATCGACCGGCACCACGTTTTCGCTGGCATAACATCCCAGTACTTTCATTGAACGGGTTATCTCGGCCAGCTCTTTTAATGCCTTACGCATTGGCATTGACTCCAGGTTGGCCTGGATATCCAGATAAAACATCTCTTCCCACGGATTGCCATGAATAGGACGCGATTCCAGCTTGGTCATAATCAGGTTATGGTTTCTCAGCACCAGTAGCGCTTCTACCAGGGCCCCGGCTTGCTGGCCGGTAGCCATCAACAGAGTGGTTTTCGCCGGCACCTGATCGGAGACCTCCACCGCTTTACGCGCCAGAACGAGGAAGCGGGTGATGTTTTGCGTCTGGTTAGCCTGGCAATGTTCCAGTACCTGCAAACCGTGCAGCGCTCCGCCTGCTTCGCTGCCCAGAGCGGCAACGGTTGGCGATTTTGCCTGAGCGACCTTTTCCATCGCCGAAGACGTGCTATCGGTATATTCAATGTTCCAGTGCGGATAGCGGCTTAGATACTGGCTGCACTGCTGGAACGGCTGCGGATGGCTGTAGACCGTCGTAATCTGTTGCGCATCGGTGGATGTTGAAACCAGCACGCAGTGATCGATAGGCAGCGTCAGCTCGCCAACGATAGATAGGCTGGTGTGCTGCAGAAGGTCATAAACATCATTGATGCCGCCAGAACTGGTATTTTCAATAGGGACGACGGCGTAATCAGCCTGACCGGTTTCCACTTGCTCAAAGATATCCGCGAATTTAGCGCAGCCGCTTTCGATAAACTGTTCAAAGTGGCGGGCGGCATACTGACGAGCCGCAAGATGCGAGTATGAACCTTTGGGCCCGAGAAACGCGACTCGTGCAGAGTGCGGATTAATTTTATTCAGATGCTGCTGGAGCAGCGTTTGCTGGGTAAGGACCGAGTCTTCAATAATGAGTTGAAACAGGCGTGTGATGTAGTGGGCATCAAGATGGTGTTTTTTTCCCAGCGTCATCAGGCGTTCAAGCAGATCGCGCTCGCGGTCGATATCCCGCACCGGCCGGTGCGATGCCAGCTTGGCTTTTCCAACCTCTACGGCCAGGCCGCGGCGTTCCGCCAGCAGCGCCAGCAGTTTTTCATCCAGAGCGCTGATCTTATCGCGTAGGGCCAGTAATGGGTTTTCCTCGGTCATATGTGTTGCCTTTCTTGTTATTGATTATCAATAAAAAAGGCCTCCCTTTTGGGAGGCCTTATTGTTCGTCTTAGTATTCTTTATCACACGACGAATTGCCTCCCATTCAGGGGAAGGTAAAAAAGAATGCGAAGAAGAACGGGATGAGTTTCACGATGAATTCCTTGAGTTAGTGGGGATTACAGTACCTGTACTGTTTTCACTCTGTCAATAAAAAACGCGCCCGAAGGCGCGTGGCATGACACAAGCTTAAGTTAAGGATTACTCTTCTTCTTCCACAAAGCCTGCCTCTTTCACCGATGTGGCGGCGCGGCGGGCTTCCCCTTTGTGTTGCACTTTATTTAGCTGCCGTTCCAGCTTGTTGATCAATTCGTTGATTGCGGCATACATGTCTTCGTGCCGTGCGCTGGCAACCAGGTGACCGTTCGGCGTATTGATGGTTGCGTCAGCGACAAAACCCTGCGGCTCCTTAGAGAGGATGATATGCGGGTTGATTAAGTGAGTTTGCCATTTATCCAGTTTGGCGAGACGGTCTGCGACGTGCTGGCGAATTGCCGGAGTAATTTCCATTTGTTTACTGGTAATGTTCATTGTCATAAATTTTACCTCTTGTCTTTCCCGTCTTGGTGAATTCAGCATACCTCGCCTAATGTCAAAAAGCGTGATTTAAATCACATTTTATTGTCACTTTTTGTCAACGAATCTGTTTTGTGAGAAAGGACAGGAACAGGCGAGATTTTACTTGTCGAATGGCAGAAAGAGAGCCATATTTGATGAGTTAACTCGGGGCTAAACCGCTTCAGCTAAACTATTTAACGAATAAAAAAACGGCAGCCCTTGGGCTGCCGTTTTGTTTAGCGACCGACTATCAGGTGTTCTTGCTGTTAGCCGCAATGATCTTCGCAACCTTGTCAGCCTGAGCGTTCATTTGCATCTGACGGTAGGCATTTTCCATCTTCGGTAGCGCATCACGGGTGGCCTGCGTATCCGGGTAATTACGCAGCATGCCATCGACGCGGTTAACTACCGCAACCCATGCGCCACGATCGGTATAGTAATCGACCACTGACAGCTCGTACTTCGCCAGGCGATCCTTCAGGAACACCATACGCTTGTAAGCATCGGTAGAGTACTGACTGTTAGGATAGCCACGGACCAGCCTGGAGAAGTCGTTAAAGGCATCACGCGCGTGTTGTGGGTCGCGATCGGAGCGATCGACGCCAAAGAAGCCCTGCAGCGCACTGTCATCCAACGCCATATTTGTCAGACCACGCATATAAATGACGTAATCAATGTTAGGATGCGTAGGGTTCAGGCGTACAAAGCGATCGATGGCTGCCTGAGCCAGCGGCAGGTCTGCGTTTTTGTAGTACGCATAAATCAGGTCCAACTGCACCTGTTGGGAATAAGGTCCAAAGGGATAACGGTTATCCAACGCTTCCAGTTGCGTTATTGCCTGTTTCCAGTTACCGTCCTGCAGCTTTTGCTGAGCGGTCGCGTAGATCTCATTCGGCGGATTATCGGGCACCTCCTCCTTTGAGCCAGAGCAACCCACCAAAGCCAGGCTCAGTGTGGCTGCTGCCACCAGGTATTTCATGCGCGTCATGACGTTTTGACTTCCTCAAAATGTTTATGCGGGAGAATCTCTGTTCCTGCTCCCGATTAAGACCAGCTACAATAGCACACTATATTAAACGGCAAAGCCGTAAAACCCAACGTTAAAACGAAGAAGCTGTATATGGCACAACGAGTACAACTCAACGCAACGGTGTCCGAAAATCAACTCGGACAACGCTTAGATCAGGCTTTGGCCGAATTGTTCCCGGATTATTCGCGTTCGCGCATAAAAGAATGGATCCTTGACCAGAGAGTGCTGGTAAACGGCAGCGTCAGCGACAAGCCGAAAGAGAAAGTTCTGGGAGGGGAGACGATTGCTATCGATGTTGAAATCGAAGAAGAAGTTCGTTTCCAGGCACAGGATATTCCGCTCAATATCGTTTATGAAGATGATGACATCCTCGTAATTAATAAACCGCGCGATTTAGTTGTGCATCCTGGCGCGGGCAACCCTGACGGTACTGTGCTGAATGCGCTGTTGCACTACTATCCGGCCATTGCTGACGTGCCGCGTGCGGGGATTGTGCACCGTCTTGATAAAGACACCACCGGTTTGATGGTGGTCGCGAAGACTATTCCGGCGCAAACCCGACTGGTGGAATCCCTGCAGCTGCGCGAAATCACCCGCGAGTATGAGGCGGTGGCGATTGGTCATATGACGGCTGGCGGAACGGTTGAAGAACCGATTAGCCGCCACCCGACCAAGCGTACGCATATGGCGGTACATCCCATGGGAAAACCGGCGGTAACACACTACCGGATTATGGAGCATTTTCGCATCCATACTCGGCTGCGCCTGCGCCTGGAAACCGGCCGTACGCACCAGATTCGCGTACATATGGCGCACATTACTCACCCGCTGGTGGGCGATCAGGTCTACGGCGGTCGCCCGCGTCCGCCCAAAGGGGCATCCGAAGAGTTCATCGCTGCCCTGCGGAAGTTCGATCGTCAGGCGCTGCATGCCACCATGCTACGCTTATACCATCCGATCAGCGGAATTGAGATGGAATGGCATGCGCCAATTCCACAGGACATGGTGGATTTGATTGATGCCATGCGCGCGGATTTTGAAGCCCATAAAGACGACATCGACTGGCTATGACTAAACTGATTGTACCGCAATGGCCGATGCCGGAAGGCGTGGCTGCCTGTAGTTCCACGCGCGTTGGCGGGGTAAGTTTATCGCCATACGATTCACTTAATCTCGGCGCCCATTGTGGAGACAATCTACAGCACGTAGAAGAGAACCGTCGGCGTATGTTCGCCGCTGGCGGCCTGCCGTCATATCCGGTATGGCTGGAGCAGGTTCACGGTACGGCAGTTTTGCGACTCGATGGCGGACCGTACGAGTCAAAGCGAGCGGATGCTTCGTACTGCAATGTGCCGGGGACGGTCTGCGCGGTGATGACCGCTGACTGCCTGCCGGTGCTTTTTTGTAACCGCGCGGGTGCTGAAGTTGCGGCTGCGCATGCCGGTTGGCGAGGGCTGTGCGAAGGCGTACTGGAAGAAACCATCGCCTGTTTCGCCGATAAACCGGAAAATATCATGGCTTGGCTTGGGCCTGCCATTGGGCCGGATGCGTTTGAGGTCGGCCCGGAAGTGCGGGAAGCTTTTATGGCAAAAGATGCCCTGGCGGAACGTGCATTTCGTCCCGCGGGTGAAAAATATTTTGCTGATATTTATCAACTGGCTCGTCAGCGTCTGGCGGGCGTTGGCGTTGAGCAGATTTACGGCGGTGATCGCTGTACCCTCAGCGAAAAGGATGATTTTTTCTCTTATCGCCGCGACAAGATGACGGGTCGTATGGCAAGTTTCATCTGGCTGATATAACCTGCCGAACTAAGACGATCCAGAAGGCAAACTTATTTTTGCATAGTTCAGGTCTTTAACCTTGAATAATTGAGGGATGACCTCATTTAATCTCCAGTAGCAAATTTGACCTGTTATGGGAGGAGTTATGCGTCTGGATCGTCTTACCAATAAATTCCAGCTTGCTCTTGCCGATGCCCAATCCCTTGCGCTTGGGCACGACAACCAATTCATCGAACCTCTTCATCTTATGAGCGCCTTGCTGAATCAGGAAGGGGGATCGGTACGTCCTTTATTAACTTCGGCTGGCATCAACGCCGGAGAGCTACGCACGAATATTGAACAGGCGTTAAGCCGTTTGCCGCAGGTGGAAGGTACCGGTGGTGATGTTCAACCGTCCCAGGACTTAGTGCGTATTCTGAACCTTTGCGACAAGCTGGCGCAAAAGAGAAAGGACAACTTTATTTCGTCAGAACTGTTTGTTCTGGCTGCGCTTGAATCACGCGGTACGCTGACCGACCTTTTAAAATCTGCCGGAGCAACAACCGCCAACGTGAGTCAGGCGATTGAACAAATGCGCGGAGGTGAAAGCGTGAACGATCAGGGTGCCGAAGATCAACGTCAGGCATTGAAAAAATTTACCGTCGATCTGACCGAGCGTGCCGAGCAGGGCAAGCTTGACCCGGTCATCGGTCGTGATGAAGAAATTCGTCGTACGATTCAGGTTCTGCAGCGTCGTACCAAAAATAACCCGGTGCTCATCGGTGAGCCTGGCGTAGGTAAAACGGCCATTGTTGAGGGGCTGGCGCAGCGGATCGTTAACGGCGAGGTGCCGGAAGGGCTGAAGGGCCGTCGAGTTCTGGCGCTGGATATGGGCGCGCTGGTGGCGGGTGCCAAATACCGCGGTGAGTTTGAAGAACGCTTAAAAGGCGTACTGAACGATCTCGCTAAGCAGGAAGGTAACGTTATCCTGTTTATCGATGAGCTGCACACGATGGTGGGGGCAGGTAAAGCAGACGGTGCAATGGATGCCGGCAACATGCTGAAACCGGCGCTGGCGCGCGGTGAACTGCACTGTGTGGGTGCCACAACGCTGGATGAATACCGGCAGTATATTGAGAAAGATGCCGCTCTGGAACGTCGTTTCCAGAAAGTATTCGTGGCGGAGCCGACTGTTGAGGATACCATTGCGATTTTGCGTGGTCTGAAAGAACGGTATGAACTGCACCATCACGTGCAGATCACCGACCCGGCGATTGTGGCGGCAGCCACGCTGTCCCATCGTTATATTGCCGATCGACAGCTGCCGGATAAAGCCATCGACCTGATCGATGAAGCCGCTTCCAGCATTCGGATGCAGATTGACTCAAAACCGGAAGAGCTGGACCGGCTCGACCGCCGTATCATCCAGCTCAAGCTGGAGCAGCAGGCGCTGAAGAAAGAGTCTGATGACGCCAGCATTAAGCGACTGGATATGCTAAATGAGGAACTGGCGGATAAAGAACGTCAGTACTCAGAATTAGAGGAAGAGTGGAAGGCTGAAAAAGCCTCGCTTTCCGGCACTCAGACCATTAAGGCTGAACTGGAACAGGCTAAAATCGCCATTGAGCAGGCGCGTCGCGTCGGCGATCTGGCGCGAATGTCCGAGCTCCAGTATGGCAAGATCCCTGAGCTGGAAAAACAGCTGGCGGCGGCAACGCAGTCTGAAGGCAAAACGATGCGTCTGCTGCGTAACAAAGTAACGGATGCCGAAATCGCGGAAGTGCTGGCTCGCTGGACGGGTATTCCGGTGGCCAGAATGCTTGAAGGTGAACGTGAGAAACTGCTGCGTATGGAGCAGGATTTGCATAGCCGCGTTATTGGTCAGAACGAAGCGGTGGAAGCAGTATCTAATGCGATTCGCCGTAGCCGTGCTGGTTTATCCGATCCTAACAGGCCGATTGGCTCGTTCCTGTTCCTTGGGCCTACCGGGGTGGGTAAAACAGAACTCTGTAAAGCTCTGGCCAACTTTATGTTCGATAGCGACGATGCAATGGTACGTATCGATATGTCAGAGTTTATGGAGAAACATTCCGTTTCACGTCTGGTTGGGGCGCCTCCGGGATACGTGGGCTATGAAGAAGGCGGCTATCTGACCGAGGCGGTCCGTCGTCGTCCTTATTCTGTCATCCTGCTGGATGAAGTGGAAAAAGCGCACCCGGATGTCTTTAACATTCTGCTGCAGGTGCTGGATGATGGACGTTTGACCGATGGGCAGGGGAGAACGGTCGACTTCCGTAATACGGTGGTCATCATGACTTCTAACCTTGGCTCCGACCTTATTCAGGAACGCTTTGGGGCACTGGATTATGGCCATATGAAGGAGATGGTGCTGGGCGTGGTTAGTCAAAGCTTCCGTCCAGAGTTTATCAACCGTATTGACGAAGTGGTTGTCTTCCATCCGCTGGGTGAAAAACATATTGCTTCTATCGCGCAGATTCAGCTGCAGCGGTTGTATAAACGACTTGAGGAACGTGGCTACGAAGTCCACATGTCTGATGAAGCGCTGAAATTGCTGAGCGAAAATGGATACGATCCTGTTTATGGCGCACGTCCTCTGAAACGTGCTATCCAGCAACAGATCGAAAACCCGCTGGCGCAGCAGATCCTCTCCGGTGAATTGATACCGGGTAAAGCAGTGCAACTGGTTGTGAAAGATGACCGGATAGTGGCAGTGCAGTAAATCACAAAACAGCAAAAACGGGCCCCTGGGGCTCGTTTTTGTTTAAAAACCAGGCAATAATCTCTTTCCTGCTGGCGATTTGGCTGAAAATTAAGCGGGTGAGTTTTTTTTTGAAAATACCGCTTGTCACTTTGAAATTACTCCCTATAATGCGCTCCCACTGACACGGAACAACGGCTTACAGCCCGCCGGGTCAGCGGGATTCAGCGATGAATACCGGCAGAGAAAAGCGAAATTAAACGCTTGACTCTGAAAGAGGAAAGCGTAATATACGCCACCTCGCAACGGTGAGCGAAAGCCGCGTTGCACTGCTCTTTAACAATTTATCAGACAATCTGTGTGGGCACTCAAAGTGACATGGATTCTTAACGTCTTCGGACGAAAAATGAATACCAAGTCTCAA
>NZ_JAIFJY010000029.1:0-47809 GCF_051835185.1 Klebsiella sp. K5-306
TGCGTTGACCGGGCTACGGGTTCACCGTCGACTGCGGGCCGGTAGCCCGGACAGGCGCGTCAAGCGCCGCCTCCGGGAAATGTGCCGGGCCTGAAATATCTGCGCTGTTTCATCCCGGTGGCGCTGCTGTATGACCGGGCTACGGATTCACTACCGACTGCGGGCCGGTAGCCCGGACAGGCGTGTCAAGCGCCGCCTCCGGGAAATGTGCCGGCCTGAAACATTTGCGCTGTTTCATCCCGGTGGCGCTGCTGTATGACCGGGCTAGGGGTTCACCGTCGACTGCGGACCGGTAGCCCGGATAAGGCGTTTACGCCGCCATCCGGGGAATGCAGGCAATTACTGCCCATAGTAGGCCCCCGCGCCGTGTTTACGCAAATAGTGTTTATCCAGCAGGGTCGAAGAGACCGGCTGTTCGTCAGCGCTTAACTGGCGGGTCCACATATTCATATAGGCAATCTCTTCCAGCACCACCGCATTATGCACCGCGTTCGCCGGATCTTTTCCCCATGCAAATGGGCCGTGGCCGTGAACCAGCGCGGCGGGCACGCTGAGCGGATCGGTATGCTGCGCGCCCAGCGTTTCGATAATCACGTGACCGGTATTGGTTTCATAATCACCGCGGATTTCATCATCGCTAAGGGGACGGGTACAGGGGATCGGCCCATAAAAATAGTCGGCGTGGGTGGTGCCCATCGCCTGCAGCGACCTCCCCGACTGCGCCCAAATCGTCGCATGGCGCGAATGGGTATGCACAATTCCGCCCACGCCGCTGAATGCCTTATACAGCTCGAGATGGGTCGGCGTATCCGACGAGGGCTTATAGCGTCCCTCCACCACGCTGCCGGTCGCCAGCTCCACCACCACCATATCGTCAGCGGTCATCACGGCGTATTCCACGCCGGAGGGTTTGATCACCACCAGCCCGGCGTCGCGATCGATGCCGCTGACGTTGCCCCAGGTAAAGGTCACGAGATTAAATTTCGGCAGCGCCAGATTGGCATCAAGAACCGCCTGCTTGAGGTTATCCAACATACTTCACTCCTGAATTCACAATGCCTTCATAGTGCGGTGGACGAAATGTCTGCTGGTATTTATCCGTTAGCCACGCTTTAGCGTCGGCGATTCTCTCGCTGTCCAGCCCGTCGTTTTTGGCCCACATCTCAATCAGCCAGGCGCCGCGATAGTTCAGCGCCGAGAGCGTACGAAATATCTCCGTGAAATCGACGCAGCCGGTACCGAATGGCACATCGCGAAACTGCCCCAGCGAAGCGTGGGACACCGGCTGCGTATCCTTCAAATGAATGGCGGTGATTTTATGAATTCCCTTACTCAACTCTTCGGGAACATCGTTTTGCCATGCGCTTAAGTTGCCGACGTCCGGATAGACGCAAAACCACGGACTACAGACCTTCCGTTCAAGATCCAGCCAGCGGGAGATATTGCTCATAAAGGCGGTATCCATAATCTCCATCGACAGCATCACCTGCGCTTTCGCCGCTTCGGCCACCGCCCAGTTGATGCCCTCAATAAAGTATTCCCGGGTCTGCGCCGAAGAGGATTCGTAATAGACGTCATAGCCTGCCAGCTGGATGTTGCGAATACCGACGTGGCTGGCAAAATCCAGCGCATCAAGCATCAGTTCCCGCGCCTTGAGCCGGGTCTCGCGATTGACGCTACCAAAGGGATGGCTGCGGTGCGCGGAGAGGCACATGCTCGGCACATCGATACCGCTGTTAATTTTGTCGGCCACAAATGCCAGCCGCTGTCCACGGTTCCAGCGCAGCCTGGCCTGACGTTCAGGACTCTCATCAACGGAGATTTCGATAAAATCAAACTCCAGGCCAGCCGCCATTTCGAAGCGTTTCGGCCAGTCCAGCGCGGTGGGAAGCGCTTTTTCGTAGATACCAAGTCTCGGTTTCATTGCGCCGCCCCCGTTGCCCTGGAGAGGCTTTGCGCGACCTCTACGTAACGGGCATAACCTTCGCGCAGCTGCTGATGCCGCTTGCCGTCCGGTTGATAACTGACCACCTCGGGCTGCGTGGCCGCTATCGCTTCGCTGAAGTTGGCGTAGGCTCCGCTGCCGGCGGCTGCGCACAGCGCGGCGGCTCGACATCCCGCCTGTTCGATGTCCACGACTTCCAGAGGAAGATTGGCCGCGTCGGCGTACATCTGGGTCCAGCCTCTCGACTGGCTCGGCCCGCCGGTAAAGCGAATTTTTTCAATACCCCGATTGAGTTCAATAATGCGGTCCTGATGTATCAGGTGAGAAAAAACGATCCCGCGGTAGATGGCCGCAATAATATCCTTTTTCGTATGATGTCCCGCCAGACCTACCAGCGCACCCGGCAGATCCATCGCCAGATTGGAACCGAACAGATAAGGTAAAAAAATCAGGTTACTGTCGGTCTCTTGCGCAATCCAGCTTTCGAAATGGTCGTAGCAGCGGTCATCATCAGGGAAAAACTGTTTCACAAACCAGGAGAGATTGCTCGCCGAAGTGGGGCTGCCCTCATGAACAAAATATTTGCCCGGAATGCAGTATTTTCCCCAAATGTAGGGATAGTCGCTGGCAATAATGCTGTCCGTCACCGAGGTGGCGATACTCCATGTACCGGCCACTGCGCTCAGGGTATCCGCCCGGTCAATGCCCGATGAGACGGCGGAGGCCACCACGTCGAAAAAGCCGCCGAATACCGGCGTTCCCGGACATAATCCGCAGTCCAGCGAGGCCTGCAGGGTAATGTGCCCCACGCAGTCCGTCGAGTTGACCACCGGCGCGGTCTTATCCGCCACTTCCTCAATGCCGAACAGCGCCATCATGTCGCGGTCGTAGCGGGAGGTAAGCTGGTTATAAAAATTGCTGCCAGAAATATTGGTAATTTCCGCCGTCGCCTCGCCGGTCAGACGAAAGCGAATGTAGTCGTGCACCATTAAAACGGCGTCGATTCTGTCGTAGTTGGCGGGCTCATGTGCTTTTAACCACGCCAGCAGCGATACCGGGTGCCCGGTCCACAACTGCTGCAGCCCTTTGGGATAGGCCAGTTTATCGACCCCTTCGCGGTACCATTTTTTGACGAACGCCAGCGCCCGGGTATCGGATGAGATAATTCCGTTGCGCACCGGCTCGCCTTTTTTATCAATCGCGTACAGCCCTTTGCCGTGCGAGGAGAAGCCGATCCCGCCAATACTTAACGCTGGCACCTGGCTTTCAAACAGCGCTTTTTTTATTACGCTGCAAACGGTATCCCATAGCTCATGCATTTTCCGCTCGGTAAAACCCGGCTGTTCGGATAATACCTGAGCATATTGCGAAGCCACGTGGATCTCCTGCCCGCACTCAGTATATATCCCGGCTTTGGTGACCGTACCACCGATATCCACTCCGATAAAATTCATATCCCTTCGTCCCATAATTAATATAAGTTAACGTCTGGCTGAGCTAATAAAGGTGGCGCCCCAAATAATAAGCCCTTTCACCACGTACTGAACGTAAGGTGAGATCCCTAACAGGTTTAATCCATTATTCAGTACGCCGAGCATCATGGCGCCGATCAGCGTGCCAATAATCATTCCGCGCCCACCGGCAATCGATGCCCCGCCGAGCACCACGGCGGCAATAGCATCCAGTTCAAAACCGACGCCCGCATTAGGCTGACCGCTCATCACCCGTGAGGTAAAAATAAGACCGGCAAAACTGGCGGTAAAACCGCTGATCACATAAACCAGCAATTTATAATATTTAACCCGCAGTCCGCTCAGGCGCGCCGCTTCTTCATTGCCGCCAAGAGAATAAACATAGCGGCCAAACGGCATATGATTCAGCACGATATAAAAGATGAAATATAAAACCACCATCAGAATAATAGGTACCTGAATACCGAACAGATATTCACGGCCCCAAAAAGCGAATGAATCCGGTAAGCCGGAGATGGGATAGCCGCCGGTATAGATCAGTGCCAGCCCCTTCGCAATAATCATCGCGCCGAGGGTTACGATAATCGGCGGCATTTTGCCGTAGGCGGTTAAAAAGCCGTTCAGCGCGCCAAAGGCGACGCCGGAACCCAGGCCGATAAGAATGGCTAACCACGGGTCTAAACCATAGTACTTCATTAATCCCGCCATCAGCGTACCGGCCAGGGCCATGACCGCGCCGACGGAGAGGTCGATCCCGCCGGTCAGGATGGCAAAGGTCATTCCGATGGCGATGATGGCATTGATCGAGACCTGACGGGCGACGGTAGATAAGTTATCAACCGTTAAGAAGTAGTCATTAAAAATGGCCATACAGGAAAACAGGAGTACCAGACCAACGAACGGCAGGAATGCAGGCATTTTTAATAAACTATGCAGCATCTTTTTATTTTTATCAGGAGACACGGCTGGCGCTAATGATACGTTTTCATTACTCATTTAATACTCCCTAAATAATATTACCGGCAGCATGCAGCATAATGACGGTGGAATTAATTTGGTCGTTCTCAAGCTCCGCAACGATATTACCGTCGCGAAAAACCATCACCCGGTCGCTGACGCCTATGACCTCTGGAAGCTCAGATGAAATCATAATTATCGCAATCCCCTGGGCGGTGAGGTCGCGCATAATCTGGTAGATTTCTGATTTTGCTCCGACATCAATACCGCGAGTGGGCTCGTCAAAAATAAGAATATTGACGTCATGATTTAACCAACGAGAAATAACGACTTTCTGCTGGTTACCGCCGCTCAATGTCCCCACCGCGGTCCCGGCATCTGGCGTTTTCACACCAACGTGGCTAATTAAACGCTCGGCGGTCAGGCGCTCTTCGTTATCGCGGATAAGCGAGAACTGGCAGGCGTGTTTGTTAAGCCAGATATTGTCTTTGACCGAAAAAGGCAGTACCAGTCCCTGCGTTTTGCGGCTTTCCGGCAACAGGCCGATACCCAGACGCAGAGCCCGATCGGTTGAATTTATCGTCACCTCTTTTCCGGCCAGACGGACGCGTTTTTTGTAGCATTTATCCGCGCCGGTCAGAGCCAGAATCGCTTCGGAACGCCCCGACCCCACCAGCCCGGCAAGGCCTAAAATCTCCCCTTTGCGCAACGTCAGCCGATTAACCTGACTACTTTCGGTCAGCTGAATTTCCGCCTCCAGCAGTATTTCATCATGCGCCAGCGTCCGCCGCTCGGGATAGATGTTCTCTACCTCACGGCCGACCATCATCTGGATCATCTCTGCGATATCGATATTGTCGACCTTTGCCGATCCGATATATTTGCCGTCGCGCAGAATACTCAGGCTATCGCAGATTTCATATATCTCCTCCAGATGATGCGAGATAAAGAACATGCCGACGCCTTTGGCCTTTAAATCGCGCATCACGCGGAAAAGATGTTCCGCCTCGCCAGGAGTCAGGGTCGCGGTGGGTTCGTCCAGAATGAGAATTCGCGCATCCAGCGACAGCGCTTTGGCAATTTCCACGAACTGCTGCTCGGCGACGCTGAGATGGCAGATTTGCTCGTCGGGATCGAGCGTGACGCCAAGCTCTTTAAAAATGCGTAACGCCTCCCGACGCATCGCTTTACGATCTAACAGGCCAAAACGATTTACCTTTTCACGATTAAGGAAAATATTCTCATAAGCGTTCAGATAGGGAATAAGAGAAAACTCCTGAAAGATAATCCCTACGCCGCAGGCAATCGCATCGCGATAGTTATGAAAATGCTGCTGCTTACCATCAATATAAATATTACCGGCGTCAGGTTGATAGATCCCGCACAGGATTTTCATCAGCGTCGATTTACCCGCGCCGTTTTCACCTAATAAAGCGTGAACTTCTCCACGAGCAAGGGTGATATTAACATTATCCAGCGCCTTGACTCCGGGGAAGCTTTTACTGACGTTTTTGACTTCCAGTAAGCTGGGCATAAACATCGCTCCATAATGGCTCGATAAAATAGCGAGCCATACTTTAATAAGAATCCGGCACGGCTCACCTGAATAAGCGAGAGCCGCTGTGGCGTAATAGCGCGATTACCAGTGGAAATCTTTGGCGTTGTTTTTATCGATAAGCTTCACATCAACAGGAATCTCTTTAGGAATATTCGCCCCCCAGTGTTTTGCCAGGGCAATACCTAAGCCAATACGCAGCTGATCGCGCGGGAACTGTGCTGCGGTAGCAATAAACGGCGTATTACCTTTGGCAATTTCAGCCACCGCTTCCGGAGATCCATCGACGCTGACCAGCTTGACATCGCGTCCAGATGACTGAATAGCCGCCAGGGCACCGAGTGAGCCAACATCATTGACGCTGAAAATACCGTTGAGCGTCGGGTTGGATTGCAGCATATTTTCCGTCACGCTCATGGAGGTATCGCGCTCTTGTTTACCATTCAGTTTGGTAAGCACTTTAATATTGGGATGCTTTTTCATCGCATCTTCAAAGCCGCGCACGCGCTCCAGAATAGGCACCACCGGAATTCCGTCGAGAATCGCCACGTTGCCTTTATCTCCCAGCGCTTTGGCTAAATGCTCTCCGGCAATAAAGCCCGCATCATAGTTTTTTGAACCCACAAAAGAATCAATCGGACCGTTAGCCTGAGCATCTATCGCCACCACCACCACGCCGGCTTTTTTGGCGGCCAGGACGGCGGTTTCCGCGCCAACGCTATCTGCCGGGTTAATCAGCAAAATATCAATTTTCTTTTGCAGCATATCCTCAACATCGCTAATCTGCTTGGAGACATCATGCGCCGCATCCGCAGTATAGACGGTGGCGTTAATATCTTTTGCCGACTGTTCAAGTGACTCTTTCATGGTCACGAAATATTCGTTGTTTAATTCCTGGAAGGACATGCCGATAGTCAAAGGTTTAGCATTAACGCAGGCGACCATGCTCATAGCCAGAAGTCCTGAGAGTAATACTTTGGTATTAAATTTAACAGGCATTCAATATCTCCTTATTGAGTTGTGCGCTGCGGAATATAAATTATTCAGCAGCGTTTTCATGGTACTAATGTTGCCTGATTTACTGAGCAATAAATTCACCACTGGTAATTAGCAGAGGCTACCGACATTTATCTCAGCAATCCCCATGATTGAAGAAATCCAGTATTGATTTAGCAGCCATTTATGAAAGTGCAGAACAATAAATATAAATGACGCGAGTGAATGATGATAAATTTATGGCTTGATAACGACCTTGATGGAATCCAGCGATTTGGCCATCTCAAAAGCGGCTTTCCACTCATCGATAGAATAGAAATGCGTTACCACGCCTTTGGCGGTCAAGAGGCCACGCTCAAAAAGATCGATAGCGATTTCATAGCTATAGGGGCCGAGATGCGCACCGCGAATATCGAGCTCTTTGCGGTCGCCGATGATCGACCAGTCGGCGGTGGTTTCTTTCCCAAACACGCTAAATTCAACGAAGCGCCCCAGCTTGCGTATCATCTCCAGTCCCTGAGTCACGCCAACAGGCGCGCCGGTCGCTTCGATATAAACGTCGCAGCCGTATCCGTCCGTCATGGACTTAACGATGGCGACGGCGTCCTCTTTCGCCGCGTTGATGACCACGTCGGCGCCAAACGCTTTAGCCAGCGCCAGGCGATCTTCCATGGTATCGATGACCACCAGTTTCTTCGGCGTCTTAAGATGAGCGACCTGCACCATGCACAGCCCCAGCGGCCCGGCGCCGGCGATAACGACCACATCATCCAGATCGATATCCCCGCGGCGTACCGTATGAATTGCACAGGCCATAGGTTCGATCAGCGCCGCATCTTCTTCACTTAATGATTCAGGAATTTTATGAATAATCGCGCGTTCGGAGAAACGCATATATTCAGCCATACCGCCATCGGCGACATCTTTCTGGAAGCCGTAAATATCATGGGTTTCACACATCCAGTATTTTCCGGTATTACAGAAACGGCACTCATGGCAGGGAACAATCTGTTCAGCGAGAATGCGATCGCCAATTTTTAATTTATATTTTTCAGCGGAACCCGGGCCTAATTCAGCAACCCGACCGTAAAACTCATGGCCGGGCACTACCGGCGTTTTTACCCACGGATTATCACCCCAGAACATCGGCGCACCGTCCTGGGCCTTGCAATCACCGGCGCATATTCCACAGCCGTCAACCTTAATGACCACTTCTCTTTCTTTGGCGATCGGGCGGCGAATTTTCTCAAAGCGATAATCCTGGGGACCGTGGCAGACAACCGCTTTCATATCTTCAGGTAATTGTTCCATCGTAAACCTCTTTTTCGGATAAATAATGAAGAGGGACAGTATTGCTAATGCAATACTCCTCCAACTGGTACAGAGCGATTAAATGATGATGCAATTAGATTATTATTCAGAGCCTTATTTGGTCTCTACAATATGTACCTGATGCTGGCGATAGATATCGCCGGGTAACTCATTAGTGATCAAGATATCAATATCCGCCAGATCGCATATTTTATAAAGCGAATAGCGTTCAAATTTACTGCTATCGACCATCAGAATTTTTTGATCGGCAACTTTCAGCATCTCTTGCTTTAGCCGGACGTTGACTTCATTACTGTCTTTAATTTCCAGACCGGAGTCCAGGCCCTGACAGGAAAAAAACAGCTTATTGACCTTAAAATTGTTGATAATGAACTCAGCAACCGGACCGTGAAAGTCACCGTGACGCTCAGAATATTCACCACCAACGCTGACAATTCTTATTTTTTTGCGACAGGCTAAGGTTTGAATAATATTCAAAGAATTAGTAATAACGGTCAATTCAATGTCAGGTAGCTGACGGGCTAAAAACCAGCAGGAGCTGCTATTATCCATAATGATGCACTCATGCTCATGAATAAATTGCAGCGCACCTTTGGCGATGCGCATCTTACGTTCTGGCTGTTCTTTCGTGCGCTTAATAAAGGCTTCGGCTTTATCGACAAAGTTTCCGTTATTTGCCGGCATATCGGCAGCTAAAAACGATGCCGTATTTTCGGAAATCATTGCGCCGCCAAAGCTGCGCACTATTTTCTTATTTCTGGCCAGCGCAGTTAAATCACGTCGAATAGTTTCCGGAGATACGCCAAATAATCGCGACAGCTCATTAACTCTGGCACACCCCTTTTCTACGACATATTCCACAATTAATGAGTGACGTTTAACTTGTAACATATAAGTTCTCAAGAAAGCATCCAGGATTTAATGACATAAATATAACAAAATCATCCATATCAGTAAGTGACATAAATCATACAAAATCAAAACAAGCTTTTAGCTTTTTTTAATTTGAAGTAGATCATATATATATGGGAAATTTCATTTTAATCACGATAAATTTGTGACTAAAATCGCAGAATTAGCCGTGATTGTTCACCTGCTCCGGTAGTTAATTCGGCAAAACGGGCAAACCCGGTCAACGACCTGATACCCGTTTATGCCCGATTCGGTCACCGTGTTACCGGATACCCCTGCCCCGTGAAGATAACGCGAAAAGTTAAATCTTTCGCCATCGCCATAACGTCATCAATTTTGCCGCCTCAGAGACCAGCAGCAGAGCGATAAAGAAAGCCGCGCCTTTAACTCCCAGGACCTGCGCGCCCCATAGCACCAGCGAAAGTGAGGGCAGCATAAAGGCCAGCCGCAGGGGCGTTTGCGCACAGGCCAACCGCAGGGCATAGCGGCTCTGCCGCCAGAGGAGAACCATCGACACGGGAATAGTGACAATCAGCAGCACATTCAGCGGGAACAGCCAGGCGGCCGCGGGGCCAAGGGTGGGTACAAGCTGGAGATAAGAGAGGATGTCGTCGTAGAAAGGCAGGCGCTGATGGTAAAGATTCCAGCCGAGAAACTGGATGAGATAAAAGAGATCCATCCCGCCCCAGAACCGGAAGACGTGTTTACGTTTTAGTTTCATCGCCGCCTTGCGAAAAAAATCAGGCCCTGAAACGGGCCTGATTATCATGTGGGAGATTAGGCGTTTTTCAGCACTTCGCTGACAATCTCCACCGCTTCTTTTTCAATCTGCTGACGGTGTTCAGCGCCGAGGAAGCTTTCACAGTAGATTTTGTAGGCATCTTCGGTACCTGACGGACGCGCGGCGAACCAGCCGTTGTCGGTCATCACTTTCAGACCGCCAATCGCCGCCCCGTTGCCCGGAGCCGCAGTCAGACGCGCGGTAATCGGATCGCCTGCCAGGGTGCTGGCGCTCACCATTTCCGGAGAGAGCTTAGACAGCGCCGCTTTCTGGGCTGAAGTCGCGGAAGCCTGCAGACGATTGTAGCTTGGCGCGCCGAAGCGCTCTGCCAGCTCGTCGTAGTGCTGCTGCGGGTTTTTCCCGGTCACCGCGGTGATTTCCGCCGCCAGCAGGCACATGATGATGCCGTCTTTGTCAGTGGACCACGGCGTCCCGTCAAAGCGCAGGAACGACGCCCCCGCGCTCTCTTCGCCGCCGAAGCCGAAGCTACCGTCGAACAGGCCATCAACGAACCACTTAAAGCCAACCGGTACTTCCACCAGCTTGCGGCCCAGATCGTTGACTACGCGGTCAATCATCGCCGAGGAGACCAGGGTTTTACCCACCGCAACATCTTTGCCCCACTGCGGGCGATGCTGGAACAGGTAGTTAATCGCCACCGCCAGGTAGTGGTTCGGGTTCATTAACCCGGCCGGCGTGACGATACCGTGGCGGTCGTAATCCGGGTCGTTGGCGAAAGCCAGGTCAAACTTGTCGCGCAGCGCCAGCAGGCCCGCCATCGCGCACTCGGAGGAGCAGTCCATACGGATTGCGCCGTCTTTATCGAGGTGCATAAAGCGGAAAGTCTGATCCACGTGGTCATTCACGATAGTCAGGTTTAGGTTGTAATGCTCGGCGATACGCTTCCAGTATTCGATACCGGAGCCGCCCAGCGGATCGACGCCCAGCGTCAGTCCGGCTTTCTGGATCGCCGCCATGTCGACGATATCCGCTAATCCCTCAACAAACGGCTGCACCAGATCCTGCTCTTTGACGTGACCGGAGGCCAGCGCCGCATCAAGCGTCATACGCTTCACGCCCTGCAGACCCGCCGCCAGCAGTTCGTTGGCGCGGTTTTCGACCACTTTGGTGACGTTGGTATCAGCCGGGCCGCCGTTCGGCGGGTTGTATTTGATACCGCCGTCTTCCGGCGGGTTGTGGGACGGCGTAATAACAATACCGTCAGCCAGCGGGCCGCCCTTTTTGTTGTGCACCAGAATCGCATTGGAAATCGCCGGCGTCGGGGTGAATCCGTTGTTTTCCTGCACGATAACGTCAACCCCGTTCGCCGCCAGCACTTCCAGTACGGAAATAAAGGCAGGTTCGGAGAGCGCGTGGGTATCCTTCCCGACGTAGCATGGGCCGGTGATCCCGTTCTTCGCGCGGTCTTCAGCAATTGCCTGGGCAATCGCCAGAATATGCTGCTCGTTGAAGTTATGGCGCGCCGCGCTGCCGCGATGGCCGGAGGTGCCAAACTTCACCGCATGTTCCGCATTGCCTACTTCCGGCTTCAGCACATAGTACTGGGCAGTCAGTTGGGCGACGTTAATCAAATCACTCTGTTGCGCAGGTTGACCTGCGCGCTTATCGATTGCCATTGCCTGATCCTTCTGGTGCAAAAGTTAAATGACTAGATCGTACCGCAAACCTTTTCGATCAATTCCGCAGGGAACTGCATGGACTGCATGATGTGTTCGATCATGCTGCATTTGCGACCGGTATTGGTATTTGTGATAACCCACCACGGCGTACCGGGGACCTGCTTAGGCTTAGTCTGATTACCGTTTTTCTGCAGCGTGCGCTCATCTTCAGCGAAATAGACGCGGGTGCGCCCGTGCAGAGACTCGGTGGCCTCGGCAAACGCTTTGCTGTCTAAGGTGTAGAGGGTAGTCAGAACCAGCATGAATCGGTTTACCGCGCGCTTTTGTTCAGCATACTCATCAGATAACAGCAGCTCACGCATCGCGCGAACTTTATCCTTCAGAGGATTAGCGGGCTTCACGTCAACGACAGGCGTTGGCGCCGGTGCCGGAGCGGCTTTCGCTACCGGTGCGGCGGGCTGGGAAACGGCGGAAAACTTCAACATGCGCCGTAAAATGTCGGATGCACTCTCGCCAATATGCTTGGTGTGGCTGGCAATATAGCTATAGAGTTCATCATCAACTTCAATTGTTTTCATCTTAATCCAGTGCGATATCTTTTTCTGAATACAAGTTGTCGGGATTATAGGGACAAATCCCAACCGCGGATAGCGTCAAACCAGGATGACGGCAAAACTCAGAAATCTTCCGGGTCTTGCAGCCGGATGGCAGAATGTTCAACATAATACCCTAACCCGACGGAGCGAAAAAAAGAACTTTGCCATGAAATTAAATAGCCGAGCGCAATCTGCACAGAATCAGCACAATAATCCCCCTATCGTCCTGGTCCACGGCCTTTTTGGCAGCCTGGACAACCTTGGGATCCTCGCCCGCGATCTGGTTGTCGATCACGATACGGTGCAGGTCGACATGCGAAACCACGGTCTCTCCCCGCGCGCGCCGGAGATGACCTACGCCGCGATGGCTGAGGATCTGCTTGATACTCTCAATGAATCGCAGATTGAGAAAGCCACCTTTATTGGTCACTCTATGGGCGGCAAAGCGGTGATGGCGCTGAGCGCGCTGGCGCCAGAGCGCATCGCAGGCCTGGTAGCTATTGATATCGCCCCGGTGGATTATCACGTCCGCCGCCATGATGAAATTTTTGCTGCCATCAACGCCGTCACCGATTCGGGCGCCGCTACGCGTCAGCAGGCAGCGACGGTCATGCGTCAACACCTTAATGAAGAGGGCGTGGTTCAGTTTCTGCTGAAATCCTTTGTGGATGGCCAGTGGCGTTTTAACGTACCGGTGCTGTGGGAGCAGTACGACAACATCGTCGGCTGGCAAACCGTCCCGGCATGGCCGCATCCGGCGCAGTTTATCCCCGGCGGCAACTCCCCTTACGTGACCGATGCCTGTCGTGACGCGCTGCTTGCGCAGTTTCCCGAAGCTCGGGCGCACGTTATCGCCGGCGCCGGACACTGGGTGCACGCTGAAAAACCGGAGGCCGTGATCCGCGCCATTCGCCGTTATTTGACCTCTATCGCCGCGTAACTGCCTAAAATATACTCGACCGCGCGGCTTAATGTCCGCGGCCGTTGGCGCAGCCCGCCGCCTGATGTATTATGGCGCGCTGTCTGCGTCGGCTATGCCCGATAGCTTGTTTCCCCCGAAGTCACTCTGAATCATGGCAAAAGAACAAACGGACCGTACGACATTAGATTTGTTCGCAACTGAGCGTCGGCCGGGAAGACCGAAAACGAATCCGCTTTCGCGCGATGAACAGCTGCGCATCAACAAACGCAATCAGCTTAAACGCGACAAGAGCCGCGGCCTGAAGCGCGTGGAGCTTAAGCTCAATGCCGATGCGGTCGATGCGCTCAATGAGCTGGCCGAAGCCCGTAACATGAACCGCAGCGATCTGATCGAAGAGATGCTGATGACCCAGCTGGCAGCCCTGCGCGGCCAGGATAAAGCCTAAAACCCTCAAAAAATAAGCTTTCATGTAGCAGAGTGTGCAGTTGGGCGTGATTGCTGTTTCCGCGCCCTTCTCAGTTCTGCTATCATTGCCCCTATCTGCGGGCATTACGCCACTACCACATCATTAAGTTTCAAGAGGTTATTTTACTCATGGCAATCATCGGCATCTTTTTTGGCAGCGACACCGGCAACACCGAAAATATTGCAAAAATGATTCAAAAGCAGCTTGGTAAAGATGTTGCTGATGTTCACGACATTGCCAAAAGCAGCAAAGAGGATCTGGAAGCTCACGATATCCTGCTGCTCGGCATCCCAACCTGGTACTACGGTGAAGCCCAGTGCGATTGGGACGATTTCTTCCCGACGCTGGAAGAGATCGATTTTAATGGCAAACTGGTAGCCCTCTTTGGCTGCGGCGACCAGGAAGACTATGCTGAATACTTCTGCGATGCGCTGGGCACCATTCGCGATATCATCGAACCGCGCGGCGCAACTATCGTTGGCCATTGGCCGACCGCTGGCTACCATTTTGAAGCCTCTAAAGGCCTGGCCGATGACGATCATTTTGTCGGTCTGGCTATCGACGAAGACCGTCAGCCTGAACTGACTAACGAACGCGTCGAAAAATGGGTAAAACAGATTTCCGAGGAGCTGCACCTCGAAGAAATCAAGAATGCCTGAGTCTAAACGGCGTAATCACCATATTTCGCCGAATTGATAGATAAAAGCAATCAAAGTTATAGCTACAAGTTTTTAACTTTTAATCACATATCTGTACAATGTCCTCTGATTTAACGGGGTCGCGTGAAGCACTTTGTAGCGAGTGCCTCGTTTTTAACAGCATACAAGGCCCGATGCTTGCAGTTTTCATTTCACCATGGCAGTTCTATAATGAGACGCATTACATCGGGTGATTCTCTGTATTACTTCCGCTGATGGAAGTAGATCGTTTAGCAACAGGACAGATTCCGCATGACTGACAACAATACCGCATTAAAGAAAGCTGGCCTGAAAGTGACGCTTCCGAGATTAAAAATCCTGGAAGTGCTGCAAGGACCGGATAACCATCATGTCAGTGCGGAAGACTTATACAAACGCCTGATTGATATGGGTGAAGAGATTGGCCTGGCCACCGTCTACCGCGTACTGAACCAGTTTGACGACGCCGGTATCGTCACCCGTCATAATTTCGAAGGCGGTAAATCCGTTTTTGAACTGACGCAGCAGCACCATCACGATCACCTGATTTGCCTGGACTGCGGCAAAGTGATCGAGTTTAGCGATGATTCCATCGAAGCGCGCCAGCGTGAGATTGCCGCCAGACACGGTATTCGCCTCACCAACCACAGTCTGTACCTGTACGGCCACTGTGCAGAAGGCGACTGCCGCGAAGATGAACATGCCCACGACGCGGTAGAGAAATAATCACCGCATCGTTTATCAGCCAAAGCCAGCCTGCGGGTTGGCTTTTTTTTGCCCGCCATCTGCCGCCTCTTCCTCTCGCGCCTGAATACGTTTACTGTCGGTGCATCCTGCTTTATACGGAGTGTGCTTATGGAGCTTCGCCAGCTACGCTATTTTGTGCGCATTATTGAAACCGGCAGTATGGGCCGCGCCGCGCTTGACCTGAATATCGGCGTCTCCGCGCTTAGCCAACAAATGGCGCGCCTGGAAAATGAACTCGCCATTCGCCTGCTACAACGGACGTCTCGCGGCGTAATGCCCACCAGCGCTGGCCTCGCCTTCTATTCACAGGCGCAGCTGGCACTACGTCACGCTGATGATGCGGTTCTTGCTGCGCGCGAGGCGCGGCTATCTGGCCACGTCAGCGTCGGCATGGCCCCCAGCACCGCCTCTGTGCTCGGCGTACCCTTTATCAACGCGATGCGCGAAAGCTATGCCGACGTCCGCCTGCATCTGGTAGAAAGTCTCTCCGGCAACCTTGAACGCATGATCAACACCCGTCAGCTCGATTTAGCGATCGTGTTCCAGAAGGAGAAGCTTGTGCGCTGGAGCGCCAGGCCGATTCTTGAAGAGCGTCTGTTTCTGATTGGCACCCATAAGGTACTGGCTCCCCTTCCCGACGATAGCATCTCGCCGGACCAGCTCTCCGCTGTCCCGCTGATTATGCCAAGCCTGGGGCATGGGTTGCGCGGCAGGCTGGAGGCGATGTGCCAGGAGCATGCGCTTAATGTCGATGTGGTCGCTGAAATCGACGGTCTGGCCCTGCTAATGCGCGCCGTGCGCGACGGCCTCGGCGCCACTTTGCAGCCGGGAGCAGCGATTTCTCATCTCGACGGCGAGCCCCTGAGAGTGATCGGCATCAACAATCCGATACTCAGTCGGCCTAATTTTCTCGTCAGTCTTTCCGATGATGAATTGACCCCATCGGGTCTCGCTGCGCGAGTCATACTGGCAAAAGTCATGCGTCAGCTGGTCGAATCTGGCCGCTGGCCTGGCGCCAGCCTTTACGCACACTAAACCCCTCTTTAGCAATACGCCATAGCGTCCTGCCGCCCTGAGCGCATACATTTCCATTACAAATTTAACAATAAAGCAAACCGTAATGGAGCCAAAAATGGTGGATGTACTGGTGATTGGCGGCGGCAACGCTGCGCTATGCGCCGCCTTGACCGCCCGGGAATCCGGCGCGTCCGTGCTGCTGCTGGAGGCCGCGCCGAAAGAATGGCGCGGCGGAAACTCTCAGCACACGCGGAACCTTCGCTGTATGCACGATGCTCCGCAGGATGTGCTGGTCGACAGCTATCCGGAAGAGGAGTACTGGCAGGATCTGCTGCGCGTCACCGAGGGTAATACCAACGAAGCGCTGGCGCGGCTGGTGATCCGTACCTCATCACAGTGCCGGGACTGGATGCGCCAGCACGGAGTTAACTTTCAGCCGCCGCTCTCCGGCGCACTGCACGTCGCCCGCACCAACGCCTTTTTCATGGGCGGCGGCAAGGCTCTTATAAATGCTTATTACCGCAGCGCGGAGCAGATGGGTGTACAGATCCGCTACAACACCCCGGTCCAGGCGCTCGAATTGTATAACGGCGAATTCGTCGCCGCGCTGGCGGGTGAAGAAAGGATTGCCGCGAAAACCTGCGTCCTCGCCGCCGGCGGCTTTGAGTCTAACCGCGAGTGGCTGCGCGAAGCGTGGGGACAGAACGATCGTGGCGAATGGCCAGCCGATAACTTTCTCATCCGCGGAACCCGCTTTAACCAGGGCGTGCTGCTGAAATATATGATCGACGCCGGGGCTGACGTTATCGGCGATCCCTCGCAGTCACACTGCGTCGCCATTGACGCCCGGGCACCGCTCTATGATGGCGGGATCTGCACCCGCGTGGACTGCGTATCGCTGGGCGTGGTCGTAAACCGCGACGCCGAGCGCTTTTATGATGAAGGGGAAGATTTCTGGCCCAAACGTTATGCCATCTGGGGGCGGCTGGTCGCCCACCAGCCGGGACAAATCGGCTATTCAATTATCGACAGCAAAGCGATCGGTCACTTTATGCCGCCGGTTTTTCCCGGCGCCCAGGCCAATACTATCGAAGAACTGGCTCGCCAGCTGGGGCTGGACGCGGCGCGTCTGGCGCAAACCATCGCGCACTATAACGCCGCCTGCGTGCCGGGCCAGTTCGATCATACCTGCCTTGATAACTGCGCAACATCAGGCCTGACCCCACCGAAAACCCACTGGGCGCGGCCCATCGATTCGCCGCCTTACTACGGTTACGCCTTGCGCCCGGGGATCACTTTCACCTACCTCGGACTGTACGTCAATGAACGCGCCGCCGTCCATTTTGCGGGCAAACCCAGCCGTAACCTGTTCGTTGCTGGCGAAATGATGGCCGGCAACGTGTTGGGCAAAGGCTATACCGCCGGCGTAGGCATGTCGATTGGTACGACGTTCGGCCGCATTGCCGGCCAGCAGGCCGCCCGTGCGGCACAGCAGGAGATACATCATGAAGTCGCTTGAAAAGTTGATTATCGACGCGCAGATCATCACCGAGCCGGAAGCGGAAGTTGAACGGGTGATGCAGGTCTGTAACGCCTGCCGCTATTGCGAAGGGTTTTGCGCCGTGTTTCCGGCCATGACTCAGCGCCTGGCTTTTGGTAAAGCGGATATTAACTACCTGGCCAACCTGTGCCACAACTGCGGCGCCTGCCTGCATGCCTGCCAGTATGCGCCGCCGCACGAGTTTGCCATTAATGTCCCGAAAGCGATGGCGGAAGTCCGCCTGGAAACCTATCAGCACTATGCCCAGCCCGCGGCTTTCAGCAGCCTTTACCGTCGGGCTGGCGTGACCACGGTGCTGGCGTTGGTCGCCGGTTTGATCCTCTTTTTGCTGTTAGCGATGGGGCTCAATGGCTCGCTGCTTCATCCGCCGCTGGCCGGCGATTTTTACCGGATATTTCCCCATAACCTGCTGGCCTGGATGTTTGGCTCGGTCTTCATTCTGGCCATAGGGTTACTGATGAGCGGGGTGATCCGCTTCTGGCTCGAGATTTCACCGGGTCAGCCTCAGGCTATCGACATCGCTACAGCCTCGCATAATGCGCTCACGCTGAAGTATCTCGACGGCGGGCACGGTAAAGGCTGCAACGAGGCTGATGACGCGTTTACCCTGATGCGCCGCCGTTTCCATCACTTTACCTTCTACGGTTTTCTGCTCTGTTTCGCCGCCACCGTGGTGGCTACGGGTTATCACTATATCGCCGGCTGGGAAGCCCCCTACCCGTTCTTCAGCGTACCGGTTGTACTGGGCACGCTCGGCGGTATCGGCCTGCTGGTCGGCCCGGCGGGTTTGCTATGGCTAAACCTGCGCCGCTCGCCGCTGCACGGCGATGCGCGGCAAAAACCGATGGATCGCGGCTTTATTCTGCTGCTGTTTTTAACCAGCCTGACCGGACTGGCCCTGCTGGCAGGGCGCGATACCTCGTGGATGGGCGTCCTGCTCGCCATTCATCTCGGCGTTGTGATGGCGCTGTTTTTAACCCTGCCATACGGAAAATTTGCCCACGGATTTTATCGCTGTGCGGCGTTACTCAAGTGGGCAATTGAGAAACGGCGCGGAAAACAGGCGGCAGTCGCAGGCGACTAGTCCGCTTCTCTTACCTCTATAAAAACAAGATAAAGACAATGGAGAGCAACCCCTATGACGCAATCATCATCGCGCGCCGGTACCTTCGGCGCTATTCTCCGCGTGACCAGCGGTAATTTTCTCGAGCAATTCGACTTTTTTCTGTTCGGTTTTTACGCCACCTACATCGCCAGAACGTTCTTTCCGGCGGAAAGTGAGTTTGCGGCGTTAATGCTCACCTTCGCCGTGTTTGGTTCGGGCTTCCTGATGCGCCCTATCGGGGCGATAGTGCTGGGGGCCTATATCGACAGAATCGGGCGGCGTAAAGGGCTGATGGTGACGCTGGCGATTATGGGCTGCGGGACACTGCTGATAGCACTGGTCCCCGGCTATCACGCCATCGGCGTTCTCGCCCCCATTCTGGTATTAGTCGGCCGTCTGCTGCAGGGATTCTCGGCGGGCGTAGAGCTCGGCGGCGTGTCGGTCTACCTGTCGGAAATCGCCACCCCGGGGAAAAAGGGGTTCTATACCAGCTGGCAATCCGCCAGCCAGCAGGTGGCTATCGTGGTCGCGGCGCTGATTGGCTACGCGCTGAACGAAACGCTTGGCCATGATGAGATCGCCGAATGGGGCTGGCGTATCCCCTTCTTTATTGGTTGTCTGATCATTCCGCTGATTTTTGTACTGCGGCGTTCGCTACAGGAAACCGAAGCTTTCCTGCAGCGTAAACATCGTCCTGATACCCGAGAAATCCTGAGCACGATTGTAAAAAACTGGCGCATCATCTCGGCGGGCACCTTACTGGTGGCGATGACCACGACCACTTTTTACTTTATTACCGTTTATACCCCAACCTACGGGAGAGCCGTGCTGCATCTGAGCGCTCGCGATAGCCTGCTGGTCACCATGCTGGTCGGTATCTCTAACTTTATCTGGTTACCGATTGGCGGGGCAATTTCTGACAGAATAGGCCGTCGTCCGGTGCTGATGGGCATCACCCTGCTGGCGCTGCTTACCACCTGGCCGGTGATGCACTGGCTCACCGCCGCGCCGGATTTTACCCGTATGACGCTGGTCCTGCTCTGGTTCTCGTTTTTCTTCGGTATGTATAACGGCGCGATGGTCGCGGCGCTGACCGAAGTGATGCCGGTCTACGTCCGCACCGTGGGCTTTTCGCTGGCCTTTAGCCTCGCCACCGCTATCTTTGGAGGCTTGACGCCGGCTATTTCCACCGCGCTGGTCGAGATCACCGGGGATAAAAGCTCGCCGGGCTGGTGGCTGATGTGCGCTGCGCTATGCGGACTTGCCGCAACCGCCATGCTCTTTACTCGCCTGAGCCGCAGCTATCAGCCAGCAGAAATACCCCGCTAAAATAGCCGCGGGCGGAGTTTACGCTCCGCCCGCTTTGCCCGTCTCCGCCTGGATTAACGGGGCGTATTGTTGCTGCGGATCTCTTTCCAGAGCTGGTCGCAGCGCGCCTGCACGGCCTGATCGTTACCGGTTTTGCGCGCCTGGATACACTGTTGATAGTCCAGCACCCGCACGCTTTCCTGGGTGGCGAACTGCTGGTGCTGTTTCTCTTGCTTAAGCACGTTCAGTACGCTCTGACAGGCTTCAACCTTATCCGGGTTCCCCTCCGCGCTAGTAATGCAGGCGCTGTAGGCGTCTCTCAACTTTGAGTCTTCTTTCGGCGCTGGCGACTGCGTACAGGCAACCAGACCTGTTGCCATAATGGCGACAAGCAGTAACTTCTTCATAAATAACCTCGGGATATTGCGGCAGGCTCACGCCCGCCGCTCAGGCATCAGAAAATGGTGAACGGTGCGATAACCATGAACTTCACGTCGCGCTCATCCTGGAAGATGTTACCGTAACCGCCGCTCCAGCTCGGGATATCGGAGTGGTTGTCGTATTGCGTAAAGTGGAGTTTGAACAGCGTGCCCTTCGCGCGCCCTTCCTGAACGGTATACATGGCGTCCAGGCTATAGGCGGACTCTTCCAGGCGTTTATCCGGGTTGTAGTAGGCATCAGGCGAGGACATTCTGCCCGGCTTCGCATCCCAGGCATAGACATAAGATGCGCCAAAGGCCCAGCCCGGCATGTTCCAGTTCTTCATGTCATACATCGCGCCGAAGAACACCGCTTTTTCACCGTTGGCGTTGAAGTCCGAGCGGTTATCCCACCAGATATCCAGACGACCGTTAGAAGAGGCGTAGGTTGGCGTCATACGCTGCAGGAAGTAGCCCTGCTGGCCGTCAGCTTTAACCCAGGTTCCTTCCAGACGCAGGTCCAGCACGTCGGCCACCTTATAGCCAAAGGTCAATGCCTGCAGCCACGCGGTGCCGTCATAAATATCGTTAGCCCCGCCGTTGCTGACTTTATCGCGGGTGCCGTAGAACTGATAGCTGGTGGTTAACGGCGTGCCTGCAACATCAAATTTATAGCTGGCTTTGGCAAAATACTGGTCGATGTAACCCTGAGCCTGACCAAATGCCGCTTCCAGCACCAGGTCGTTTTTAAAATCATATTTGGCGCCGAGAGAGTGAAGGTAATCCACCTTGGTTTTCTTATCGTTCTGGTAGAACTCATCCATTTCAATATGCCACGGCGCTTTATACTCGTTCGTCCACATATAGGAGAAACTCAGCGCGCCCGCGTCGCCATAGTCAAAATTAGCGCCGGCTTCCGCGCCCTGATAGGTGCCGGGCATAAAGCTCCAGTGCGGAGCCAGCAGCGTTTGGCCGGTTGGCTGAATATAGCCCGCGCGCGCCCACGCCGGACCAAATTTAAATTTTGCGGCAGCTTTATACAGGCTGATCCCGCTCTTATCGCCGGAATAGTCTTCGTCGTAGGTTTTATTGCGCGAGGAGAAAGCGATTTCGTTCGGGTGACCGCTCTCGCTGCTTTCGCCCATTTCGATGGCGGTAAAGGCAGCAACGTCAATGCCGAACATATCGGCGGCGTAGCCGGACTGGAAGTCGAGGTTGGCGTTCCAGGTAGAGTGCGACAGGTTAGTTTTATATTTGTCGCCGTCGGTGACATCTTTACGGTCGCGTTCACGTTGCCAGTAATAGATGCCGCCGGTTAATGTTGAATCATCAATGAACCCTTCTGCTTTTGCATCCGGCACCATTGCAAATCCTGACAGGGCTGTGACACCGGCAATAGCCAGCGCCAGCGTACTACGTTTGCCACTAAACGTACGCATATGCATATCCTCTTTGACGTTTTAAAAGTGCGGTTACCAGGGCAACACGCAAAAAAATAAAATAAAAATACTTTAAAAGTGGTGCGGTAAAAATTCGCATAACCACTGGCTATAGACTATTTTTCGTGACGCGAATTATCAATCTCTTTCGCCGACCAAAGATGAAGATTATGACAAAGCGCACATAATTTATGTCTTTTTGTTTCAGTCTTAGAAGTCACACATTTAGCGGGGGAAGTGCTTGCAAAAACTGACAAAATTAAGAGAAATGGAAGCGATTACATATTTCCAGGGGATAAAGAGAAAGGGTTAAAAATCGCGTTTATTACAATCTGTAAACAAGATTAATTCGCATCGCGAAAATATGAGATTTTAATTCTCTGATTCTGAATAAAAAAAACGCCGCTGTAAGCGGCGTTGTCCTTCGCGGCGGAGAATTACGCGCCGGCTTTTGCCCATGTATCGCGCAGACCGACGGTGCGGTTAAACACCAGATTGGTTGCGGTTGCATAGCGGCTATCCAGGCAGAAATACCCTTCGCGCTCGAACTGATACGCTTTTTCCGGCTGCGCCTGCACCAGGCTTGGCTCGGCAAAACCCTGTTTGATAACCAGCGATTCCGGGTTCATCACCGTGAGGAAATCCTCCGCCGCGCCCGGGTTCGGTACGCTGAACAGGCGATCGTACAGACGGATTTCGACCGGCAGCGCGTGCGCCGCGCTCACCCAGTGAATCACGCCCTTCACCTTGCGGCCGTCGGCCGGATCTTTGCTCAGGGTGTCGGCATCATAGGTACAGAAAATCGTGGTGATATTGCCTTCCGCATCTTTCTCCACGCGCTCCGCTTTGATGACGTAAGCATTGCGCAGGCGAACTTCTTTGCCCAGCACCAGACGCTTGTACTGCTTGTTCGCTTCCTCGCGGAAGTCGGCGCGATCGATCCAGATTTCGCCGCTGAACGGCACCTCGCGGCTACCCATCTCCGGTTTATTGGGATGATTCGGCATAGTGACGATTTCGCTGCCGCCCTGCGGATAGTTTTCGATCACCAGCTTAACCGGGTCGATAACGGCCATGGCACGCGGGGCATTTTCGTTCAAATCTTCGCGGATGCAGGATTCCAGGGCAGCGATTTCGATAGTGTTGTCCTGCTTGGTCACGCCGATGCGTTTGCAGAACTCACGGATAGACTCTGCGGTATAGCCGCGACGGCGCAGGCCGGAAATGGTCGGCATACGCGGGTCATCCCAGCCTTCGACGTGTTTTTCCGTCACCAGCTGATTCAACTTACGCTTGGACATCACGGTGTATTCAAGGTTGAGGCGCGAGAATTCATACTGACGCGGATGCACGGGAATGCTGATGTTATCCAGCACCCAATCGTACAGGCGGCGGTTATCCTGAAACTCGAGAGTACACAGAGAGTGGGTAATTCCTTCCAGCGCATCGCTGATGCAGTGGGTAAAGTCGTACATCGGGTAGATGCACCACTTGCTTCCGGTCTGATGGTGATCGGCAAACTTAATACGGTACAGTACCGGATCGCGCATCACGATAAACGGCGAAGCCATATCGATTTTCGCGCGCAGGCAGGCTTTACCCTCGGCAAATCCACCGCTACGCATTTTTTCAAACAGCGCCAGGTTCTCTTCCACGCTGCGATCGCGATACGGGCTATTTTTACCCGGCTCTTTCAGGGTGCCGCGGTACTCACGGATCTCATCTGCTGACAGTTCATCAACGTAGGCCAGGCCTTTATTGATTAATTCAACCGCATACTGGTGCAGCTGATCGAAATAATCAGACGAGTAGCAAACATCCCCGGACCAGTGGAAACCTAACCACTGCACGTCGTTTTTAATCGACTCAACGTATTCGATATCTTCTTTCACCGGGTTGGTGTCATCGAAACGCAGGTTGCATTGGCCCTGGTAATCCTGAGCGATACCAAAGTTCAGGCAAATGGATTTTGCGTGGCCAATGTGCAGATAGCCGTTCGGTTCCGGTGGAAAACGGGTATGAACGGTGGTGTGCTTACCAGTAGCCAGATCTTCATCAATGATCTGACGAATAAAGTTAGTCGGGCGGGCTTCTGCCTCACTCATCGTGGGTTCCTCAAAGCGTAAACAACGTATAACGGCACATGATCTTACAAGCAGGGCGTAGAGACAACTATTAGTTACGCAAAATACGTATCAGAAGGAGATTATGGGGTTGTTTGCGGTAAAAAAAAGCGGCGCAGGTTTCGCTGCGCCGCCGAGGCATAAACGCCACTCAGGAGTCTTATTTGCCTTTAATTTCGTACAACGGCGTCTGGCCCGCTACAACCTTGCCGGTTGCCTGGATAACCAGCGCGCTGTAGTCGTCGCTGTTGCTGCATACGACCGGGCTAATCATCGAACGTGCGTTAGCGTTCAGGAACTCAAGATCCAGTTCCAGAATCGGCTGACCCGCTTTCACTTCCGCGCCCTCTTCCACCAGGCGTTTAAAGCCCTGGCCGTTAAGCGCAACGGTATCGATACCCATATGGACGACGATTTCCGCGCCGTTTTCCGTCTCCAGACAGAAAGCATGGTTAGTGTTGAAAATCTTCACTACGGTGCCCGCTGCCGGCGCAACAACAATCTTATCGGTCGGTTTCACCGCCACGCCGTCGCCGACAGCTTTGCTGGCGAAGGCTTCATCCGGCACCTGCTCCAGGGCCACAATGTCGCCAGTAATCGGCGAAACCAGCGCTTCGACGGTTTTCGCGTTAGCGACGGCCTGCGGTTTAGCGGCCGGAGCGGCTGCGGGCGCGCTGTTTGAAGTCGCTGCTGCTGCGGCAACCGGGCCGCGGGCAACCACTTTCTTCATTTCATCACCGACGGATTCGGCTTTCGCACCGACGATAACCTGGATGGTCTGCTTGTTCAGTTTAACCACACCGGAAGCACCGAGACGCTTACAGGCCGCATCGTTTACCAGCGCGGAGTCCGCAACGGTCAGGCGCAGGCGGGTAATGCAGGCATCGATCGCTTTCAGGTTATCAGTACCGCCAACCGCCGCAATGTAGTTGGTCGCCAGCTGGGTTAAGCCCTCTTCGGTATTGCTGTTGGCTTCTTCAGTGACCACATCATCCACTTTATCTTCACGACCCGGCGTTTTCAGATTGAACATGCGGATTACCGCGCTGAACAGCAGGAAGTAGATAACGAAGAAGACAACACCCATCACAATCAGCATCCAGACGTTCTTGCTGGCTGCCGGCAGGCTGTACATCAGAACATAGTCGATAGCGCCTGCAGAGAAAGAGAAGCCCGCATGGATACCCAGCGCCGTCGCAACGAACAGGCTGATGCCGGTCAGGATAGCGTGCAGGAGATACAGCAGCGGCGCCAGGAACATGAACAGGAATTCCAGCGGCTCAGTCACACCGGTCAGGAATGCGGTGATGGCAACCGACAGCAGCATACCGCCGACCATAGGACGACGCTCTTTAGGCGCCGCGAAGTACATCGCCAGCGCCGCGCCCGGCAGACCGAACATCATGATCGGGAAGAAGCCGGACATGAACATCCCCGCGGTGCCGTCACCGGCATAGAAGCGGTTGATATCACCGTGGAATACCGCGCCAGCAGCGTTAGTAAACTCACCAATCTGGAACCAGGCGATGGTGTTCAGCACCTGGTGCAGACCCGTCGGGATCAGCAGACGGTTGATGAAACCAAAGATACCGGAGCCGAGCGCGCCCGCGCCGACAATCCATTCACCACCAGCATGGATGGCGTTCTGCACCGGCGGCCAGACGTAGCCGAAGATGGCTGCCAGTACCAGACAGAAGAAGCCGGTTGCGATCGGCACAAAGCGTTTGCCGCCGAAGAAGCTCAGGAAGTCAGGCAGTTTGATGCCCGACCAGCGGTTATACACGGCGCCGCCGACCAGACCGGTAATGATACCTGCCAGGACGCCCATGTTGATGGCCGGGTTGATGGTGACCATCGCTTTAGTCAATACGAAGTAACCTACAGCCCCCGCCAGCGCTGCGGCACCGGCGCTGTCTTTTGACCAGCTGGATGCAACACCGATAGCGAAAATCAGCGCCAGGTTATCAAAGATTGCCCCGCCCGCCTGCGCGATAAACGAAATGTTAAGCAGATCGGGTTGCCCGAATCGCAGCAGCAGCGCCGCGACCGGCAGCACTGCGATAGGGAGCTGTAACGCCCTACCGAGTCGCTGGAAAAAACCTAAAATATTCATCTTATTCCCCCTATGAGACCCCGTTGAGGCTCATTAAAGCCACTTTATTATTGTGTAACCTGGTTAAATTTTTAACTTACCTGCAAAGTGTCTGAAAAATTAATTCGTCTCGCAAATTAAATGGCTATTTTTTGTGACAATAGTCACCAAATATCGTATTCACCTCCGCCTTTGACTGGCTAACAACGAAAACTTATTTTATCATTCAAAAAATCAACACGGATTGACCCCGGTCGGCGCAGTAACTGCAATACTCTTACTAGTATGCTGGCGCCAATCCGCCAGGTTCTAATTTAACTATTGAGGTGAACAATGAGACTGATCCCCCTGGTAACTGCTGAACAAGTCGGTAAATGGGCTGCCCGGCATATCGTTAACCGCATCAACGCGTTCAAACCGACTGCAGACCGTCCGTTTGTCCTCGGTCTGCCTACCGGCGGTACGCCTCTGACCGCTTACAAAGCGCTGGTTGAGATGCACAAAGCAGGCCAGGTTAGTTTTAAGCATGTTGTGACCTTCAACATGGATGAGTACGTTGGTCTGCCGAAAGATCACCCGGAAAGCTATCATAGCTTTATGCACCGCAACTTCTTTGATCACGTTGATATCCCGGCGGAAAATATTAATCTGCTGAATGGTAACGCGCCGGATATTGATGCAGAATGCCGTCGTTATGAAGAAAAAATTCGTTCTTACGGTAAAATCCACCTGTTTATGGGCGGCGTGGGTAACGATGGCCACATCGCTTTTAACGAACCAGCCTCTTCTCTGGCTTCACGCACGCGTATTAAAACCCTGACCCACGATACTCGCGTAGCGAACTCCCGCTTCTTCGACGGCGACGTTGATCAGGTGCCGAAGTACGCGCTGACCGTTGGCGTGGGGACCCTGCTGGACGCGGAAGAAGTGATGATTCTGGTGCTGGGCCATCAGAAAGCGCTGGCGCTGCAGGCGGCGGTTGAAGGCAACGTTAACCATATGTGGACTATTACCTGTCTGCAGCTGCATCCGAAAGCCGTTGTGGTCTGCGATGAGCCGTCCACCATGGAACTAAAAGTTAAGACCCTGAAATATTTCAACGAATTAGAAGCTGAAAACATCAAAGGTCTGTAATGTAGTCTCGTCCCGCGGCTGCCCCCGCGGGACAATCATTTTTGATAACCGGGGGTCGTAATGTATGCATTAACCCAAGGCCGGATTTATACCGGTCATGAAATTCTGGATGACCATGCGATTGTTATCGCCAATGGCCTTATCGAACGTATCTGTCCTCAAACAGAGCTGCCAACCGGTATCGAACAGCGCTCGGTTGATGGTGCAATCCTTGCCCCCGGTTTTATCGACGTCCAGCTTAACGGCTGCGGCGGCGTGCAGTTTAACGACACGGCGGACGCGGTGACCGTTGAAACGCTGGAAATTATGCAGAAAGCCAATGAACGCTCCGGCTGCACCAGCTATTTGCCCACCCTGATTACCGCCAGCGATGATCTGATGAAACAGGGCGTGCGCGTGATGCGTGAATACCTGCAAAAACATCCTCACCAGGCCCTGGGTCTGCATCTTGAAGGCCCGTGGCTGAATATTGTTAAAAAAGGCACCCACAATCCGGACTACGTACGTAAGCCGGATGCCGCGCTGGTCGATTTCCTGTGTCAAAACGCGGATGTCATCACCAAAATCACCCTGGCGCCGGAACGCGTGGAACCAGAAGTTATCCGTAAACTGGTCGCGGCAGGCATCATCGTTTCCGCCGGTCACTCCAACGCGACGCTCAAAGAGGCAAAAGTCGGCTTCCGCTCCGGCATCACTTTCGCTACCCATCTGTTTAACGCCATGCCGTATATCACCGGCCGCGAACCGGGTCTCGCCGGCGCGATTTTCGACGAGCCGGATGTCTACTGCGGTATTATCGTCGATGGTATGCACGTCGATTACGCTAACGTTCGCCTCGCTAAACGCCTGAAAGGCGATAAGCTGTGTCTCGTTACTGATGCAACGGCTCCGGCAGGCGCCAATATTGAGCAGTTCATTTTTGCTGGTAAAACAATATACTACCGGAACGGCCTGTGCGTAGATGAGAACGGTACCCTCAGCGGGTCTTCATTGACCATGATTGAAGGGGTGCGTAACCTCGTTGAGCATTGCGGCATCGCGCTGGACGAAGCGTTACGTATGGCAACGCTCTACCCTTCCCGTGCGATTGGCGTAGACAAACAGTTGGGCTGCATTGCCCCGGGGATGGTCGCTAACCTGACCGCATTTACCCGCGACTATAAAATCACCAAGACCATCGTTAATGGTAACGAGGTCGTCACTGAGTAAGTAAAGTATGACAGCAGGCGGACAGGCTCAAATTGGTAACGTCGATCTCGTAAAACAGCTGAACAGCGCGGCCGTTTATCGGCTCATCGATCAGCACGGCCCCATCTCGCGTATCCAGATTGCGGAACAAAGCCAGCTTGCCCCTGCCAGCGTAACGAAAATTACGCGTCAGCTTATTGAACGCGGGCTGATCAAAGAAGTCGATCAGCAGGCCTCCACCGGGGGCCGCCGCGCTATCTCCATCGTTGCGGAAACCCGCAGCTTCCACGCCATCGGTGTACGCCTGGGCCGCTATGACGCCACCCTGACGCTCTATGATTTGAGCAGCAAAACGCTTGAAGAAGAGCACTACCCGCTGCCGGAAAGAACCCAGGAAACCCTGGAACACGCGCTGCTAAATATCATTGCCGCCTTTATGGAGCGCTGCCAGCGTAAAATCCGCGAACTGATCGCCATCTCGGTGATCCTGCCGGGACTGGTCGATCCGGAAAGCGGCGTCATTCGCTACATGCCGCACATCCAGGTTGAAAACTGGGGTCTGGTCGAAGCGCTGGAAAAAAAGTTTAAGGTCACCTGTTTTGTCGGTCACGATATCCGTAGCCTCGCGCTGGCGGAGCACTACTTCGGTGCGAGCCACGACTGCGAAGACTCCATTCTGGTGCGCGTACACCGCGGAACCGGCGCGGGGATCATCTCCAACGGGCGGATTTTTATTGGCCGTAACGGTAACGTCGGCGAAATCGGCCATATTCAGGTCGACCCCTTAGGCGAGCGCTGCCACTGCGGTAACTTCGGTTGTCTGGAGACCGTCGCCGCCAACGCGGCAATTGAACATCGCGTTCGTCATCTGCTGGAACAGGGTTATCAGAGCAAAATCTCCCTCGATGACTGTACGATCAAAACAATCTGTAAAGCCGCGAATAAAGGCGATGCGCTGGCCTGCGAGGTGATCGAGCACGTTGGCCGTCATCTGGGTAAAACTATCGCCATCGCCATTAACCTGTTTAATCCGCAAAAAGTGGTGATTGCCGGTGAGATCGTCGAAGCGGAAAAAGTGCTGTTGCCGGCTATTGAAGGCTGCATTAACACCCAGGCGCTGAAGGCATTCCGTAAAAATCTGCCGGTGGTCCGTTCTACGCTCGATCATCGTTCTGCCATCGGCGCTTTTGCTCTGGTCAAGCGCGCGATGCTTAACGGGATCCTGCTCCAGCGTTTGCTGGAAAGCTAAAGCCGCTTTATAGTTTCGCCTTTCTTTAACGATGTCGGACAGTCCATGACCATTCAAAACGTAATTTGTGATATTGACGGCGTGCTGATGCACGACAATGTGGCCGTACCGGGCGCCGCCGAATTCATCAAGCGCATTCTCGAAAAAGAGATGCCGCTGGTGATGCTGACTAACTACCCTTCGCAGACTGGCCAGGACCTGGCGAACCGCTTTGCGACCGCCGGAATTGATGTCCCTGATACCGCCTTTTATACCTCAGCGATGGCCACGGCGGATTTTCTGCGCCGTCAGGAAGGTAAAAAAGCCTATGTGGTCGGCGAAGGCGCGCTGATTCACGAACTGTACAAAGCCGGCTTTACCATCACTGACGTCAATCCTGATTTCGTTATCGTCGGTGAGACCCGATCCTTTAACTGGGAGATGATGCATAAAGCGGCTTTTTTTGTCGCCAACGGCGCGCGCTTTATCGCCACTAACCCGGATACGCACGGCCGCGGCTACTATCCGGCCTGCGGCGCGCTGTGCGCCGGCATCGAGAAAATCTCCGGGCGTAAGCCGTTCTATGTCGGTAAACCAAGCCCGTGGATCATCCGCTCCGCGCTGAATAAAATGCAGGCGCATTCGGAACAAACGGTTATCGTCGGCGATAATCTGCGCACGGATATTCTGGCGGGCTTCCAGGCCGGTCTGGAAACTATCCTGGTGCTTTCGGGCGTTGCCACGCTCGATGATATCGACAGCATGCCGTTCCGCCCCTCATGGATTTACCCTTCCGTTGCGGAAATTGATATTTTCTGAATAAAACCACGTCTCATGACGTGGTTTTTCTCTTTTAAAGCCCCAAAAAAGCCCTTCATCTAATAAAAAAGCCTCATTATTAAATATCATTCAATGAAAGCGCTTAAAACATGCTCTTTTTTCACTATTCAGCAATCGTCATTGCATTATTTCCTTTTCCAGCCGTAAAACCCTTGCGCCCTCCGCCCCTTTGCGGCATTTTCTTAAGCACGCACCAGGGCTTCGCAACGAGACGAAGCCTGCACAACATCAAATAAGACAGGGTAACGGAGAAGGCTATGTGTTCGATTTTTGGCGTACTGGATATTAAAACTGACGCAGGCGAGCTGCGTAAAAAGGCACTGGAACTCTCCCGCCTGATGCGCCACCGCGGTCCGGACTGGTCCGGCGTCTATGCCTGCGATAAAGCCATTCTGGCGCATGAACGCCTGTCAATCGTTGACGTGAACGCCGGCGCACAGCCGCTGTATAATGCCGCAAAAACGCACGCGCTCGCCGTCAACGGGGAAATCTACAACCACCAGGCGCTGCGCGCGGAATACGGCGATCGCTATGCCTTCCAGACCGGTTCCGACTGCGAAGTCATCCTCGCGCTGTATCAGGAAAAAGGTCCGGACTTCCTCGACGATCTGCAGGGAATGTTTGCTTTCGCGCTCTACGACAGTGAAAAAGACGCGTACCTGATTGGTCGCGACCACATCGGGATTATCCCGCTGTATATGGGCCACGACGAACACGGCAACTTCTACGTCGCTTCGGAAATGAAAGCGCTGGTACCGGTCTGCCGCACGATTAAAGAGTTCCCGGCAGGCAGCTACCTGTGGAGCAAAGATGGCGAAATTCGCCAGTACTATCAGCGCGACTGGTTCGACTATGACGCGGTGAAAGACAACGTCACGGACAAAAACGAACTGCGTCAGGCGCTGGAAGAGTCGGTGAAAAGCCACCTGATGTCCGATGTTCCGTACGGCGTACTGCTCTCCGGCGGCCTGGACTCATCGGTAATTTCCGCTATCACCAAGAAATTTGCCGCCCGCCGCGTCGAGGATCAGGAAAAATCCGAAGCCTGGTGGCCGCAGCTGCACTCTTTCGCCGTTGGGCTGGAAGGCGCCCCCGATCTGAAAGCCGCGCAGGAAGTGGCTAACCATCTGGGTACCGTGCATCACGAGATCCACTTTACGGTCCAGGAAGGGCTGGACGCGATTCGCGATGTTATCTATCACATTGAAACTTACGATGTCACCACCATCCGCGCTTCGACGCCGATGTATCTGATGTCGCGTAAAATCAAAGCGATGGGCATCAAAATGGTGCTCTCCGGCGAGGGTTCTGATGAAGTGTTCGGCGGCTATCTCTATTTCCATAAAGCGCCAAACGCCAAAGAGCTGCACGAAGAGACCGTACGCAAACTGCAGGCGCTGCACATGTTCGACTGCGCCCGTGCGAACAAGGCGATGTCCGCCTGGGGCGTTGAAGCCCGCGTGCCGTTCCTCGATAAGAAGTTCCTTGATGTGGCAATGCGTATCAACCCGCAGGATAAAATGTGCGGCAACGGTAAAATGGAAAAACATATTCTGCGCGAATGTTTTGAATCTTATCTGCCAGCAAGCGTCGCCTGGCGGCAGAAAGAGCAGTTCTCTGACGGCGTCGGTTACAGCTGGATCGACACCTTAAAAGAGGTGGCCGCTGAACAAATTTCCGATCAGCAGTTGGAAACGGCCAGCTTCCGCTTCCCGTACAACACGCCATCGTCGAAAGAAGCCTATCTGTATCGTGAGATCTTTGAAGAGCTCTTCCCGGTACCGAGCGCCGCAGAATGCGTGCCTGGCGGCCCGTCCGTCGCCTGCTCCTCCGCAAAAGCGATCGAGTGGGATGAATCTTTCAAAAAAATGAACGATCCGTCCGGACGCGCGGTGGGCGTACACCAGTCGGCCTACTAAGCCTCGTTTTTTGCCAAACGGACTCTTCGGAGTCCGTTTTTACTTTGAGCCTTATTTAAGCCGCTAAAAACGATAAATAACCAATAATTGCCGATTATTGCGCCACGCTGTTCGCAACCTAACCAAACAGTTACTTTCAGCCCATTTTCAATGAAAAAGAGGTTGACGCTTCAAAGCTCAATACGCATAATGCGCCCCGCAACGCCGATAAGGTAACGCGAAAAAAAAGATGGCTACGTAGCTCAGCTGGTTAGAGCACATCACTCATAATGATGGGGTCACAGGTTCGAATCCCGTCGTAGCCACCATCTTTTTTGCGGGAGTGGCGAAATTGGTAGACGCACCAGATTTAGGTTCTGGCGCCGCAAGGTGTGCGAGTTCAAGTCTCGCCTCCCGCACCATTTACTCGTTCGCGTTGTAAGTAAAAGTTTTTTGTTGGGGTATCGCCAAGCGGTAAGGCACCGGTTTTTGATACCGGCATTCCCTGGTTCGAATCCAGGTACCCCAGCCATATTTTCGATGTTTGCGGTTCACCGCGACGGTATTGGGGTATCGCCAAGCGGTAAGGCACCGGTTTTTGATACCGGCATTCCCTGGTTCGAATCCAGGTACCCCAGCCATCGAAAATAGAATACGTATCTGGCTACGTAGCTCAGCTGGTTAGAGCACATCACTCATAATGATGGGGTCACAGGTTCGAATCCCGTCGTAGCCACCATATCAAGGAATTATTGATTCAGTTCGATAAATCCAGAAAGAAATTGGGGTATCGCCAAGCGGTAAGGCACCGGATTCTGATTCCGGCATTCCGAGGTTCGAATCCTCGTACCCCAGCCAATTTCAAAAGACGCTCGCTTCAGAGGAGCGCTTGTTGAAGTCTCTCCAGGCTGTGATTAAGTCTGACTTCAGCACAAGATAGCCAAAATAAAATTGGGGTATCGCCAAGCGGTAAGGCACCGGATTCTGATTCCGGCATTCCGAGGTTCGAATCCTCGTACCCCAGCCAATAAATAGCAAAAAGCTCGCTTCGGCGAGCTTTTTGCGTTCTGGTATTTCGGCGATACCGGCGGAACTTCCCGACCCGGCCGCATCTACGGCAGCCGGGCCGCTCAACGTTACAACCCCAACGCGTATTTCAACGCCTGACGCTTCAGTCCGCCAGCGCGCTCGGCCGCCATCAGCCCAATATTTCTCAGTATCCGCACCGGTGGCAAATCGTTGCTAAATCCGGCGTAAAACAGATCCATCCCCGACTGCATAATAAAGTTGTCCGCCTGACGGCGCGTCTGGTAGCGCTTGAGCACCGGTAGGCTGGCCCACTCTTCGCCGTGGGCTTTTGCCCTGGCCAGGACATCCAGCAGCGCATCGACATCGCGATAGCCCAGATTGACCCCCTGCCCCGCCAGCGGATGAATGGTGTGCGCAGCATCGCCCACCAGCGCCAGCCCAGGTTTGACATACTGCAATGCATGGCGACGGGTCAGCGGAAACGCGCCCGCGCTTAGCGGCGTCATCTCTCCCAGCCGCGCCGGGAAGTGGTGATTAATTTCCTGCTGTAGCTGAGCCATGCTCATGCCCTGCAGCTGGCGAATCCTCGCCGGCGTGTCGTACCACACCAGCGAAGCCCAATGATCGAACAGCGGTAAAAACGCCCGTGGCCCCGCAGGGGTAAACTGCTGCCAGGTACTATCGCCGGGATCCTCCGCGCACTGCACGCTGATCAACATACAGGATTGTTGGTACTGCCAGGCATGGATACCGATTCCTGCTAGCTGCCGCACCTGTGAACTGGCGCCGTCCGCGCCCACCAACAGCCGCGCATCAAGCTGGCTGCCATCGGTCAGCGTGACCGAAGCGTGCGTCTCTGCGCGACGCATCTCCTGAAGCGATGTGCCCACCCGCAGGGTGATGTTCTCGTGGGTCTCCAGCGCCTGCCATAGGGCACGCTGCAGGACGTTATTCTCTACCATATAGCCCAGTTCCGGCAGCTTCAGCTCCGCGGCGTTAAACACCACATGCGCGCTTTCCCACTCCCAGGTCTCGAGCTGGCGATAGGCATGGGCGCGCATGGACCGCACGCTATCCCAGACCCCCAGGCCTCTCAGCAGCCCTACCGATGAGGCGCCGATCGCCGAAATACGCACGTCAGGCGTGGAAGAAGCGTCAAAAGCCGGCGGCGCGTTTTTTTCAATGACCGTCACCGTAAAGCCCTGCTGCGCCAGGCCTAGCGCCAGGGCGCCGCCGACCATCCCGCCGCCAACGATAACGACATCTGTTGCATGAATTGTCATGGCTATTATCCTTAAACCCGAATCTCCTCAGTTTACCGGATTTTTATTCGGCTTGCGGTGATTACGGTCGTACTGGTCAGGGCGCGGTCAAAGCATTACAATACGCGCCCTGCAATCCTGGCTTTATATCCGTCACCCTTCACATTGCAGAGCAACATCCGGTGAAGACGCTGACTTTGGGTATACCTAATTAAGCATGAGCAAGTCGATGACAAAAAAACTCCATATTAAAACCTGGGGCTGTCAGATGAACGAATACGATTCATCAAAGATGGCCGATCTGCTGGATGCCACCCACGGGTATCAACTCACCGAAGTGGCGGAAGAAGCGGATGTGCTGCTGCTCAATACCTGCTCAATCCGTGAGAAGGCTCAGGAAAAAGTTTTCCATCAGCTAGGACGCTGGAAGCTGTTAAAAGAGAAGAACCCCAACCTGATCATTGGCGTTGGCGGCTGCGTGGCTTCTCAGGAAGGCGATCATATTCGCCAGCGCGCCCACTATGTCGATATTATTTTTGGGCCGCAGACCCTGCACCGTCTGCCGGAAATGATCAACTCGGTACGAGGCAACCGCAGCCCGGTCGTCGATATCAGCTTCCCGGAAATCGAAAAGTTCGACCGCCTGCCGGAACCGCGCGCCGAAGGCCCAAGCGCCTTTGTTTCCATCATGGAAGGCTGCAATAAGTACTGCACCTACTGCGTGGTGCCTTACACCCGCGGTGAGGAAGTGAGCCGCCCAAGCGACGATATACTGTTTGAAATCGCCCAGCTTGCGGCTCAGGGCGTACGTGAAGTCAACCTGCTCGGGCAGAACGTGAACGCCTGGCGCGGGGAAAACTACGACGGCACCACCGGTAGCTTTGCCGATCTCCTGCGTCTGGTTGCGGCGATCGACGGTATCGACCGGATCCGCTTTACCACCAGCCACCCCATCGAGTTCACCGACGATATCATCGAGGTTTACCGCGATACGCCGGAGCTGGTCAGCTTCCTGCACCTGCCGGTACAGAGCGGTTCCGACCGCGTGCTGAACCTGATGGGCAGAACCCATACGGCGCTGGAATATAAAGCGATTATCCGTAAACTGCGCGCGGCGCGTCCGGATATTCAGATCAGCTCCGACTTCATCGTCGGCTTCCCTGGCGAAACCACCCAGGATTTCGAGCAGACCATGAAGCTGATTGCCGATGTGAATTTCGACATGAGCTACAGCTTCATCTTCTCCGCGCGTCCGGGAACGCCGGCGGCCGATATGGTCGACGATGTACCGGAAGAGGATAAGAAGCAGCGTCTGTATATTCTGCAGGAGCGCATCAACCAGCAGGCGATGGCCTGGAGCCGCCGTATGCTCGGCACCGTGCAGCGCATTCTGGTGGAAGGTACCTCACGCAAGAGCATCATGGAGCTGTCTGGCCGCACCGAGAATAACCGCGTGGTGAACTTCGAAGGCTCGCCTGAGATGATCGGTAAGTTTGTTGATGTCGAGATCACCGACGTCTGGACAAACTCCCTGCGCGGTAAAGTAGTGCGCACCGAGGACGAAATGGGTCTGCGTATCGCGGAAACCCCGGAGTCGGTGATTGCCCGTACCCGTAAAGAAAACGATTTGGGCGTCGGCATCTACCAGCCATAATCCGTTCAGGCCTGCCGCTCCGGCAGGCCTTGTATTTCCTCTCCTGAACCCAATATCTACAGCGATGCTTGCGCCATATTCCGATGACGTGAATAATTTCCTGACCGGCTACCCTCCGGCTATCAATGTATAAGAGGAACAGTTTGAATACAGACACTCGCGAAATCACCCTTGAGCCCGCGGACAACGCCCGTCTGCTGAGCCTGTGCGGCCCGTTTGATGACAACATTAAACAGCTGGAACGCCGTCTCGGCATCGAGATTAACCGTCGTGACAACCACTTTAAACTGACCGGCCGGCCGATTTGCGTCACCGCAGCGGCGGATATCCTGCGCAGTCTGTACGTTGATACCGCACCGATGCGCGGCGAAATTCAGGATATTGAACCGGAACAAATTCATCTGGCGATCAAAGAAGCCCGCGTGCTGGAGCAGAGCGCCGAAAGCGTGCCGGATTACGGCAAGGCCGTGAATATCAAAACCAAGCGTGGCGTGATTAAGCCGCGTACGCCGAATCAGGCGCAGTACATCGCCAATATTCTTGACCATGATATTACCTTCGGCGTCGGCCCTGCCGGGACCGGGAAAACCTACCTGGCGGTCGCCGCAGCGGTAGACGCGCTGGAGCGCCAGGAGATCCGCCGTATTCTTCTGACCCGTCCGGCGGTTGAGGCCGGCGAAAAACTGGGCTTCCTGCCCGGCGATCTGAGCCAGAAAGTGGACCCGTACCTGCGGCCGCTGTACGACGCGCTGTTTGAGATGCTCGGCTTCGAGAAAGTTGAAAAGCTGATTGAGCGCAACGTGATTGAAGTCGCGCCGCTGGCCTATATGCGCGGCCGTACGCTGAACGATGCGTTCATCATTCTTGATGAAAGCCAGAACACCACCATCGAACAGATGAAAATGTTCCTGACTCGTATCGGCTTTAACTCTAAGGCGGTCATTACCGGCGACGTCACACAGATTGACCTGCCGCGCAGCACCAAATCGGGCCTGCGCCACGCAATTGAAGTGCTGGCAGAAGTCGATGAGATTAGCTTCAACTTCTTCCATAGCGAAGACGTGGTGCGCCATCCGGTGGTTGCCCGTATCGTTAACGCCTATGAAGCCTGGGAAGAAGCAGACCAGAAACGTAAAGCAGAGCTGGCCGCCGAGCGCAAACGCGAAGCCCAGGAACAGGAGCATAAATGAGTCAGGTCATTCTCGATTTACAGCTGGCTTGCGAAGATAACAGCGGAATGCCGGATGAAGCCCTGTTTCAGCGCTGGGTCGATAGCGTTATTCCGCAGTTCCAGGAGGAGTCGGAACTCACGATTCGGCTGGTTGATGAAGCGGAAAGCCACGAGCTGAACCTGACCTATCGTGGGAAAGATAAACCGACTAACGTGCTCTCTTTCCCCTTCGAAGCGCCGCCCGGCATCGAAATGCCGCTGCTTGGCGATCTGGTCATCTGTCGTCAGGTGGTCGAGCAGGAAGCGCAAGAGCAAGGTAAACCGCTGGAGGCGCACTGGGCGCATATGGTCGTCCACGGTAGCCTGCATCTTTTGGGCTATGACCATATTATTGATGAAGAAGCGGAAGAGATGGAATCCCTCGAAACGGAGATAATGCTTGCTCTGGGCTATGAGGATCCGTACATTGCCGAGAAGGAATAACCTGTTGCCGGCTTTGCCGGCGACTGGCCGCTATGCCGGGCGCTGAGTATACGCGTGACGAGCGACTATTTAACCAACATGAGAACCCATACGACGCCATGAGCGACGACAATTCACACAGTAGCGACACAGTAAACAGCAAAAAGGGATTCTTCTCCCTGTTACTCAGCCAGCTTTTTCACGGGGAACCGAAAAACCGTGATGAACTGCTGGCGCTGATCCGTGATTCCGGGCAAAACGACCTTATCGACGAAGATACGCGCGATATGCTCGAAGGGGTAATGGATATCGCCGACCAGCGCGTCCGCGACATCATGATCCCCCGCTCGCAGATGATTACCCTGAAACGCAACCAGACGCTGGACGAGTGCCTCGATGTGATCATCGAATCCGCCCACTCGCGTTTCCCGGTGATCAGCGAAGACAAAGATCACATCGAAGGGATTCTGATGGCCAAAGATCTGCTGCCGTTTATGCGCAGCGATGCTGAAGCCTTCAGCATGGAAAAAGTGTTGCGCCCGGCGGTTGTCGTGCCCGAAAGCAAGCGGGTTGACCGCATGCTGAAGGAGTTCCGCTCCCAGCGTTATCATATGGCTATCGTTATCGATGAGTTTGGCGGCGTCTCGGGTCTGGTGACCATTGAAGATATCCTTGAGCTGATCGTCGGTGAGATAGAAGACGAATATGACGAAGAAGAAGATATCGATTTCCGTCAGCTGAGCCGCCATACGTGGACGGTACGCGCGCTGGCCTCAATCGAAGACTTCAACGAAGCCTTCAGCACCCACTTCAGCGATGAAGAGGTTGATACCATCGGTGGTCTGGTGATGCAGGCCTTTGGTCATCTGCCTGCCCGCGGCGAGTCTATCGACATTGATGGTTACCAATTCAAGGTCGCAATGGCCGACAGCCGACGTATTATTCAGGTACACGTAAAGCTTCCTGATGATGCCCCGCAGCCGAAGCTGGAAGACTAATCCAACGGGACGATTAACCTAAATGGTATTTGCCTCTCTCATTGAACGCCAGCGCGTACGCCTGCTGCTGGCGCTTTTATTCGGAGCCAGCGGAACGCTGGCTTTTTCACCTTATGACATCTGGCCGGCGGCGATTATTTCATTAATCGGCCTGCAGGGCTTAACCCTCAACCGCCGTCCTGTGCAAAGCGCCGCGATCGGCTATTTCTGGGGCTTAGGGCTGTTCGGCTCCGGTATTAACTGGGTCTACGTGAGTATCGCGCAGTTCGGCGGTATGCCCGGGCCGGTCAACGTTTTCCTGGTCGTTCTGCTTGCCGCCTATCTCTCTCTGTACACCGGATTATTTGCCGGTATTCTTTCGCGCCTGTGGCCAAAAACCAGCTGGGTACGCGTTGCCATCGCCGCCCCGGTGATATGGCAGGTTACCGAGTTTCTGCGCGGCTGGGTGCTGACCGGCTTTCCGTGGTTACAGTTTGGCTACAGCCAGATCGACGGTCCGCTCAAAGGGCTGGCGCCCGTTATGGGCGTCGAGGCGATTAACTTCCTGCTGATGATCGTCAGCGGTTTGCTGATACTGGCTATCGTGCAGCGCAGCTGGAAGCCGCTGGTCGCTGCCGGCGTGCTGTTCGCCCTGCCCTTCCCGCTGCGCTATATTCAGTGGTATCAGCTGCTGCCGGAGCGCGCGACCACGGTTTCGCTGGTACAGGGAGATATCCCCCAGGCGATGAAATGGGACCAGGATCAGCTACTCAATACCCTGAAAACCTATCTGGATCTCACCCAGCCGCATATGGGCAAATCGCAGCTGATCGTCTGGCCGGAGTCGGCGATACCGGATCTGGAAATTAATCAGCAGCGCTTCCTCAGTATGATGGATGACCTGATGCGGTCGAAAAACAGCTCGCTGATTACCGGCATCGTCGACGCGCGCCTGAACGCGCGTAATCGCTACGATACTTACAACACCATTATTACGCTGGGCAAAGATAACCCGTACAGCTACGACTCAAAGAATCGCTACAACAAGAACCATCTGGTGCCGTTTGGCGAGTTTGTGCCGCTGGAATCGATTCTGCGTCCGCTGGCGCCATTCTTTGATCTGCCAATGTCCTCTTTCAGCCGCGGTCCGTACGTACAGCCGCAGCTGGTGGCGCATAACATGCGACTGACGGCGGCTATCTGCTACGAGATCATCCTTGGCGAGCAGGTGCGGGATAACTTCCGCCCGGACACGGATTTTCTGCTAACCATCTCTAACGACGCGTGGTTCGGCAAATCTATCGGCCCGTGGCAGCATTTCCAGATGGCGCGTATGCGCGCGCTGGAGCTGGCCCGTCCGCTACTGCGTAGCACCAATAACGGCATCACCGCGGTCATCGGCCCGCGCGGTGAAATTCAGGCAATGATCCCGCAGTTCACCCGCGCCGTGTTAACCAGCAAAGTGACCCCAACGACAGGACTGACGCCGTACGCTCGTACGGGAAACTGGCCGCTGTGGGCGTTAACTATCCTGTTCGGTTTTGGCGCCCTGCTGATGAGTCTGCGCCAGCGCCGTCAATAATTCCTCCTTTCTCTTCTACCGCGGCGGCTTTCGTCGCCGCGGTCATCTCTTCCTTTCGTTGCATATTGGCACGGCCATTGCTTAATAAATTCCTGTAGCAACGCGATCCTGAGGGGTACAACCCGGTTGCACCACCACAGATCATCAGGCAGCGCTATTTTGGTGCAATGGGGGATTTTTGCCTTTAAATGGTGCGGTGCGCCTCGCAAAAACCAACAATATAGCAGCAAAATCTTTACATTAAGCCAAACTAAATGCTAACAAACACATACAAATGCTGCACACAAAGACGGCAGCCATAAAAAGCACACACATTCACAATGGGTATCAATAGCGTTTAACGACGCTGAGGATAAGGAGTCGGATATGCAATTACGTAAACTGGCCGCAGCAATGCTGGTCATGGGACTGACCGCCGGCGCGGCGCAGGCAGAAGACGCAGCAGCAACCACCGGCCAGAGCACTCTGGATAAAATTGCCAAAAACGGCGTCATCGTCGTTGGTCACCGTGAATCATCCGTTCCATTTTCTTACTATGACAACAAGCAGCAGGTCGTAGGCTACTCCCAGGACTACTCAAATGCGATCGTTGATGCCATCAAGAAAAAGCTAAACAAACCGGATCTGCAGGTGAAGCTGATCCCGGTTACGTCTCAAAACCGTATCCCGCTGCTGCAAAACGGTACCTATGATTTCGAATGCGGTTCCACCACCAACAACCTTGAACGTCAGAAACAGGCGGCCTTCTCCGACACCATTTTCGTTGTCGGTACCCGTCTGCTGGTGAAAAAAGGCGGCGCGATTAAGGACTTTCCGGACCTGAAGGATAAAGCCGTCGTCGTCACCTCCGGAACTACCTCCGAAATTCTGCTGCATAAGCTGAATGACGAGAAAAAAATGAACATGCGCATTATCAGTGCTAAAGATCACGGCGACTCTTTCCGTACCCTGGAAAGCGGACGCGCGGTGGCCTTTATGATGGATGACGCGCTGCTGGCGGGCGAACGGGCGAAGGCGAAGAAGCCGGATAATTGGGAGATCGTCGGCACGGCGCAATCTCAGGAAGCTTACGGCTGTATGCTGCGTAAAGACGATCCGCAGTTCAAAACGCTGGTTGATGAGACGGTAGCCCAGGCGCAGACCTCCGGTGAAGCCGAAAAATGGTTCGACAAGTGGTTTAAAAATCCTATTCCGCCAAAAAACCTGAATATGAATTTTGAACTCTCTGACGAAATGAAAGCGCTGTTCAAATCACCTAACGACAAAGCTCTTAACTAATTAAAAAAACAAGGGGCAGGAACTCCTGCCCTCCCGATTGTTGCTACGGCGCGGACAGACTATACGGCGGCTGGTCGTTCCCCAGCGGCCGCGAATACCGAAACAGGCTGAGCAACAATCTTCGAGGGTAGCGCTGCTACCCTTTTTTTTCCAGGAGTCATGTATGTCAATAGACTGGAACTGGGGGATATTCCTGCAACAGGCCCCGTTCGGCAATACTACCTATTTAGGCTGGCTATGGAGTGGTTTTCAGGTCACCGTTACGCTGTCGGTCACGGCCTGGATTATCGCCTTCTTCGTAGGCTCGCTATTCGGTATTCTCCGTACCGTCCCTAATCGTCTACTCTCGACTATCGGTACCTGTTACGTTGAGCTGTTCCGTAACGTTCCGCTTATCGTGCAGTTTTTCACCTGGTATCTGGTGGTGCCTGAACTGCTGCCGGAAAATATCGGCATGTGGTTTAAGTCCGAGCTGGACCCTAATATTCAGTTTTTCGTTTCTTCGATGCTGTGTCTGGGATTATTTACCGCCGCTCGCGTCTGCGAACAGGTTCGTTCCGGCATCCAGTCCCTGCCGCGCGGCCAGAAAAATGCCGGGCTGGCGATGGGGCTGACGCTTCCGCAAACCTATCGTTACGTGCTGCTGCCCAACGCCTACCGCGTTATCGTGCCGCCAATGACCTCTGAAATGATGAACCTGGTGAAAAACTCGGCCATCGCTTCCACCATTGGACTTGCCGATATGGCCGCGCAGGCGGGTAAGCTGCTGGACTACTCGGCCCATGCCTGGGAATCGTTTACCGCCATCACCCTCGCCTACGTCTTTATCAACGCCGTCATCATGCTGATCATGTACGTGGTCGAACGTAAGGTCCGCCTGCCGGGCAATATGGGGGGTAAATAATGTACGATTTTGACTGGAGTTCTATTATCCCTTCCATGCCATACCTGCTGGCTGGACTGGTCATCACGTTAAAAATCACCGTGACCGCGATTGTTATCGGGATTGTCTGGGGGACGATTCTGGCCGTGATGCGCCTGTCGAGTTTCCTGCCGCTGGCGTGGTTTGCCAAAACTTACGTTAACGTCTTCCGTTCTATTCCGCTGGTAATGGTACTGCTGTGGTTTTATCTGATTGTCCCGGGTTTCCTGCAGAACGTGCTTGGCCTGTCGCCGAAAACCGATATCCGGCTGATTTCGGCGATGATCGCCTTTTCCATGTTTGAAGCGGCTTACTACTCGGAAATCATTCGTGCCGGTATTCAGAGTATCTCCCGCGGCCAGTCCAGCGCTGCGCTGGCGCTGGGCATGACCCACTGGCAATCTATGAAGCTGGTGATCCTGCCGCAGGCGTTTCGCGCCATGGTACCGCTGCTGCTGACTCAGGGCATCGTCCTGTTCCAGGATACCTCGCTGGTTTATGTCCTGAGCCTGGCCGACTTTTTCCGCACCGCCTCGACGATTGGCGAACGTGACGGAACCCAGGTGGAGATGGTGCTGTTCGCAGGCGCCGTATATTTTGTTATTAGCCTCAGCGCATCGCTGTTGGTCAGCTGGTTGAAGAAAAGGACTGTGTAATGATTACCCTGAAAAATGTTTCAAAATGGTATGGTCACTTTCAGGTGCTGACCGATTGCTCCACGGAAGTGAAAAAAGGCGAAGTGGTGGTGGTCTGTGGGCCTTCGGGTTCGGGTAAATCAACGCTGATTAAAACCGTCAACGGCCTGGAGCCCATCCAGCAAGGTCAAATCATCGTCGACGGCACCACCGTCAACGATAAAAAGACCAATCTCGCCAAACTGCGCTCGCGGGTCGGGATGGTATTCCAGCATTTCGAGCTGTTCCCGCACTTATCGATTATTGATAACCTCACCCTGGCGCAGGTTAAGGTGCTCAATCGCGATAAAGCAGCTTCTCGAGCAAAAGGGCTAAAGCTGCTGGAACGCGTGGGGCTTTCCGCCCATGCTGAAAAATTCCCCGCTCAGCTCTCGGGCGGCCAACAGCAGCGCGTGGCCATCGCTCGCGCGCTGTGCATGGACCCCATCGCCATGCTGTTTGATGAACCCACTTCCGCGCTTGACCCTGAGATGATTAACGAAGTGCTGGACGTTATGGTTGAACTGGCGAATGAAGGGATGACCATGATGGTGGTTACCCATGAAATGGGCTTTGCTCGTAAGGTCGCCAACCGGGTCATCTTTATGGATGAAGGTAAAATAGTCGAAGACGCCGATAAAGAAGCGTTTTTTGCTAACCCGCAATCAGAACGCGCCAAGGACTTCCTCGCCAAAATTCTGCACTAACTTCTGCGGCGCGCACGATATCACCGTGCGCGCCCGCAGCTCTTCCCCTTTCAATCACTTCATCTCAAGGCGTCAGCTTCACAACGTGAAGTAAATATTTCACAAAGAATTCAGGGGCCGGTGAATGGATAAACCGCCACGGCATCGTTAGCATACAGCCTCTCGTAATAATCCCCCCGGAGTATGAATTATTTAAAAATAATATTTCAATCGACTTGCCATACGTCGCTGGCTATTTCCGACCGCGCATAGCTATTAATAATAATCTCACTCAATGAAACAAACGGATATTGCTTCATGTGGACTAATACCAACAGCCTGGCCATTATTTTGTGTTTAAATCTGCTCACCTGTTTTACTGCCCGCGCGGGTATTGAGGCCGCAACGGTAAACCAGGTTGAACAGGATAAAGCCCGTGAAAGCGCATTAATGCCCCATCAGCAGCAATACCAATCCTCTCGTAGCCATGTAAAAACGCAAACTTTAATATTTCCCGAAGAAGCGACCTGCAGATATATCACGCAAGTTGATATTGCTTCCGAGGACAAAGCAAAAACCACCGCCCTCCTCGGAAAGATCGCCTCCCAGGCGATTGGCCATTGTTTAGGTGTGGAAGGAATTCGTCTGCTGACGACCGCTTTGCAAAATGAGCTGATAACGCAAGGGTATATCACTTCCCTGATCGATGTTCCGTCCCAGTCATTAGAAGGCGGCATTCTGAAGATAACGCTTGTTTATGGCAAAACGGGGCATATTGCTTTTGCGCCGAATAGCGCCACGACGAACCTGTGGACCTCGATGCCCACGCATACCGGTAAGATCCTGCGCCTTAGCGATCTTGAACAAGGGATGGCTAACCTGCAACGCCAGCCTGGCGCCAGCGCCCATATGAAACTGCGGCCGGGGGAACATATCGGCGAGAGCGATATTGAAATCGCCCGCGTAACGGATAAACAGTGGCAGGTTGGCGCCTGGCTTGATGATGCCGGTAGCCGCGCCAGCGGGCGCTATCAGGGCGGCGGCGCGCTGTACCTGTACGATTTATCCTCACTGAACGATATTCTGTCCATCTCGGCAGGCGGCGACGTTGAATTCAACCAGCACAACGACGGCAACCATAACGGCAACCTTTACTACTCCGTACCTTTTGGTTACTGGTCATTGAGCATGTACGGCTCCTACAGCCAGTACCGCCAGCTGTTTAAAGGAAGATGGTCAAGCATCGATTATAAAAGTAAAAACCGTTATTACAGCGCGACCCTTAGCCGCCTGCTTTCACACACCCGACAGCAAAAAACGACCGCCGATCTGCGCATAGCGAAAAGCAGTTCACACTACTTTTTTGGCGGCGATGAGCTTTACGTTATGCGCAAACAGAATCCGGTCTGGGAATTTACCCTGCGCCACCAGCGCTATTTTAACAATAAAATTGTCGACGCCAGCGTGGGTATTCAGCGCAGCCTTCCGTGGCTCAGCTCCGTGCCTACGCCAGAGGAAAAAGCCGGTTTATACAGCCGCCATTCGCGCGTCGTGCATGCCGATATTCAGGCATTAATGCAGTTTGCCGCAACCGGCGATAAATTTAGCTGGATGCCGCGTTTCCATGCCCAGTTCAGCCCGGATATATTATCTTCGGACAACCAGTTTAATATCGGCAATCGCTGGACGATTCGCGGTTTTGACGGCGAAAATACGCTATCGGCCAATCAGGGCTGGTACTGGCGTAACGATTTTAGCTGGAATATACCTACTGCCGACCGGCAGTTATATCTTGGCCTCGATTTCGGCAGAATCATCGGCAACGAGCGCGCGCAGCAAGGGAAAAGCCTTTCTGGCGCAGTCGGCGGGATCCGTGGAGAAATAGCATCAACGCAATATGACTTTTTTATCGGCACGCCTATCAGTAAACCTGATGACTTTCATAGCGATGCCATGAATATGGGCTTTTCATTACAGTGGAGGTATTAGTTTTCATCCGCGCATTACTGCTATTTACTGATTCATTTTTTTATATTTAAAGGAATAAATTACATGTTTAAATTCAAGGTTTCATATGTTGCGCTGGCGGCAGCGCTAAGCTCATCCGTTGTTTATGCCGACCCGTCAAGCTATACGCATAGGTCAGGGGCAAATGTTATTGATATTGAAGCGCCTAATGCCGCAGGCGTCTCGCATAACTTATATCGCGAATTCAACGTCGGCCCTAACGGCACTATTTTAAACAATAGCGCCAGCGACGTGAACCACAGCACTCACGGTAATATCGCAAAGAATAATAATCTGACCAACGGCAGCGCTTCCGTTATTTTGAATGAAGTCACCTCCAATAAAATGAGTAACCTACAGGGCTTTATCGAAGTTAACGGGCAAAAAGCCGATGTCGTGATCGCCAACCCCAACGGCATCACCTGCTCCGGGTGCAGTTTTATCAACACCAACAACGCAATACTTACCACAGGCCAGGTCAACCTGAGCGATACCGGCGCAATTGAGAGCTATACGGTCACGCAAGGGAAAATCACCATCGGTGATAAAGGTATGAACGCATCCACTAACTATGCCGCCCTGCTTGCGGATGCCATTGCGATTAACGGCACCGTGACCGCCGCCAGTGCAGCCGTCGGCGCGGGCAATTTTACGTATAATAACCAGACTGGGGAAATGAACTCCCTGGGTAAAACAGCAACGGTTATGCAGATGATCTTTCCAGAATACAGCATTGATATCAGCAACCTGGGCGGTATCAAGGCCAATAGTATCAGTATGGTGGGTAATACCTTTGGTCTCGGCGTCCGTAATAAAGGCACCGTTACCGCAAACACCGCTCTCGCCATGACCAGCTTTGGCTCACTGATTAATGAAGGTTCCATCAACACGAACGGCCTTATGGCTAAAATGGCATCTTTAGGCGATATGAAAAATACAGGTACAATTAATAGTACTGCTTACATTACGCAGGTCAGTAGTGTGGGCACCCTGACCAATGAAGGCACAATTGCCAGTAGTAAACAGATTGCCATCAGCGCGACCGGCGATCTTGTTAACGCCGGCACGATGAAGGGAACGCAATTGTTATCCGTAGCCAGCGGGGGCAATCTCACCACCCGTAAGGGCTCAAATACCGTTTCCGATGGTCAGTTAACGGTTTCCGCCAACAATATTGACAACGCAGGTTCAATGCGCGGCAATATAACCTACGTCGAATTCAGCGGCGATAAACTCAAAGTCACCGGTGAGCTCCGGGGTCATTCCACTCTGACCGTGCAATCTAAAAAGGATGAAAAAATCAATTCGGGGGTAATATTTAATAAAGGACGTATTTCCGGCAATGATGTAACGATTATCACTAACGGAAGATTGGATCAGGAGGGTGATATCATTGGTCAAAACTCGTTATCGATTAAAAGTAATGCTTTAGACAATGTTTATTATATTTATGGGAAGTCACTAAATATTGAAAGTAATTATGTTCGCAACAGAGCAACAATCGATGGCTATAATAACACTATTAGCGCGGCCAACGGCATTCTTAATGAAGGGCAAATCTCTGCGAGCGGAGATTTGACTCTGAAGACGCTAAATAATGCTAATATCACCAACTACAACACCATCAAAGGAAGGTGCGAACAAGTTCCTGATATGAGATCATCATATTCATCCGGAGCGCATCCCAGAGGGACATCATGAGCCATCAACTCACCTTCGCCGATAGTGAATTCAGCACTAAGCGCCGTCAGACCC